>JBCBRU010000044.1:0-25541 GCA_039819565.1 Myxococcota bacterium | reverse complement strand
GCTCCCCGGCCCCCTTCCGCCCATCCCGGCCGGGCGCCATCTCCTCCGGGTCAGCGCCCCAGGACACCGCAGCGTCGTGGGGACCATCTTGATCGAGCCCGGTCTACGCCAATCCGAACGCCTGCGGTTGAGCCCGGACCTCGAGCTGCAGCAGATCCGGCAGCTCGGGGCCCGCCTCGCCGCGGGCGCGGACATCTCCGAGTCGCAATACAAGTTGACGCGAAGAGCGGCCGCGGACCGGACCCTGGTGGCCAGCCTCGCCCCTTCACCGCAGCGTCGAGACGGCACCCTCGGCTTTCGTATCCTTCTCGACCTGGAGAGGGCGGGACGAACCGTGGTCGAGGGTTTCGACCACGAGCAGGTGGCCCGAGCCCTCACGGGCCTCGCGACCTGCACCGCTCCTCTCCCTCGCCCGCCCTGGCTGCGGGCGACCCCGGCTCTCATGGGGCGCGCGCCGGCCGTGACCACCACTCGCCCGCCTTCGAGATCCGACCTCAGTCCCTGGATGTGGGCTCTGGCGGCTCTCGCCGTGGTGGGGACCGCGGGCGCACTGGCGGCCGCCCACGGCGCCAGCCGCCCCCCCGAGGAGCTCAGCATCGAGCTCGTGCCCCGTCCCTAGAGCGCGTCAAAAAGACGACAGCCGTGCCGGGGACGAACAAAAGTGCTCGGCGTCGAACGACAGCGCTTGACGCTCCGGAGGGCGGTGCCTAGAAGGAGCGCCAAGGTTGGCAGCCGGACCCCCCGGGTGGCTAACCGAGCTCGATAACCCGAGCAGTTACGGCGACTTCATCGCCGACGCTCACTGAGGAGAACAAAAAATCATGGCGAAATTTCGTCCCCTTCAGGACCGCATTCTGGTGAAGCGCACTGCCGCCGAGGAAAAGAGCAAGGGCGGGATCATCATCCCCGACTCGGCCAAGGAAAAGCCCATCGAGGGCGAGGTCATCGCTGTCGGCAACGGCAAAGTGCTCGACGACGGCAAGACCCGGTCCCCCGAGGTCAAGCCCGGCGACAAGATCCTCTTCGGCAAGTACAGCGGCACCGAGATCAAGATCGAGGGCGAGGAGCACGTCATCCTCCGCGAGGACGAGGTCCTCGGCGTCCTCGAGTAGCCTCGGCTGCTCAAACTCTCAGCCTTTCCTCTTTAAAATCAGGAGACCGAAGCAATGGCAGCCAAGGAAATCCATTTCGACATGCACGCCCGGCAGGAGATTGCCCGCGGCGTCAACGCACTCGCCAACGCCGTCAAGGTGACGCTCGGCCCCAAGGGCCGCAACGTGGTCATCGAGAAGTCGTTCGGTGCCCCCCTCGTGACCAAGGACGGCGTGTCCGTGGCCAAGGAGATCGAGCTCGAGAACAAGTTCGAGAACATGGGCGCCCAGATGGTCAAGGAGGTCGCCTCCAAGACGTCTGACAAGGCGGGTGACGGCACCACCACCGCCACCGTGCTCGCGCAGTCCATCTTCCAGGAGGGCCTCAAGCTCGTCGCTGCCGGCCACGATCCCATGGAGCTGAAGCGCGGCATCGAGTGGGGCGTTCGCCAGATCACCGAGGAGCTCGGTAAGGCCGCCCAGGAGAGCAAGACCAAGCAGGACATCGCTGCGGTCGGCACCATCTCCGCCAACGGCGACACCACCATCGGCGCCATCATCGCCGACGCGATGGACAAGGTCGGCAAGGACGGCGTGATCACCGTCGAAGAGGCCAAGTCCCTCGACACCAACCTCGACTTCGTCGAGGGCATGCAGTTCGACCGCGGCTACCTCTCCCCCTACTTCGTGACCGACGGGGAGCGCATGGAGGCCATCCTCGAGGACCCCTTCATCCTTCTGAACGAGAAGAAGGTCTCGAACATGAAGGACCTCCTGCCCATCCTGGAGCAGGTCGCCAAGAGCAGCCGCCCCCTCCTCATCATTGCTGAGGACATCGAGGGCGAGGCTCTGGCCACCCTCGTGGTCAACAAGCTCCGCGGCACCCTCCAGGTCGCGGCCGTCAAGGCTCCCGGCTTCGGCGATCGCCGTAAGGCCATGCTCGAGGACATCGCGATCCTCACCGGCGGTCAGGTCATCTCCGAGGATCTCGGCATCAAGCTCGAGAACATCACCCTCAAGGACCTCGGCACCGCCAAGCGCGTCACCATCGACAAGGACAACACCACCATCGTCGACGGGGCTGGCGCGAACGACGACCTGCAGGCCCGCATCAAGCAGATCAAGGCCCAGATCGAGGAGACCTCATCCGACTACGACCGTGAGAAGCTCCAGGAGCGTCTCGCCAAGCTGGTCGGCGGCGTGGCCGTCATCAACGTCGGTGCCGCCACCGAGGTCGAGATGAAGGAGAAGAAGGCTCGCGTCGAGGACGCGATGTACGCGACCCGCGCCGCTCGCGAGGAGGGCATCGTCCCCGGCGGTGGTGTGGCTCTCGTCCGCGCCCGCTCCGCGCTTTCGAAGCCCGAGCTCACCGAGGGTCAGAACGCCGGCGTGAACCTGCTCTATCGCGCCTGCGAGGAGCCTCTCCGCCAGATCTCCTTCAACGCGGGCCAGGAGGGCTCGGTCGTCCTCGACCGCGTCATCAACGGCACCGGAGCCTTCGGCTTCAACGCGGCGACGGAGCAGTACGAGGACCTGATCGCGGCCGGCGTCATCGACCCCACCAAGGTCGTGCGCACCGCCCTCGAGAACGCGGCCTCGGTGGCCTCGCTCCTCCTCACCACGGAGGCGCTCATCGCTGAGAAGCCCAAGAAGGAAGAGCCCGCTCCCGCCGGCGGTGCCCCCGATATGGGTGGCATGGGTGGCATGGGCGGCATGGGCTTCTGATCTAAGAAGCTCCACGGGCGCGGCCCCTTTCGGGGGGCCCGCCTCCAACCCCGCGCGTCCTTTCGAGGGCCCGCGGGGTTTTCTGTTTGAGGCCCGCGCTTTACGAGGACCGAGGCTCTTCGACGTCCGAGAGCAAGCGCAGGGCTCGAAACTCGCTCGGCGTCTTCCCCGTAACCGCGCGGAAGACTCGGCTGAGCTGAGCTGGGCTCGAGAAGCCCCACTCGTACGCGAGCGCGGTCAGAGAGGCGGAGCTGCTCGCGAGTTCCCGTTGGAGTTGCCGAACGCGCTGGCGACGAACGACTCCGGAGAGACCCCCCTCATCCCGGGAGAAAGCGCGGGCCAGACTGCGGCGATGCACCCCCAACGCCGAAGCGATCTCCTCCACGGAGATCGGACCCTTCAGCCGCTCGTCGATGAGAAGCAGCGCCCGTGTCCTGAGACTCGAGGAAGCCTGAGGTTCCCACCCCGCGAACCGATTGAGCGCGCCCCCCACGAGGTCGAGGGTCTGGTTGGAGAGATATTCTGAACCTGCGTCGGGCGAGCCCGCGGCGAACTCGTCGACGAGCGCTGCCAACCATCGCGACACCATTCTTCCTTCGAGTCCCTGCGAAGGCCCGACGTTCGCCACGAGTCGGTCAATCTCGGGAACCCTTTGCTGGATCTCTTCCCTCGGAAGCATCACCACGACCTGGTCAAAAGGCAGAGGCAGCGCGAGCCGATACGGATAAGCCGTGTCGTAGAGCGCCCACGTCCCAGGCTGAAGGCACGCACGGGCCCCGAGCTGCTCGACCTCCGTCGCTCCCGCCCGCACGAAGCTCAGGAGATAGAATCGAGCGTCTGAACCTCGAGCCTGGGCCTGGGTTCGCACGACCTCCTGCGGAGTGGCGAAGACCTCGGTCAGCTCGAGCGCGCCCAGTCGATGAGGCACGACCCGGCCGGAGAACCCGACGCGGTCCCGCTCCCGCCGTCCGGCCCCGGCGCCGGCCTGACACCTCCCGCTCACGAAGGTGCGGCAGACGATTTCCTCCCAGTACGCGAGCCGATCCCGAGGCGGGACGACTTCGGTGCTGAGAGAAGACTTCATGTCCCTATTTGACAACGCTTTGGTCCCCAGAGGGAAAGCCGGAGGCGTCTTGCCGAGCTTTGATCGCGAGGTCGCGGCGACGGCCCACGGAGGCTGACGCGGCGCATCAACCTTCGAGGAGGACTTGAAAATGACAACCGAGATATCGAACGCCATCGGCCCCTGGCTCAGCGGGCACGTCAGCGACGTAGACTGGCAACCCTTCCAGTACATGGAGAACGGCACGCCGTTCACCTTTGGCGAGTTCATTCCGCTCCGGATGGAAGGGACCGGGGGCTACACGCTGGCGGTGGGCCTATGGCGAGTCTCGGAACCTTCGACTTCACCGCCGTACACGTCCGAGCTCGGCGACGAGACCTTCTTGGTCCTTGAAGGCGAGGTCGAGATCGAGATCGAAGGGGAGCCGAAGAGGCGTCGATACGGCGCCGGTGACTACGTGTCCTGGTCGATGGGAACGCCAACGACCTGGCATATCGTTCAGGCCCCGTTCAAGAAGTTCTTCGTGGTGGCTCGCCCGGAAAAGGCGCCCTGAGCGGGGGAGCAGCGCCCCACGGCGTATCTTCCGGAACGGCTTGCTCTTCCTGGCGCGATCAGCCGTTGAATCGTGGGATTCGGTCGACGAGCTCAGGGTGAAGTACGAAGGGGTTCATGTTGCCCTGGGTCTCTCCGATACGCACGGTGCGGATCTTCTCTTGGGTGCTGGGCGGGTCCTGCTCGTGCCACTTCCGCAACGTGGCTTCCTCCTGCTTGGGGAGGGGGAGGCCGTAGACGGCGCTGATGTAGAAGAGGGCCCGGGCGATGTCCCCCTTCTTCGTGTCTCGAGGCTCGAACACGGTCTCACCGCTGGTGTTCCGCCCCAGACGACTCCCGCCATCGTCCCAGCGTAGGCCCCCGAGAACCTCTCCGAAAGGCAGGTTGCCACGCCGGGAGTTCGCGACGCTGTTGGAGGGAAAGAGGTGATGAAGATCCGACTTGGCCGGGGTCTTCTTTACGCCCTTGGACTGTGGCCAGGCGTGCTCGGCGTTCATCCCGTTCTTCCCCGAAGCGTTGGGGATGCCCTCGGTGCGCACCGTACGCCCCGTGTACACGCACTCCACCTCTCCCTTGTGGTTGTCGATAGAGCCGAACATGGCCTCTCGGGCGGGACGGTAGCCAAGGTTGCTCTTCTCTCGCGCCGACTCCCGGATGGCGAGGATGAGATCTTTGCCCGCCAACCCCTCGAATCGCGGATCCAAAGGGGTCTTATCCCGGGGCGGGACTCGATCCGCTTTGGCGGCGGACGGCAGCTCCGCAAGACGGACTCCCGGGGCCACCAAGCGCCCCTTCCGGGGGGCCGGCGCTCCGGAGGCCGACGGGGCCGCCTTCGCGCTCGCCTCGAGGCCGGTGAGCTTCAGGGCCGCTCGCCGAGCCTGCGGCGAGGCCGCAGTCGTGGCTTTCGCGGCCGAGGGCGGAGTTGAGCCGTCAGCGATCCGAGGGAGCGCGGCAGGGGTGGTGCGGTGGCGTGAGCCTAGGGTGGTCGACGTCATCCTTGATCGTCCTTTCGTGGATCGTCCTGACCCACTGTGTGCGTGAACACCTACATCCGAGCACTGCGAGAAACAAGCCCCCCTCCATCACCGCGTGCGCTCTGCCGCGTACTCTCATCACATGGCCGTCCCGTCCTCGCTTCCCGAGGAGGCGAACCCGAAGGACCTGACCGCCTCGGTGACCCGCCTCGCCGTGGCTCAGGTTCTGGTCCTGAGCCTCTGGTTCTCGGTCACGGCCATTCTCCCCGACCTGGCCGCTGCCCATGCTCTGACCCTCTCGGACCTCGCGCATCTGTCCTCCATGACCCAGCTCGGTTTCGTGGGGGGCGCCCTCGCCTTGGCCCTCTCAGGCCTCGCCGACCGGGTCGACCCTAGGAGGCTCTTTGTCGGGGCCTCGCTCGTCGCTGCGCTCTCGAACCTCACGCTGCTCGTCGTCGCTCCGGACAGCGTCGCCGCCGGCCTTTCGAGAGTCCTCGTGGGGGCGGCCTTGGCCGGCGTCTATCCGGTGGGACTGAAGCTCGCGGTGGGATGGACGGTGGGGCGGCGAGGACTCGTGGTGAGCCTCCTGGTCGGGGCGCTCACCCTCGGTTCTTCGACCCCTCACCTGGTAGCGCTCCTCGGGGGGGCCGACGCGGCCGTCTGCCTCATCGTCACGAGTCTCCTCGCTGGACTCGGAGCCCTCCTCGTGGCCGGCATCCCTCTCGGGCCCTTCCACGCCAAGAGCCCCAGGGTCGAGCCCCAGGATCTCGCCCTCGCTCTTCGAACCCCGGCCATTCGACGCGCCTACCTCGGATATTTAGGGCATATGTGGGAG
Source organism: Myxococcota bacterium (assembly GCA_039819565.1). Classification (GTDB taxonomy): domain Bacteria; phylum Myxococcota; class Kuafuiibacteriia; order Kuafuiibacteriales; family Kuafuiibacteriaceae; genus JAHQVK01. The sequence continues at coordinate 19,301 of JBCBRU010000044.1, read as the reverse complement.
CTCTACGCCTTCTGGGCTTGGCTCGCGGTGGCCGCCCGAGCTGCCGCGATCGAGGCTCATGTAAGCCATCCTGCAGTCTTCGGATCTGCCCTCGCCTTTGCCACCATCGCCCTCGGCGGCCTTGCTTGCATCCCCGGAGGACAACTTGCAGATCGCTACGGAAAGGACGTGGTGGCGCGAGCCGCCCTGGTGGGAAGCTTCCTCTTTGGGCTTGTCACCGTACTGAGCTTTTCCTGGGGCTTGGTCCCGTTCGCCTTCGCGGTCCTGCTATGGGGGATCACTATCATCCCCGATTCACCGCAGTTTTCGGCGATGGTGGCCGATGCGGCCCCTCCGGAAAAGGCAGGGAGCCTGATGGCGCTCCAGACCGCCCTAGGCTTCACACTCAGCGCGGTGAGCGTTCAGCTCACCCCTTGGCTCGCGGAGGAGGCCGGCTGGCCGGCGGCTTTTGCGGTGCTGCTCTTGGGGCCCCTGGCCGGCTACTTCGCCGTGGGGAGGTAGGTCGTCGCCCGAGGTCACATCCTCCTAAGTCTCAAGGCTCGGCGCCGCCCTTTAGGGTTCCTTTGACCACGTACTGACGCGGAAGCTCCTCCTCGAGAATGGTGGCTTCGAGGCCCCCTTGCGAGAGTTCCTGAGCCACCTGGGACGCCGTGAGTCGATGCTCCCGCGGTGGCCCCTCGGGACTGTCCAAAGTGAAGTCCACGATGAAGACAGCCCCGCCGGGCGCAAGCCCGGCCGCCAGCTTCTCGGCGTATGCGCCACGACGCCCGATGTGATGCCAGGTGTCGACGATCAGCACGACGTGGGTCCGACCGGTCGGGAGTCCAGGGTCGTCCGTAGAGATCCGGCGGGCTTCGACGTTCTCGAGCCCTTCCCGCCGGGCCCGCTTCTCCATGTAGCGAACCATATTGAGCTCCGGGTCCAGAGCCAGCACGGTGCCGTCCGGCCCCACCGCGTTCGAGAGCCGGCTCATGAAGTATCCCGTACCAGCGCCGAGGTCGGCCACCGTCTGGCCGGGGACCAAACCGAGCAGCGCCACGACATCGTCCGGCTTTTGCCAAGCCGCCCGCGCCGGGTCATCGAACACCCCCGCCCACTTCTCCGCATCTTCGAAAGAGTGATGAAAGGCGCCCTGATGCGGTCCACTCCCCGGGTGGGAGGCGGGGTGAGACGCCGGATGCGAGGACGGCCCCGCCGACGGCGACGATGCACAAGCGGCGGCCGCGCACAGTAGGCCGAAGCACGGGGGAGGAGAGCGCAGCATGGGCCCCTCCTTAGTCTGCCTGCGGGCGAGCGTCGAGCGCGACCCGTCAGGGGACGGGCACTTCAAAGGGCCCCATCGAGTCCATGATCTTCGGCGCGTCTTCCCTCGCCCCTCCGTAGGCCCACTGGCCTCCATCCGGGCTGATCGGTCGATACTTCGCCTCCAAACCATCGAAATCCCACACCGTCACGTAGACTTTGACCCCTTGCCAGGACGTGAGGCCAAGGCTGGTCGGGTTGTAGGTGAAGGCGATCTTGCGCTCGGCGTCCTTGACGAGGAGGGCCGGAGCCTCGTTGAGAACGGAGCCCATGTTGCCCTCGGAGGCGTTCATCGAGGAGTGAAGCCGGTTCGCCCAGCCAAAAGAGAAGTGGGTGAAGTCCCACGCAAAGTCGGCTGGAGCGGTACCGTTGATCAGAGGCAATACCGTAACCCCGTCCTGGCCGGGCACGTCGAAATAGATATTGAAGGATACGTGGTCGTATCCATTCTGGGGGCTCCAAACCGTCGAGTGCTCGCGCATCTCGAACTCCAGCGTAAGGCTGTTACCCGACCGGACAGTGAGCCCGACGATATCCTGCGGACGGCTGAACGAAGCGTCCATGGGATAGGTATAGGTCCCGCTCGGGCCCCGGTCGTCATCTCGAGGGTCCGGCATGTCGACGGTGATGCCGTCAAAGGGAATCCGGGTGCGGAAAGTCTCTCTGACGGACACCCCCGAAGCGCGATCGTACACCGACAGTACGTGGTCCTCTTGGCTCTCACCAAAGCTACGCAGGGGCAGCTCCACGGACCAGGTACCGTCCGCCTCCGGCGAGATCGGGACCGCTGCGTCGATGGCCTCGTCGATGACAAGAACGAGGTCCGTAGCCCCCGTCGATGCCCCGGTGAGCGTCGTGGCCCCGGTGACGACGCGGGAGAGGTCGGTGGTCAAGCTGATCGTCGCCGCGGGCGACTGCACCGGTCGGTTGGTTTGACTGTCGATGAGAAGCATCCAGTCGCGGCCGCCCATCTCCAACGTGACGAACCCTCCCGATCCGACCACGAGCTCCTCCGCCCCGAAGGAGCCGTCGAGTCGGGTCAGCACCTGCCCTTCCGGAAGGCCGGTGGCCACGCGGTCGACCAAGGCTCGTCCGTCGGACGTGTTCATCAACATGAGGGCGGTGTTGTCCTGGAGGCTCCGAGTGAAGGCCAAGCCTCCCGAACGGCGCGGGTTGACGCTGCGCGTGGTCACATCGCCCCCCCGCAGAACGGGGTGAGCGGCGCGCAGCTGGAGCAGACCGCGCACGAAGCGATACTTCACTGACTCCACGTAGAGGTCGACACCGGGGTTGTCGAAGCCCTCCTTAAACATGGCGCGACGGGTCTCGGGGACACTCTGCTCGGTCCCCTGGTAGATGACGGGAATGCCGGGGAGGGCCGCGATGAGGGCGAGGGCCTGGCGCTGACCCTTATCGTTCGAGCCCGCGATGAAGCGCTGGACGTCGTGGTTGTCGATGAAGGTCGGATTCAGGAAGGGACTGGGGAAGTAGTTGGTGTCGAGGAGTCGCTCCAAACGATAACCCAAGAGGGCCGTCGCTCCGCCTTCGGCAATCACTCGCTGGATCTCGGTGTAGAGCGGGAACTGAAGGGCTGCGTCGAGCCCGGGGCCCGTCGGATCGTTTAGATAGCTCGAGATGAAAGTCTCCCCTTCATCGGCGAACGGTCCGGAGCCGTTGAAGATCTCACCGAAGCTGAGGAAGTTGTCGCGCCCGGTGCGCTTAGCGACTTCTTCGATGCCCGGGAAGTCGGAGCTCGCGCTATAAAAGAAGTCGTTCCAAAAAGGCGCTTCCACGTACTTCGCGGTGTCGAGGCGGAAGCCATCTACGCCCACCTCACGCACCCAATACCCGTAGGCGTCGCGAAGGAGAGCCCTCACGCGAGGGTTCTCGGTCTTGAGATCGTCGAGGTCGGAGATCGCCCATGTCGTCTCCTGGAGTCGACTCTCGAAGTTCTGGATCTGAGGCGTAAAGTGGTACAGGTCGGCGCCGCGATGGTCCGGGTTTCGGACGTCGTTTTGGTCCCAAGGGGCGACGGGAGCGGTGGTGGGGACCGAGCCGCTGTTGAGGACGAAGTTGCTTTCCGGATTGGCAGAGTCGTAAGCGCCACTCCAGGAGAAGAAGTTCCCGAGGTGATTCGGGACCACATCCTGGATGAGATACATTCCCCGACGGTGAAGCGCGTCCGATAGATCCTTGTAGGTCTCGAGGGTTCCGAAGTGCTCGTCCACCGCCTTCGGGTCCCGAGCCCAGTAGCCGTGGTATCCACCAAACTCGACGAGGGGGTCCCACCACTGGTTGGCCACCGGGGGCGTGATCCACACCGCCGTGGCTCCCAAGCCTTGGATGTAATCGAGCTGGTCGATCAGGCCCTTGAGGTCCCCGCCACTGAACTTCCGCCCGTCGGCCGGGTCGAACTCGCCCATGCCTTGGTCATCGTTCGTCGGATCACCGTTGGCGAAGCGGTCCAGAAGAACGAAGTAGATCACTTGATCTTCCCATTTGGGTGAGGGCACGTGCAGCAGTCGCCCCTCGACAAGGCCAGAGTCTGGGATCCCCATATCCGGGACCGCCCCCGCATCCGGGGTGGAGCCGCCGGCGTCCGGCGTCGAGCTCCCGGCGTCCGGCCCGGAGCTCGAGCTGCCGCAAGCGAGCCCCCCCACCGAGATCGCCAAAGTCATCCCAAGGTCGCGAATTCGTCTCCCCATCGTTGTCCTCCGTGACTCAGGGTAGATTCACGTTGCAGCCGCCTCAAGACGGCCGAGCGCCAAAATCCTGCCGCCCTTACGGAGGGCGCCCCCCGCTGCTAGGGTAAACCGCGGGTCATGGCGAACGAGGACCGTCTCTTCAACCCGCACGGCCGACGTCACTTCCGGCGCACCTACCGCGTGGGTGAGGTCTGGGTGGGCCTCGCCATCGTGGCCGGCCTCGCCGCGATCGCAGCCTGGGTGGCCTACAAAGGGGCTCATCCGGACCCGGAGTTGTTCGGCCGCGACCCCCGCCTCATTCCCAAGGGCAGCCCCGCGGTCGGAGTGCTCGAGGATCGGACAGGTCCGAGCCTGGGGTCTGGGCCCGGGGGCCAAGCTTCCGCCCCCGACCTGGGCCGCTTCGCCGATGTGGGGGGCGCCCAGCTCGCCCCGAAGAGATTTCGCGTGGCCTCAACCTCGCGATTCGGTCCGGAGAATCTCTTCGAGAAGATTAATGGACGCGAAGGTTTTTACAAATCTCGGGGTTTCCGTGCCCTCCACTTCGCCAGTATGAGATCTCTCGAGGGCGAAGCGATCATCGACATCGAATGGTTCGATCTCGGAACGGCAGCTCAGGCGCTCGGAGCGTTCTCGGCGGAGCGAGCCGACGGGGCTACCGTCGAGTCGGTGTCCGGCGGCTCTCACTACCTCTATCGAAACATGGCTGCGGTCGTTCGAGGCCCTAACTACATTCGCCTCGTGGGTATCGACGAAACGCCCGTCACGCAAACCGCCCTGCGCGCGCTCACTGCGACCTTCGAGGCGGAGCTTGCGGGCACGGAGCTCCCCTGGTCCTACGCATTCTTCGGTCAGCTCGACATCCCCTCGGCGGAGGTAAGTATCGAGCCGTCCGAGGCTTTCTCTTTCAGCTTCGCGAGGAACGTGCACCTCGGCATCAACGCGGACGACGTCGAGCTGTTCATAACCCCACGCCCCGACGGGGACGCATCGACCCACGCCGAGCGCTATCTCGAAGGCTTTGCGACGCTGGGTAAAAAAACGGGGTCTTGGGTCAAGGACCGATACCTCGATACCTTCTCCACGGCTGCCGCTCGAGGGGACCAATTCGTGATCGGCGTCCGCGGCGCCCCAAACGTGAAGACCGGGGCCAGCCTTCTCGAGGCCCTCGGCGCGGGGCTCGACGCCCTGCCCGAAGCCGCGAGGGCTCAAGCCCTCGCGGGCGAGGCCGCCGATCCTCCTCCGGACGACGGGGAGGGTGAGTATTCGGATGAATCGGCTCCGGCCGAGGAGGAGACCTACTGATGGCTCGAAAGCGCAAGCAACCCGACGGTCGGCCCCCCTCCCCGGAGGAGGTCGCCGACGGCCAGAAGCACCACAGCGAAACGCGCCGCCAGGTCCTCAAGCGTGCGGGAGGTGTGGCCGCGCTTTCAGCGGGCGCAAGCTACCTTTCCTTAGCGCCTCCCGGCTGGCCTGGCTCCTTGAAAGACCCCACCGGAGAGATCGGCAAGCCGCGCACTCCGACCCTCAAGCTTCCCGAGGGAGGCTTCTCGGTCGAACCCTCTTCCGTCGCCGCGGACCTCGGGGTGGCCCGCGGAGATGACGTGCGAGCTCTGGTCCGCGCGGCCGTGGACCTCATTGGCGGTATCGGACGATTCATACGTTCCGGGGATGTCGTCGTCATCAAACCAAACGTGGCTTTCGAGCGCGCCGCGCCTCTCGGTGCCACCACCAACCCCGAGATCCTCACCGAGCTCGTGGCCCTCGTGCGGGAGGCCGGGGCTTCCGAAATCCGGGTGGCTGACAACCCCATCGAGTCCCCCGAGGCCTGCTTCGCCCGCAGCGGCATCCGCAAGGCCGCCGTCGATGCGGGAGCGCGGGTGTACCTACCTTCGCCGGCCGACTTCGAGCTCCTGGAAGTGCAAGGCGCCAAGTGGATTGGCAAGTGGCCCTTCTTTTGGCGCCCCTTCCGCGGGGCCGACAAAGTGATCGGAGTGGCCCCCGTCAAGGACCACAACCTCTGTCATGCCTCCATGACCACCAAGAACTGGTACGGGCTGCTTGGAGGACGACGAAATCAATTCCATCAGGACATCCACGGCATCATCACGGACCTCGCCCGGATGATGCGGCCCACCTTCGTGCTCCTCGACGGAACCCGGGTCATGTTCCGAAGCGGGCCCACCGGGGGCAGCCTGGCCGACGTCCGCCTCGGTCACACCGTGGTGGCCTCGACGGACTCCCTAGCCGCAGACGCTTTCGGCTGGGACGATCTCCTCGGGCGAGACCCGAACGAGCGACCAGACTATCTCACCTTCGCCTCCGAGCAGGGCTTCGGTCGCCCCACCTGGAAAGAGCAAAAGGTGAAGGAGGAGCAGGTCGGATGACCAGCAGCACCCTCGTTCAGCCCGACTGGCTGAAGAAAAACCGGGACGGCAGCCCTTGGTACGCTCGGGTCTTTCGCATCACCACCGTACGCATCATCTCGCAGGCCTTCTTCTTCGGCCTCTTTACCTTCCTGCTGTGGGTCACGTGGTTCAGCCGCCTTGAAGGCTACCCTGCCTCTCTCTTCTTGGAGGTCGATCCGCTCGTCGGCTTCGCGACCGCTCTCTCGACCCATACGGTGTACCGATGGCTGTGGCGGGGGCTCTGGGTGCTCGTGCCCACCCTCCTCTTCGGTCGCGCGTTCTGCAACTGGATGTGCCCCTACGGCACCCTTCACCAGTTCTTCGGGTGGCTCTTCAACATCCGCAGCAATAAATCCCGCATCGAGAGCAATCGCTACCGCCACATCTACGGACTGAAGTATCTCATCCTCACCGTATTCCTCGTCCTCGCCGCCTTTGGCTCGCTTCAGATCGGCCTGCTGGATCCCATCTGCCTGCTGGTACGGACCTTCGCGGTCGCGGTCTCGCCCGCGGTCGACCTGTTCTCCAATGAGATGTCGTCGAACCTCGCCGCCTTTGGGGCTTCGGACTGGGTGCCGAGCATGGCCTTCACCAAGCCGGGTACCCCGGATCAGCGTATCTTCGACGGAGCCTGGCTGGTTGGCCTCGTGATCATGGGATTGGTGGGGATGAACCTCGTCATCCCTCGCTTCTTCTGCCGGGTCTTGTGCCCCCTCGGAGCCTTCCTCGGGGTACTGTCTCGCTTCGCCCTCTGGCGCATCGATCGAGACGTCACGAAGTGTACGGACTGTGACCTCTGCCTGCGCTCCTGCGAGGGGGCCTCAGATCCGCACCAGGCCCTGCGCAAGAGCGAATGCTTCGTCTGTTTGAGCTGCATCGACGACTGCCCCGAAGATGCCATCTCCTTTAGACTCGCGCCGCTCCCGGTCAAGGACCGCATCGTGGGTTCGGTCAAAGACGGCACCGCCCGACTCTTCGGTCATCCCGTCATCTCCCGCTTCTGGGAAACGGAGAAGAGAGCTCCCGACGTACCGCGGCGCCGCTGGGTCTTGGCTGGGGTCGGGGGCGTGCTTGCCTACCCCTTTCTACGCCTGTCGGCCGCGGTCAACGACCGGGCTTTCGGGGCCAAAACCATCCGCCCCCCCGGCTCCGTGGAGGAATCGGAGTTTCTCGAGCGCTGCATCAAGTGCGATCAGTGCGTGAACGTCTGCCCCACGAACGTTCTTCAACCGGCCACCTTGGCTCAAGCGGGGCTCGAAGGCCTGTGGACGCCAGTCATGGATTTTCGGATCGGCTTCTGCCAGCTCAATTGCACTCTGTGCAGCGAGGTATGCCCCACGGGCGCCATCCAGAAGACCTCGTTGGCCAAGAAGCTGGGCGTGGCCGAGCATCAGGAGGACGGTCCCGTCTCCGTGGGAACCGCCTTCTTCGACAAGGGTCGGTGCCTCCCCTGGGCGATGGAGACCCCATGCGTGGTTTGCGAAGAGGTGTGTCCGGTGAGCCCCAAGGCCATCGGCACCTATGAGGAAGAGATCACGCGCTGGGACGGAAAGAAGGTCACCCTCAACCGTCCTTACATGCGCCCCGAGCTCTGCATCGGGTGCGGACTCTGTGAACATGAGTGCCCCGTCGTAGACAGCCCCGCGGTCTACGTGACCGCGATTGGCGAGACCCGCTCCAAAGATCGAACGCTCCTCTTGGGGAGCCACAACGCAGCCAAGAAAGGATGAACCGATGACTGAGCCCGACAGCGGTCTCGACCGACGGAAGCTACTGACTCTCGGAGGATCGGCGGCCCTCGCCGGAGCCCTCCCCCTGACCGCCCGGGCGGACTCCACTCCGCAGGTCCCCCGCAAGATCCTGGGCAAGACCGGGAAGGACATTCCTATTCTTCTTTTCGGGGCCGCGGTCAGGCTCGATCGCCGCTTCGACCCCAAACTCGCGGAAGCATTCCGCTTTGGCGTCAATTATATCGACGCCGCCCACAGCTATAATGCGGGGGCTTGCGAGTCCCGGGTGGGGAACTTCTGGACGAAGGCCAAGCTGCCTCGCAAGGACTTTTGGATTACCTCGAAGAGCGGTCGTCATGACCCCGACGGGCTCGTCCGGACCCTCGACGAGGGCCTGAAGGACATGCGCACGGACTACGTGGACCTGTACTACCTCCACGGCATCGACGACGTAGACCTGTTCACACCGGAGCTCGAGAAGACGGTGGCTCGCCTCAAGAAGCAGGGCAAGATCCGTCACTTTGGCTTTTCATGTCATGACGGGCAGGTAGCTCAACTCCTGGAAAAAGCCGCCGAGACCCCGTGGGTGGAGTCGGTGATGTTCCGCTACAACTTCAAGCGGTATGGCGACGCGGAGCTGAATCGGGCCATCGACCGCGCCCACAAGGCCAACGTGGGCCTTATCGCAATGAAGACCCAAGGCTCCGAAGCGGGCATTCGGGACGCGTGGAAGAAGTTCGAGAAGACCGGCAAGTGGAACAAGCATCAGGCGGTCCTCAAGGCGGTCTGGGAGGACGAGCGAATCACGGCCGCCGTCTCCCATATGCAGAACCTTCAGCAGCTCCGGGAGAATGTCGAAGCGGCCCTGGACAATCGCAAGCTCAGCCAGGCCGAGAAGGAAGCGCTGGATCGATACGCCGATGCGACCCGCAGCATGACTTGCGACGGCTGCGACCATCTCTGTAATCCCCACGTGGGCGGGCCCGTGAAGATCGGAGCCACTCTTCGGCACCTCATGTATCACGAGGCCTACGGAGAGCCGGAGAAGGCGCGGCGACTGCACGCCGAGCTTCCCGACGAGGTACGCCACTACGCAAACCTCGACTTTTCCAAGGCGGAGGCCCACTGCCCCAACGGCGTGGCCATCGGGCCGCTCATGCGGCGCGCAGCCTCGTTGCTTCAGGAGCCGCACGTCTCCTGAGCCCGCTGACCCCTCAGGTTGTCTTGGCGAAAAGGCCGCCCCTGAGGCTCGGGCCTGAGAACACTCAGAACCCGCGCCCAGGGTTGAGAATGCCCTCCGGGTCGAAAGCGGCCTTGACACCCCTCATCAGGGCGCGTTCCCGTCGCCCGATCATGCGGTCGAGGTAGGGTCGCTTGAGACTCCCCACCCCGTGCTCCCCGCTCACCGTGCCCCCGAGGGCCAGGGCCCCTTCTACGATGTCGTCAAAGGCGGCTCGAGCCCGGGCTTCGGCCCGAGCGTTCCCCGGTTCGAAGACCAACGTAGGATGGAGATTTCCGTCGCCCGCGTGACCGAAAGTGCCGACCGTGACGTCGTGACGGCGGCCCGCCCCCTCGCAGACCTCGAGCAGCTCGACCAGGGCCGAGACGGGCGCGGCCACATCGTCGAGAAAAGCCGAACCCATTCGCTCCAAAGCGGGGAGGGCAAGACTTCGAGCCTTCAGCAGCATCTTCCCTTCATCCGGATCGTCGGTGTGAAACACCGCGCTGGCACCAGCTCGAGTCGCGAGGCCCTCGCACCGCTGCATCACCGCGTCCGAGCTCTCGGCGTCACTCTGCACGAGGACCATGCAAGCCGCCGAGGTATCGAGCTCCATGGGCGCCATGGCCTCGACCGCCCGTACGGTGGTTCGGTCCATGACCTCCACCAAAGACAGGTGTTCTCGGGCGAGCATGGACTGAATCCCGCGACCTCCCCCGGAGAGGTCGTCAAAAAAAGCGACGAGGGTCGAAGCGGGCGGCGGCGCGGGGAGAAGACGTACCGTGGCCTCGACGACCACGGCCAGGGTCCCCTCGGAGCCCACGAGAAGGCGGGTGAGATCGAGACCGGCTACGTTCTTCCGAGACTTACCGCCGGTTTGGATGATCTCTCCATCGGCGGTGACCGCAGTGAGAGCCAGGACGTGGTCGCGCGTCACGCCATACTTCAGGCAGCAGGCGCCGCCGGCGTTGGTGGCGACGTTACCGCCGATCGTCGAGATGTCGCGACTGGCCGGATCCGGGGCGTAGAAGAGCCCCTCCTCGCGGGCGGCGGCCGCCAGCGTCCCGTTGAGCACGCCCGCTTCGACGGTAGCGGTCCGTCCCGCAAGGTCCAGCTCGAGGATACGGTTCATCGCCGCCAGCGACAGGAGGATACATCCATCTTGAGCGTTGGCTCCGCCAGCGAGCCCAGTACCCGCGCCCCGGGTGACCACGGGGATGCGGTGGCGAGATGCGAAACGGAGAGTTGTAACGACGTCCTCCACCTCGCGGGCGCGCACGAGAGCCGCGGCCGCTCCGCTTTCGGCGAACTGCGCGTGGTCTCGTGCATGGGCGGACAGAATATCTCCGTCTACCACCAATCGACCGGGCCCTAGACGCTCGGCGAGCCCCAACGTCCAACTACGCGTCATGTCTTCCCTCCTCTGGATTCTCGTAAAAGCCCTCGATATGGGCGGTCACCAGGTCCCGCGCCCGACGCCCTTGGCCCTGCCCTACAGCTCCTAGGAGCTGCTCGTGTTCGCGAACCAGAGCCCGCATCGTGGTCCCTGGGGCCGAGCTGCGAGCGAGGGCGTGGGACAGAAACCCCGTGATGGCACGGCGCAAGACGGCCAGCACCAAGGGGAAGGCGGAGTTGCCGCTTGCCTCAGCGAGAGCCCGATGAAAGCGGTGGTCGGCCGCACTAAAACGTTCTGCGTTGGTGCCCGCGGTGCGCATGTCCTCCAGCGCCCCCTCCGCCGCCCGCATGGCGGCCGGGGCCTGGGCGCGCGCGGCCGCCTCGATGGACGCTCCCTCGATGACGACGCGAAGCCGCACGAGGTCATCGAGAGGAATACTGCCGAGCCGCAAGGCTGCTTCCATGGCCTGCTCGGCGCTATCCTTAAGGAGCTCCGGGCTCACCCTGGGCCGCTGGGTGGAGACGGTGTCGCCGCCGGTCACCATCCCCTGGGCCTGAAGGATCCGCACCGCTTCTCGCACCGTGGAGCGGCCCACCCCGAGGAGCTTCGTCAGCTCCAGCTCGCTCGGAAGGGGGGCCCCCGTGGGGAAGTCCCCAGCCAAGATCGAGTCCCGGAGCGTTCGGGATACGGAGACGCTCAGCGGCACCCGCGCCGGTTTGTCCTTTCCCACCCCCGTCATGGACAGGATGCGTAGCTCATCTCAACTTGTCTGACAAGTGTTGACGACTTATCAGACAAGTCGTAGGAGTCGGGGCATGGAGGACGTCAACTTGATAAACATCGATCCGAGCCGCACCGCACTGGTACTCATCGAGTACCAAAACGAGTTCACTACCCCGGGCGGGGTCCTGCACGAAGCGGTCGCCCCCGTCATGAAGGCCACTGAGATGCTCGAAAAGACGGTTGCCCTCGTCGAGACCGCGCGCGCTCGAGGAGTGACCATCATGCACGCCCCGATCTCTTTCGCTCCCGGGTACAACGAGATCACTAGCCACCCCTACGGCATCCTAAAGGGCGTGGTGGACGGGAAGGCTTTCGTAAAGGGTAGCTGGGGAGCCGAGATCGTGGACGTCCTCAGTCCCGCGGAGGGAGACATCGTCATTGAGGGCAAACGGGGCCTCGACACCTTCGCAAGCACCAATCTCTCTTTCATCCTCCACAGCCGAGGCATCCGCACCGTGGTCCTCGGCGGCTTCCTCACCAACTGCTGCGTCGAATCCACGATGCGAACCGCCTACGAGCAGGGCTTCGAGGTCATCACCGTCGATGACTGCATGGCCGCCACCTCCATCGAAGCCCACCGCGGCGCTCTCGAGCACGACTTTCCTCTGTTCTCCAAGTCCACCTCGGCAGCTGAGCTCAGCGCGGAGCTCGGGGCGCTTCCATGAGTCGCCATTTCGAAGAGGCTCCCGGGCTCTGTGAAGCCCCGGACTCGGCGACGGACAGGTTCGTTCTCAATCACTGCATGCTCAGGGTCAAAGCCCCGGGGCGATCCCTCGACTTCTATTCTCGGGTGTTCGGCATGCAGCTCATCCGAAAGCTGGATTTCGGGAGCATGCGATTCACTCTCTACTTCTTAGGGCGCGTCCCCGAGGGCCAGAGCTTCGACACCGAGTCGGAGCGGACGGCGTGGGTCTTTGCTCAGCCGGGGCTTCTCGAGCTCACCCACAACTGGGGTACCGAAGACGATCCCGACCAGGCCTACCACGACGGGAACGCAGAGCCGCAGGGCTTCGGCCACATCGCCTTCTCCGTACCTGACGTCGATGAAGCCTGCGCCCGCTTCGATGCCCTCGGCGTGCCTTTCGTGAAGCGCCCCGACGAGGGCCGCATGAAGGGCGTCGCGTTCGTTAAGGATCCGGACGGCTATTGGATCGAGATTGTTCAGCCGGAGCGGATACAGTCCCTGGTCGAAGCGCTCTGACCTTACCGCCTGACTCAAGTCTCAGCGTCCGGCGCGCGCCCCAAGGGAACCCGCACCGGCATCTCCGAAACGGGCACGTGCTCGGCACCGTCCTTCTCGAGACGGGCACCGTAAAGGTTCGAGAGCGGAAAAGCGGTCATCCCGTGGAGGAAGGTGCTGAGCACCACGGTGACCACAGCTGCCGTCACGACCAGCGCCTCATGAGGAAGATCGGCCTCTTGAACCACGAGCAGGGCGAAGAGAATAGAAGCCAGGCCCCGCGGGCCAAACCACCCCAAGAAGAGATGGGTGGATCGACGCAGCTTCTTGCCCAACAGGCTGAGGGTCACCGGAAGCATCCGGGCCGCGGTCAAGCTGACCAGCGCATACGCCAAGACCGCCCCGTCCAGGTGCTCCCAAGCCTCGGGTACCATCAGCGCGCCGAACAGCGCAAAGGTGGCGATGGTGAGGAGCTGGCCCTCGGACTCCGAAAACTCGAATAGGCCACGGCACTGGTCGCGAGCCACGCTCCCTAGAGTCAAGCCGCCTACGAAGGCGGCAATGAAGCCGTTTCCTCCAACGAGCTCGGCGAGGGAGAAGGACAGAAGGGCGAGAGCGATGACGGAGAGATCGCGAAAGCCATGGGTGATGGTGCCCCGCGTGATCGCCCCGTCCACCAACTTGCCGCCCAAGAAGCCGACGAGGAGCCCGGCAAGGGGGCCAAGGGTGACCTGCTTGAGAGTAAAGAGCACCCAGTAGCTCGCCGTCTGATCCGAGTGTACGGCACTCGCCGCGCAGGACAGGATGAGAACCCCCGGGAGGGCCACGCCATCGTTGAGCCCCGACTCGACGTTGAGGGCCTGCCGAATGCGCACGGGAACCTTCTCGTGACTGACCACGGCTTGGCCCAAGGCGGCATCCGTAGGGGCGAGAACGGCGGCGAGCACCGCCGCTTCCAACCACCCGAGCTCCGGAAGGATCAGGACGGCGAGCCCCGCTCCCAACAGGACGGTGAGCGGCATTCCCAAGGCTAGGAGACGGACGGGAAGATCATGCTCTCGACGCAGCTGGGACAGATCGATCCGCGCCGCGTCGGTGAAGAGGACGAGCACCAGAGTGAGCTCGGCGAGCACGTGGACGATGGCTTCCTGCTCGGCCGAAACCCCGGCTCGCCCGCTCAACCCGAGAACTAGGCCGAAGGTGGTGAACGCCATCGGTGGCGTCACGAGGCTCCGCTCCAGACGCCGGGACACCACCCCAAATGCCAATAGAGTCAGGCCTACGAAGAGAAGAAGCTCTGCCACGATCGAAACCCTATGCCCTGCATAACGCTGTTCGCGGGCCTCGGGTTACAATCCACCGCTCGCTCCCGGGCCGCATCGAGAGCCCGGCTCCCCTCCGCTCGCGCCTCTCACCGTCGCACGCGTCTATCCGCTCGCTGAAGCCGCCGCCGAGCCGCTGGACGGTCTCGTTGTGGCCACGACGGTTGACTCCGACGCCGGAGCCGCCAAGATGCGCACGTCGTGGAGCTTTTGCAGTACCTGGGGTTCGCCTTCGTGGGCGGCGTGATTCTCAACGTGATGCCGTGTGTGCTTCCGGTCCTCACGCTGAAGGCTTTTCACGTCGTTGACGCCCTCCGGTCCCATCCCGAGAAGGCTCGAATTCACGGGGTAGCCTACGCTTTCGGCACCACTTTGGTCTTCCTGCTGTTCGCCGGGATGGTGATCGCGCTCCGCGCCTCCGGGAAGACGCTCGGCTGGGGTATGCAGTTTCAGCACCCCGAATTCGTCGCGGCCATCGTGATCGCCCTCCACCTTTTCGGGCTCAACGCCCTCGGGGTTTTCGAGATCACCTTCGGGATGCGGACGAACACGTCGAGCGAGGGCCTCCTGGGCTCGGTGAGCAACGGGATGCTCGCCGCGGTGATGTCGATGCCGTGCACGGCCCCTTTTCTGGGGGCTGCGGCCACCGTCGCCATGGCCGCCGACACCTCGACCGTCGAGACCTTGCTCCTCTTTGCCGCCATCGGACTCGGACTCGCCGCGCCGTTCGCGCTCCTGAGTTTCGTGCCCGCGCTGATTCGGCTCCTGCCCCGGCCCGGCAACTGGATGAACTACTTCAAGCAGCTGATGGGCTTCACGCTGATCGGCGCCGCCATCTGGTTCTTCGGCTCGCTCCAGTCCCAGCTCACCCCGAAGAGCGCAAACCGCGTGCTCATGTTCATGCTGGTCCTCACGGTCGCCATGTGGGCCATCCAGAACTTCGGCAACGTCATGCACGGGGCTCGGCGACGTTGGTTGGTGCGCACCTCGGCGCTCGCCCTCACCGCTCTATTCTGGATGCGCCTCGTGCCCTTCGAGCGCCCCCAGACCACGTACGCCTCCGCCGCCCCCGCCGCGGACGAAATCTACGTCGACGCTGACGAGATCCACTGGGCCGCCTTCAATCCCTCAGTGGTGGATCAGGCCCAAAAGCGCGGTCAGCCCATCCTGCTCGACTTCACCGCTGACTGGTGCGGCGCCTGCAAGACCCTCGAAGCCACCGTTCTCGACACCTCGCCGATTCGTAAGAAGCTCCTCGAGCACGGGGTGCTGCCCATGCAGGCCGACTACACCAACGCGGACGACGTCATGACGGAGTGGATCGAGGCCGCCGGCCGGAGCGGCATTCCCCTTGTGATGGTCATCGACAAAGAGGGCGATCGGCACCTCATGCCCCAGATCTTTACCATCGGCGCCCTCGAAGAGGCGCTGGATGCCCACGCCGGCTCCTGATCTCGAGGCCCTCTTCTTATCTACCCGGGGCCCGCCCTACTTCGGCAGGTGCGGCCGAGCTTGGGGCGCGCGGAGACTGGACGTGTGCCCTCGCACGACAGCCCACGGACCGTCGATCTGGCGCTCAATGAAGAACGTCATCACCCCCCCGAAGCTGAACACCGGAGCCCCGTCGGAGCGGAGCGCTCGGGTCGAAAAGTCGCAGCGGACGTGAGCGTGGCTCGGCGACGCGACGACGACCTCCATGCTCCCGCACTGCGTGTCGAACTCGAGCCCCTGACTGCCCCGCAAGCTGGCCAGCACGTCGTCCCCCGAGCGGTAGCTGGTGTCTCCGTCCGTATCCCAGCGAAACCGACCGTCCTTCACGTAGAGGGCTCGGATCGCATCCTCATCCCCTTTGCGAAGCGTCTCGAAGTACTCAGCGAGAAAGGCTTTGGCCTCGAACTCGACCACCGAAGACGGTCGGGACGGCCCCTCCTCGACGAGCCTCATGGTGCGGATCTGGTCCGCCGCTACCGAGTAAAGAACGACGAGGTGCTCGGTTCGACCCCCTAGCCGAAGCCGCTCCTCGCTGATCACCGTGGACCCGATGACCGTCTGATCGACCGTCTCGATCGTGCCCTCCCCCGCTTCGAGGTTGGGACCGAAGATCCGCCGCAGGTGGGCGCGACCGCGCCCCAGGAGCGTGTCGGGGTAGCGAATGATATCCACTTCGGGGTGGTGGGTCGCGAGGTAGGCTTCGAGGTCGTGCCGGTTGAAGGCTTCGATGCGCCTTTGCACGGTCAGGAGTGGACCGGACGGATCCGACCGGTCGGACGCGCGGCCGGGCTGAGGGCCGGCGGCGCAGGACAGCACGGCTCCCATGAGACCTGCCGTCATTCCCAGGATGCGATACATGCCCGCGCAGTCTACGGTCTTGCGTCAGGAGCTATTCGGAAAAAGAAGACTCGGGCGAGCTTCGTTCCCGCTGGACGCGCGAAGAGGGAGGATACCGGGCGTGTCCGACCGATGAAAGGCGACCGCTGGCACGGTCCGCTCCCCGGTCGGAGGCTCTCAGGGGGAAGAGGGAGAAAAGAGCCAGCGAGAGAGCAGCCGCGTCACCCACGGCATGACCGCGTAGGTCATGAGGAGGACCATACACAACGTGGTCAGGAGGACGTTGAGGGGCCTCGGCAGGAACTGGAAGACCTCCGCGAAGCGGGGAGCTAGGAAGAGAATGAGAGGGTAGAGGCCGAGCACCGTCGCCAGGGCCATCTTGTACCTCGGGGGTGCACCGCGGCTGGCCCCCGGAGGCGCCCGAAACCAGAACTCGAGGCCCGTGAGCTTTTCGATCTGCACCTCCCCGCGGGTGAAAGTCTTCCCGCGCTCCAGCCACGCCCGGGCCGTGTCCGAGCTCTGCCAGGCCGCGAGCTGCTCAGGCGTCGAGAAGCGGAAGAGCAACACGTAGTCTTGGTGCGCGGGATCCGGCGGCCGGAGAACCTGCGCCCCCTGGTGGCCCTCGAAGCTCGAAGCGGCCTCGACGATCCCGCTCAGCCACGCCTCGAACTCCGCCTGGAGCTCCGGATAGATGCGCCGACGCACGACCACGGACACGCCGTCATCACTCATGGCTCGACCGCCTTCGATACGCCGCGGCTGGCCTCCCTCAAGGCGGGCAGAGGCCTCTCGGCCTCAGGACGCGGGGACGTGAAGCGCAATGGGCGCCCCCTGAGGGTCGATACAGTGGACGATGCGGTCTCCACCGGGGACCTCCATGGGGCCGTTCATGACCTGACCCCCGCGAGCCTTGAGCTTTTCGACGGCCGCCTCGAGGTCAGCCACGGTGACGTAGCAGAGCCAATGCGGAGGGATCTCCATCTTAGCCGCCATGTTCGACATGCCCCCCACCGTGCGGCTCCCCGACTGGCTCTTGAACATCCAGTAGGTGCCGCCGGGGCTGTCCATGCTGCCGCTTTCGCTCCACTGGAAGAGTGCGCCGTAGAAGGCGCGGGCACCCTCCCAGTCGTTCGTGTTCAGGTCATACCAGCAGAAGTGGCCCGTCGGGGGGTCGGCGAGCTGCTCGACCTCCCCATTTTTGTCCTGAGCCTCGTAGACCTCGAACACCGCGCCCTGAGGGTCCTGAGCCACGGCGAACCGCCCGCCTGGAGCCTCTTGGGGAGGGGTGAGGATCCGCCCCCCGAGCTCTCCGACCTGCCCCGCAAAAGCCTCGATGTCTTCGACGGCCATGCACGGCGTCCAGCTCGGGGGCGCCCCCATCGCCCTCATCTCTTCGGTCAGGGTCATGACGCCGCCTACGCCTACCTCGCCGACCATAAAGGCCGAGTAGGGCATCGGCGACCCTTCCATGGGGGCGGCCGTCCAGCCGATGAGATCGGCATAGAACGCGCTCGCGGCGTCCATGTCGTGGGTAGCTAGGTCGTGCCAAACGAACTCACCTTGTTTGGGCATTTCACTCCTCCTCCCTATGGCTCCTCGTGAAAACCGCAGCCCCACGAAACTACCACGGGCCTCGGAGCGAAGAAGAGCCCTCCCGACGACAATCAAGTGAGGTCAGCGATGCGGGCGGTGGCTTCCTCCGTCGACCAGACGGCATTGGCGATCATGCGGAAGTTGATGAGAGCGGCGAGATAGCCATCGCCCTCCGGCACCTGGGCGGCCGCCGTGGCATCTTTGACCACTGCCACCTCGAAGCCGACCTCGAGGAGCTCTCGCATGTGGCTCTCGATACAGAGATTGGCCGACATCCCAGCCAGGACGACCTTATCGATACCGCGCTTGCGGAGCTGCAGAGCGAGGTCGTTGGTCTCCGGCCCGTAGATCTTGTGCGGAGACACGACCACGGTCTCGCCGTCCTGGATGTACGGCTTGAGGGCGTCCAGCCAGTCCGCCCCCGAACCCTCGAAGCTCTCGAGGTTGAGGGCGTCCGTCCGATCGAACATCTTGATGGCGTGCATCACCTTTTCGAGGGCGCCCTCGAAGCGCCAGCGATGGTCTGAGGGATAGTAGTAGTGCGGAGACACGAAGGTCGGGAGCTGGACCCCCTTCGCCGCGCGAAAGAGCTTCTCGAGGTTGGCCACCACGTTGTGCTCACGAACGCTGGCTCCCACCACATCCCAGGCGACGCCCTTCTCGGACAGGAAGTCATTTTGGGGATCGACGACCACCAGCGCCGTGCGCTCCTTGTCCAGGGTCATGTTGCTCGGCGGCAATGCGGGGTTCGAGGGCTCGGCATAGTTTGGGTTAGTCACTCGATGAGCCTGAAGAGTTGGGGCGAATCCGTCTTGAACGTTTCCCTTTCGCTTCTCCGGAGAGGAGCTCGCCGAGCTCCCGACTCCATTGCGGAAGCGGCTGAACGCATCAAGGGAACGCCCGGTCGTCCCCGCGTGTCTCCTCATCATGACTGCCTGGCCTCGCCGCGTGGGAGCGGCTGTACTCGCCTCCGCCACCCCAGCCTCGATTTTCCTCTCGGAGTCGGTCCGGCTAAACCTCATGGACCCTCGCGAGGCTTTCGTTCAGCTCGCCGTGCTGGCGGCTGGGCCTCTCGCCGGGATCCTGCTGCTCCTCCGAGACTTCCGGGCCGCGGTGCTCGGACGAGGGATTCTTTGGTGCGGGCTCACCTGGCTCGCTCTCATTGCCCTCTTTGACCGACCGGAGTCGTCCCTCGTGGCCATCAGGAGAGCCATGCCGAAGAGCAGGCCGTAGGCCACGAGGGACGACTCCGGTCGGTCAAAGAGGGCAATGAGAGCGAGCCAGGTGAGCCCGCACCAAAGAATCCCTCGTCCGAGCACTGCGGCCCGGAAGTCTCGG
>JBCBRU010000043.1:0-25888 GCA_039819565.1 Myxococcota bacterium | reverse complement strand
AGTGGTGGTGGGCACCTTCCTCACTGCTTCGCTGCTCAACGTGGTGGGTTCGGACACCAACGCGATGTTCTCGGTGCCCACCACCACTCCGAGCATCGTCCGCCAGGAGCCGATCTGGGTGCCAATGAGAATGGCGGCGCCGACGAGACAGGCGAGCGCCGAAGTCTCCCCCATCGAGCCCGGAACCCATCCTAGGAAGGCCCGGACCCACTCGGCGCCGAAGATCGCGTGATCGGCCAGAGCGGCGCTGTCGGTCGCGGCCTTGCCCAGCCAGGTGGCTCCGCTCACGGCATCCGGCAAGGTGCTGGACGCGCTCGCGAAACTATAGTCGGCGGCGATCCAGGGTTTGTCGCCCGAGATCTGAGCCGGATACGCGAAGAACAAGAAGGCGCGGCAGCTGAGCGCGGGGTTGAGGATGTTCATCCCGGTGCCCCCGAACACTTCCTTCGCGAAGATGATGCCAAAGGCGGTCCCCAGCGCCACCTGCCAAATCGGAATGGTGGGAGGGAGGGTCAAAGGAAGAAGGAAGCCCGTGACGAGGAAGCCCTCGTTGACCTCGTGCTCCCGAAGCACCGCGAAACCCACCTCGATGAGGCCACCCACCGCGAAAACGGTGATGAACACGGGCAAGAAGTAGAGCAGACCGTGCACCGCGTTGGAGATGGGGTGCCACGGCTTGAAGGGCAGCCCCAGCAGCGCCATAGCGTCCGACTGCCAAGCCACCAGCGGACGGACGCCGCTCCCGGAGTCGATGGCTAGGTTGGCTTGGTAGCCCGTGTTGTAGACGGCCATCAGAACGCAGGGCAAAAGCGCGACGACGACCGTGATCATCATCCGCTTGAGGTCGAGCGCGTCCCGTACGTGGGTGCGGCCCTTCGTGACCTCACCAGGGGTGTAGAGGATGGTGTCGTTCGCCTCCCAGAGAGGATAGAGCTTCTCCAGAGGCCCACCCTTCTCGAAAAGCTTCGCCTGCTCGTCGAGCAGATCGCGGAGAGCCTTCATTCAGCCTTCTTTCCAGATTTCGGTCAGGACGTTGCGAAGCGCGACGCCGTAGTCTTCTTTTCCGGGGCTCACGAAGGAGCACAGCGCGAGGTCTTCCTCCGCGAGCTCGAGAGCTCCGAGCTGCTCCGCGCGCTCAAGGTCACCCACAACGAGGGAGCGGAGGAGGAAGGTCGGCATGATGTCGAGGGGCATGACCCGCTCGTACATCCCGATCGGAACCATGGCTCGGTGCGAGCCAAAGGTCGTGGTGGTGAAGTCGAACTTCTTCTCGGGGAGCCAGCGCGAGAGGAAGGCTCGCACCGTAGAGAACCGTCCCACTCCGGGAGCCAGCCAGCCGAAGAGCTGGCGCTCCGGGTCCTCGGCGAGAGCCGTGACCTGGGTGTGGTAGCGGTTGAGGTAGCCGAAGACTTCGTCGCCCGCCACGTGCCCGAAGAGCACCGAACCAGAGACCAGGCGAGCGTCACTCGCCTCGTCCACTTCGCCTGCGGTCAGCTCCACGATGCTCGCGCCCACGCGGGTGCGTACGTAGCGCGGGGCGTGCACCAGGGGCCCGGCGAGGGAGACGACCCGGTCGGTGTCGATGCGACCCGACAGGAGGAGCCGCCCGATGGCGATGACCTCCTGATAGCCGATGTGCCAGACCGTGCGCTCGCGGTGCACCGGGCAGAGGGTATGAATGTGCGTACCCACCAGTCCCGCGGGGTGGGGGCCGGTGAAGGTGTGGGTTTCGACCCCTGCGACCCCGTCGAGCGAGGTCGTCCAGCTCGGACCCACGCACGCGTACACCGTGCCCTCGGTGAGCTTGGTGAGGGCCCGGAGCCCTTCGCGAAGCGGAGCCTCCTGCCCTTCCACGACCACCTGCGGGTCTGCGGCGAGGGGGTTGGTATCGATGGCGGTCACGAACAAGGCCGCGCAGGTCTCGGCCGGGCTGGGCACGCGATCGTAGGGACGCGAGCGGAGCGACGTCCAGAGTCCGGTCTCGGTGAGGAGAGCTCGGATCGCCTCGCCATCGAGGGCATCCGCGCGGTCCACCTTGCTGGTGAGCGAAACCTGGTCGTCAGGCTCGCCGGAGGGGTCGGTCACGCGGATGACCAGCGACTGGAAAACTCGCTTCTCGCCGCGGTGAATGGCCACAACCTCGCCCGCGGCGGGTGCGGTGTAGTCGACGCCTTCGGTCTTGCGGTCGCTGAAGAGCTTCTGCCCTCGCTGGACGCGGTCCCCGACCTGTACGTGCATCCGGGGCTTCATCCCGGGATAGTCGTGGCCCATGAGGCCGACGTGAGTGACGGTCTGTCCGGGCTGGATTTCCTTCACCGGCTCTCCGGTGATGGGAAGGTCCAAACCCTTCGTAATTTTGTGCTCTGCCATGACGCTCCCCTGGTCTCAGGACCCGTTCGAAAGCATCGGCATATGAACGCGGGGCAAAAAGCCGCGGGATGTGGCGTTATGTCTCGTTTGCGAGACTTCGCGATGAGGTCCCCGAAATCACTCTAAACGGCGTTTTCAGCGTATTGGTGTTCCCCCGCATGGGGTTTTATCGGCGAAGTTTTTTCCGCAACCACTCGAAGAATCCGGACGTCTCGTCCTCGTCCCAAACATCTTCCTCCGAAAGTGGGGCTGCGAGGGCGCTTGCGATGGCTTCGGACGAAATAGACGTTTCTATCCGGTATGGACGAATCGTACCGCTAGCTGTTGAAACAACTCGGAATTCGGACCTTCCGTCCTCGTGCAGGGCGACCTGCAGCTCCACATCGAGAGGGCGAGTTTGGTCGATTGAAACGGTTTCGAAACTCAAGCGGGCGAAGGGTTCGCATCCCTCTACTCGGGGCATGTTCCCCTCGAAGAGCCAAATCTCAGGATTTACGGGGGCTGGGAAGTGAATCGGGACCCGTCCCTGAGCAGGATAGGCCTGGTCTCGAGAAACGACCGAAACAACTCTTCCGCCCATCTCGCCACAGACCATGGAGGTCGGGTAGATGTCCTCGACCACGAGACCGACCCCTTCCGCCCCAAGACGAGCCGCTCCCAGGGCCACCGCGCCCGGCTCACTGACGGGCGTGCAGGGCTTTCGAAAGAAGTCCGCCACCCGTCCCATGACGAACGGCGCCTGGGCCTGGCCCCCCGTGACCAGGATGTCCTCCACCTCGACCGGGGACACGCCAGCTCGCTGGCATACGTCTTGGGTGATGGACAGAGAGCGATCGACGAGGGCCGACCATAAGGCCTCCGCATCGTCGCGGGCGATCTCGACCGAGAGGCCCGGGGACGCAGCCTCGGCCACTGCGGCCGAGACCGGAAGGTGCACACGGCTGCGCTCGCTGAGCGTGTGCTTGCCCTGCTGGGCGGAGTGAAGGAGCTCCGACACGGCTCCCGGGGTGCCCTCGGGCATCGCCCCGCGTCCCTCCAAGGCCCCCACCATCAGCTGGCCGACCGCGGCGTCGAAGTCGGCCCCACCGAGGAGCGGGTGTCCTCCCGAAGCCAAGGTCGTGAAGCGCAAGCCGTCGGTCTCCACCACGGCCACGTCCAAGGTGCCGGCTCCAAGATCGAACACCAGCAGACGACGGCGACGCCCGACGTCCACGCCGGCTTCGTGGTGGACGGCCACCGCGGAGCAGGTGGAGACGACGCGCTCCACGAACAAGCCCGCGAGCTCCGCTGCCTCGACCAGGGCGGCGCGCTGGCGGACCCCGTAGTACGCCGGGCACGTGAGCACGGCTCGATTGACCATCTTTCCAATCTCGGCCCGCGCCGAACGCACGGCCCGGCGAAGGACCAGAGCGACCGCCTCCTCGAGGGCGATGGCGCGGTCCTCCACAGACGCCACCACGCCCCCGTCCGGACCGGGTCGGGGCTGCCAGGCCAGCTGAGGTTCGACCCTGCGGACGGTGGGCGACCAGAAGGAGCGGCCCAGGAGTCGGTGGGTGCCGCTCACCCCCCAGCTAGGATGGTCCGACAGCATGCGCAAAGCGGCCGCCCCCGCGTAGGCCTCCCCGTCGGGGGCCAAGGTCACGACCGACGGCATCGACACCGAGCCGGGCTCGAGCGGGAGGACCCGCGGCTTTCCCGACTTCGACAGCGCCGCCATCGAGAGCAGCGAGGTCCCCAGATCGATCCCGAGGAGAGGTCCCGCCGGCTCACCTCGAGGGGTCCGGATGGTCCGACGCGGGAGGGGTTGAGGCTCGGGACTCGGGGATACGCTGCCAGGCCGGGACGGCTCCGGGTCGTCCCGTCGCTTGAGATCGATGCGGGCTAAAGGGGTGCTTCCTGCGGAAGTGGTCGCTGAAGACGGCAGATCGACCGTCAGCGGAAGGGGCTCCGGAAGCTGCACCGGTAGGGGCCGAGTGGGAAGGAAGGGAACCGGGTCGTCGGACTCCACGACCTCCGTCAAAGACAGGGGGGTGGCGTCTTCATCCTCCCCTCTGAAGCCCAGCGTATTGGCCAGGGCGTCCTCCGAGATCGCCCACTCCAGATCCGGATGGAAGCGGCCCGACTCCACGGGGCCGGAAGGTACGAGACGCACCTCGTCGGGCGACTCGAGCTCTTCGAGGCTCACGGTCCGCGAGGTGGGCGCAGGTCGATCGGCGCCAAACAACTCCTGAAGGAGCCCCTGGTCGGAGGCCGAGGCCCACTCGAGCTCGAAGTGCGTATCGTCCGGTTCGACGCCGCTGACCCAACCAATCCCGAGCAATGCGATGCGGCCGTCGTCGTAGGTCAGCTCGATCTCCACCGGAGTATCGAGCTCCGGGGGCTCGTCGAGACGCATCCGCATCCCTTCAGGCTCGAGACGATGGCCGATGCTTTGCCGCACGTCCGAAGGCGAGCGAGCTTTCAGCTGTATTCGATAGCGCTTCACGCTCGGCACTGCGTTATGCCTACCGCGCCGAGTTTGGCTCGCCTACCCGAAGGAGGGTTATGGGCGCGTCGAGGTCCGCGCCGGAGAGCACCAGCCGCGCCCCGGACCGGCGCCATCGGTACCGCACTTCGTTGGGCCCCTGACGCAGGACCAGTTGCTGACCATCCATCGCCCACTCGCCTTTCATGTCACCCAGACTGAAGTGGCCCGCGGGATGGAGACGAAGCTCGAACCCCGGCCCGCTCCAGCTCCCGCCGAGCGTGGGGCGAGGAGTGTCCTCTCGAGGACGAGTAAAGCGAAGGGGCTCTTCGAGCCCCCCACCGGACAGGATCAGTGCATCCTTGGAGCGCTGGACTCCAAAGCGACGAGGTCCGCTCTTGCCCATCAAAACGAGCGTGCCTTCTTCCCATCGCCATTGGCCCTCAAGTGCCCCTAGTCGAAAGTTCCCTTGCGAGTCGAGCCGAAGCTGGTGCCCCTGCACATCCTGCCACTGACCCGTGAGATCTAGGGCCCCGACCGTGGGTTGGGGAGGGGAGGGACCGCGGGCGGCGAGCGAACGAGATGCAGCCTTGGGTCCCTCCTGCAGGGTCTCGAGCATGGCCCTGAGGGCTCGCTTCTCACGGGTACGGGCGCGATGGGATCCGACCCAGCGCACCTCGAGGCAGCTCCGCGTCGTGGTGAGCGCCCAGCGCTCTCCCTCCGGGAGGGCTTCGCGCCGCCATGCCCGGCCGTCACCGAGTCGAGCCCCTTGGCCACTCGAGCAGGCATGCACCGGTCGTACCAGAATCTCGAAAGTCACCGGCGACTCACCCCGCCGGAGGTCCTCCTGAGTCCAGCGAGCGCCCCGCGTCTCCCCAAATCGGGGGGACAACGCGAACCGCTCAGGAACCTCGACCGTGAATCGACCTTTGGGGTCGAGATACGGCGCGCCGCCGATCGCTCCCCCGAGAAGAGCGGCCAGCAGCATCACGCACTCTCAGGGTCGGAGGGGTCGTCCGTGGGCTCGACATCGGGGCGGCCCCTCCGTGCCCAATCGAGCTGGTCATGAGCGTCCAGGTCGGCGGCCGGATCCGGTTCGGGCTCGGGCACCGAAATTGCCTCGTCGGCGAGCAGGGGATCTACGACGACCGGCTCGGGTTCGGTCTGAGGCGGGAGCCGGTGCATCTGCGACTGAAACTCGAGCTCCGTCTTTCCAATATAGAAAACATCACCGCTCACCAGGTTGAGGCGTCGTACCGTGCGATCGTGAAAACGTAGTCCGTTTCGAGACTCGAGATCCTCGAGGCGAAAGTATCCGCGCGGATCGATGTGGAGCTGGGCATGCTTGCGCGATACGAGATCATCGTCGAGGACGAGATCGGCCAGCGCCGCGGAGCGGCCAATGATCATTCCGTCCGTGATCTTGACCTCAACCTCAGGAAGATCAGGACGGCGGACCTTGAGAAGGCCGCTGGGGGCGGGGCCGGAGAGGTCCTCCGACTTGGGTATCCGCCATTTACTCGTCGGGGCGCCGTCCCGCTCCACGCGTTCCAAGGTGACCCGGGTCGGTCCGCCCTGACAACTCCCGCTGGGCCATGCCATGAGCAGGGAAGTGAAGGCCCGTCTCCGTCGCACCTCGATGTTGTGCCTGCTGCTCGCCGCACCGGCGACGGGGGCGAGAGGGCTCGAGGTGAAGCCCCCCAGCCGGGGCCCGCGGCGGGCCGAGCTCACCCGAACCGCGGAGATCGCAAACTGCGTCCTCGCGCTTCCCGCCTTCCGTAGAGAGCTGGCCGGACGACAGAGCTTCTACAACACGAAGGACAGCGGGGAGGAGGTGCTCGCCCGCCTCGACGCCACCCCCTCGTGCCGGTTGGCGACCTATCGGCGCGGGGGCCTGTTCGGCTACGTGATGTATTGGGATCGCGTCGACGCTAAACACCCGCCGAAGAGTGACGTAGTCCGCTTCAATCTCAACACCTTTCGAGAGGGCAAGTGGAGCTTCCTCGCCGGCACGGCCCTCCACGAATGCGCCCATGTGGCCGGATACAGCCATCGGTACAACGACCGCGTACGGCATCCCGAGATCTTGGATTCGGTGCCCTACCAGGTGGGGATCCTGGCCGAACGACACGCTCAAGCGTGCCTCGATACGAGCTCAAAATAGGAGGGAGGGAAGAAGGAAGGCGGAGGAACCGGCAGCGAACGCCGGTCCCTCCGGAGGGAATCACATGCCCGAGCCAGCCACGAGCTCGTTCATGCCACAGGGCGCAACGAAGGCCCCCGCCACGAACTCGGTGCCGGGAAGACCGATGTAGAAGGTCCCGCCGACGGCACCCATGTTGTCGTCGATCAGGTCGTCTTCATCGGCGTCGGGACCGCTGACGCTGCTGATGGTGAAGTCACCACCCACCGCGGCCAGAGTCCCGGCGCTGGCGCCGCCCTCGACCACGATGTCCACGAAGCCCGCGTCACCGCCCGGTGCGGGAGCCATGGCCTGCGGCCAGACGATGGCGGAGCCACCACCGATGGCATCGAACTCCGAGAGGTCGATGGTCACGGAGGTTGCGCCGTCCACCAGCGCGGTGGCCAGATCGCCCGTCATCACGAGCTTCAGGCCGGCGCTGTCGCCTTCACCGTCAGTGATGTACTCACGCACGCACTGAAGGCCCGCTTCGATCGCGGTGCTCGTGGCGGTGATGTCCAGCATCTTGCCGTTGAGGGTACCCGACACCGAAAGGTTGAACTCGAGGCAGTCGCCGCCGCTTCCATCCGCAGGCTCGGTGCAGAACGAACCCATGGGGCAGTCCGCGGTGGTCTCGTCCGGAATCATCGGAGCGATCTCCTCAGCCGGGCAAGTCGTGTCAGCGGTGACGTCACCAGCGAAGCCGGGTCCACCCGCGACGCAGGTGAATCCGTCCCACTCCTCGCCCGAGCCGCAGCGGCAAAAGGCCAGGATGTCCATGCCCGCTTCGCCACGCGCGTTGCAGACGCCCGTCCCACAGGGATTGGGCGTGCAGGCGGTCGCGAAACGGTCCTGGGTGCAGGTTCCGTTGAAGCAAGTGAGGCCCGAAGCGCAAGCCGGGTCACCCATGCCACCGCACTGCTCCCCGAACTGCCGATCGGTGAGATCGACCGGGGGCGGACCGGGACGCGGGTCATCGGTCTCGCAACCGGCGAGCGCAGCCAAAGAAGCCGCAAGAGTCCAGACGCCAACGCGCCCAAGCTTGTTCATCGACGTAGTCATTTTCTCTCAGTCCTCCGTCGCAATCAGAAGCGCTGCGTGAGTCGGGCGTAGAACGACCGACCCGCGAAGTCGTAGGCGGCAGGCTCAGTCGACGCCGTGAAGCCGTTCCCGATGAACGACGGCTCTACGTCGGTGAGGTTGTTGATGCCGACCGTGATGTTGGTGTTCCCGAGGAAGGTCGAGAAGTTCGTGCCCGCGTACAGGTCCATGTAGAAGTAGTCGTCCACCGGACGGGAGATGGGCTCCGCGTCGCTGTTCACGGAGCACGCGTTGTTCTCGCACTCCTCGAAGCTCGGCAGGTAGCGGAAGTTGGCGCCCGCGTTGAGGAACTGCCACGCCCAGCGCAGGTACGCGTTGAGGCGGTAGTCCGGGTTCACAGCACCGGCGCTGATGTCGCGCTGGTCGTAGTTGCCCACGAAGTCACGGGTGAACCCGGACGCGTCAGTCTGCGAGAGCTCGAAGAGGATCGTGCCCTCGACGCCCGCGCCCAGTCGGCCGAAGGGAAGGTTCGGCGACGCATAGCGGACGTCGAAGTCGAGGCCGGAAGCGTCGAACCCACCGACGTTGGTCAGCTGGTCCTCGAGGTTGATGATGACGCCCGAGCCGGGGTCACGCACGATCTGGTCGCAGAACTGACGGCTCTCCTGGTTGTAGCAGCCCGACAGGATGGTGCCGGCGCCCACGTTCTGAATCGCGTCCGAGATGGAGATTTGGTAGTAGTCCACGGCTGCGGTCAGGCCCTTGAGGAGGCTGTCCTCGAGGACGATACCCACCGTGAACGTATCCGCCGTCTCCGGGTTGAGGTTGATGTTGCCACCGGTGAGGGTCGCAATCTGCGTGGAGGGGTCGAGGACGCCTCCCCCGAGGCCGTCCGCGGCGCAGTTGGCAGCCACGATCGGATCGTCGAGGCTACCCACGCCCGGAACCAGCGAGCAGGGGTCGCTGACGTTCGGGAAGCCTTGGTTCTGCCCGCTGAACAGCTCGTTGATGTTCGGCGCGCGGAACGCGGTGGAGAAGGTGCCTCGCACGGCCAAGAAGTTGACCGGGTTGTAGCGGAGGCCAACCTTGTAGGTGGTGTTCGAACCGAAGGTGTTGAAGTCCTCGAGGCGAGCCGCGGCGTTGAGCTCGAGGAGCTCGAGACCAGGGACGCCCGACACGATCGGAACCGAGAGCTCGGCGTAACCCGAGTTGACTTCGTAGAAGCCGGAGACGGGCTGGGCCAGGGTGGCACCGATCTGGTCGCCGGAGACGGCGAGAGGGTTCGGAGTGTTGGCGCCGTCCTCGCGACGGAACTGATAGCCGATGGCGAGAGCCACGGGGTCAGCCGCGAAGAGGTTGAACAACGGACCACCCACGTTCACGGCGGCCACGTGCTGCTCGCTGAAGCCGCGCTCGATGCCGGTGAACGAGATGTAGTCGATCATCTCCTGAGTGATGCTGCCGGGGCCGCCGAAGAGGTTCAGAGGCACGCAGTCGCCAGTACAGTCGGCGTCCGGTCCGAGCGCGAGGTTCAGGTTCGCGTTGTCGAACAGACCTTCCTGGATGTTGGTGGTCTCGGTGCGCCCGTAGTTCACGTACGCATCCCAGCCCCATCCGGAGATCGGTCCCATCTCGGGAATCTCACCCTGCATGCCGATGACGAGGCGGAAGGTGTTGCTGTCCTGAATGAACACGCGGTTGCCGGCCTCGAGCATACGGCGACGGACGTCGATGAAGTCACGACCGAAGGGGTTGAAGCGGTTCGTGGCGCTCACAACGTTGGGACCGTTCGAAATCGTGAAGAGGGGGTTCGGAGCGATGAGCTGCTCCGACTGACGGTTGGTGAAGCTGCCCTCGAAGAAGAACCCGAGGTAGTCGTTCACCTCGTAGTTGCCCTTCGTGTAGAAGCTGAGCCGCTGGAAGGGGGTCGCGAGGTAGTTCTCGGGCTGGAAGTTGTATCCGTCCTCCGCCGTCACGCCCGTACGCCAACCGGTGTCGGCGAAGTTCTGGCAGGTGCCCCCGTTGCAGCCGAGCGCATCCCAAGCCGCGTTACCCGCCGCGCCGGAGCGGTCGATGATACGACCGCCGGGCACCGCGCTGGAGCGCGTGCCGCGAGTAATGAAGGGGGTGAAGTCGTCGGGTCGACCGGCGGCATCGAAACCGTCGAAGTCGAAGCCCAGAGCGTCCGCCGACCAGTCTCGCTCGCCCGCGAAGATGGGCTGCTGGTCGAGGAACAGCGCCGAGAAGATCAGGTTGCCGCGGCCGTCGTCGGTCGAAACACCGCCGGTCACGTCGACCTGGTAGATACGGCCGTCGCCGCGCTCGGTGATGGAGCTGTAGGCGCTGGCCTCGACACCCTCGACGTCCCGCTTGAGGATGATGTTCACAACGCCGGCGACGGCGTCGGAGCCGTACACCGCGGAGGCACCGTCCTTGAGGATTTCGATGCGGTCCACCATGGACAGCGGGATGGAGTTGAGGTCGACCGACGCGTTGGCGCCGTCACCACCCGCAACGTAGCGGCGGCCGTCGACCAGCACGAGGGTTCGGGTCGGTCCGAGGGACCGGAGGTTCACGCGCGAGGCACCGTTACCGCCGTTGTTGAACTGCGTGTTGATACCGTTGGCGGAAGCGGGAAGACGCTGGAGGATCTCAGCCACGGTCGTACGACCGGTCGCGAGAATGTCCTGCGAGTTGATGACCGCGACCGGCGCTGCGGTAGCGATCGAGCGGCGCTTAATGCGCGAACCCGTAACGTTGATGACCTCGCTGTCGTCGTCGGGAGCTTCCTCGGCGACGGTTGCGCCGTCGGCGGCCTCACTGGCCTCCGCAGGCGAACCTTCGTCCTGCGCGAACGCGGTCGGTTGAACCGCAAAGCACGCGACGAAGCAGAAAACGAGGGCAAAACCCTTTTCTGTATTCAATGTAGTCTCTCCTTCGTATCCACGTCCCACACTTGGTGGGGATGGATTTTTGGTCAGCATGTGTCCTGGCATCTGAGCCCCCGTGAGGAGCGGAGGCATCTTCGATGGAAGCTTATGTCTTGGGCAGACGTTTCCTTTCGTTGACGAACCCGCCTCCACCTACCCGGGGGGGAGCCGAACCGGCGTCTCTCGTCGCCGAAGCTCCGGCCCGCCGCCTCGCGTGAGCCAAGTCGTCTTCTATGCAGGCGCTCGCCAGTACCGGAACCCGGGGGGAATCCAAGCCCACCTCCATGTTCCCGCGGCCCGTTCGGAACGACGGCTCACCCCCCTCTCGTGAGGAGTCCGCCTTCTTTCCGACCCGGGAATAGGAACAGTGGCATCGTTGTCGTACGTACAAGGGGTCTCCCATCACGAGTTTCTAAACTCGTGTCCGCCTCGAAGCCGATAACGCGCCGTTCATCTCCGTTCCTTTGGTTCCGCAGGGCCCACTCCAGCCCCAACTGTCCCTCGAAGTGTTCCATTACATGACGTCGGTGCCATCTGCAAGTGTACCGACACTTGAAATCACCCCGTCGAGGCGCCCTCGGAGCGGCTCCCTCCTGCGCGGAATCACTGCAGGAAAGACCTATCCGATACGTTATAAATCCTGGTGATTCTGGAAGAGTAGAGAGCCGATCTATGTGGGAAGCTATCAGCGAACCCTGCCGTTCAAACGTCGCTGAAGAGCATCTCCCAGCTGCGGTCCAAGGTCGCGGAGATGATCTCCCTCGACGACGTTCACCGGACCATAAGCAGCCGTGGTCGTTCGGGTGGCGTAAGGCCCAATCCTAGAGGCTTGGGCTCTGCCGCTGTAGGCGGTGGTGGTGGGGGCCGTGCACGCCAAGGCGCTCAACGAGCCCCAGAGGAGACCTATCGCGACCCTAGCCTTCATCACTGCTTACCCGTACAGAGCCGAGCCGATCATTGGGCGGCAGCTGCGGCCGCGGCAGCTTGGTTCGCCAAGAACTTCAGCCAACCCTCGGCCGACCGCTTGGTGTCCGAGGACTTGGCGGCCTTCGTGAATGCCTGCTTTGCAGCCGCACTCCGGCCGCGGCGAGACTCCGCGATGCCGATGAGTAGGTGAGCCTGTCCGTTCGACTTCAGGCCGCCTTTGCTGATGGCCTTCTGACTTGCCTCCACAGCTTTAGCCCACTCCTCGTTTTCGATCTGGAGCTGGGCGAGGCGCATGTACATCTCACCGTTCTTAGCCACCCGCGCGGCCTTGGCGAGAGCGGGGGCGGCCCGCTTGTCGTCCCGGGCCACGAACAGAGACTCCGCGATGATCTTCGAGACTTCGGCGTCCTGCTGAACCTTCTTCTTGCTCGAGGCGTCGAGGAGGACCTCGGCCGCGGTGAGGGGAATGTCTTCCGCCTGGTAGCGCTGCGCGAGCTGCACATAGTCCTCGCGCTTCTCGAGCACCCCAGCGTCGTAGGCGAGCTTCATCACCGCGAGGGCGCGCTTGGAGTCGTTGACCTCGCTATACAGCGCCGTCAGCTGAATCCAGTAGCTCCGCTTATCTGGGTTGCGCTCGATGAGCCGCTGCATGACGCCGATGGCGGGACGCCATCGCTTGAGATCGATGTAGGCCGAAAGCAAGAGCTGAAGCCACGAGTCCTTCACCTTCTTGGCCGACTTGACCGCGCGCTCTGCAAACTTGGCTGCTCCGGCCATGTCCTTGGCCTGGTACTTGGCCGCCGCCACCGTGTAGAGGGCGTCGGAGGTGGGTGCCTCGGTCACCGCGATCCACTTATCGAGGGCCACG
Organism: Myxococcota bacterium; assembly: GCA_039819565.1. Taxonomy (GTDB): domain Bacteria; phylum Myxococcota; class Kuafuiibacteriia; order Kuafuiibacteriales; family Kuafuiibacteriaceae; genus JAHQVK01. The sequence continues at coordinate 13,106 of JBCBRU010000043.1, read as the reverse complement.
ACCGCCTTTTTGTACTGCTCCTGCGCCATCCAAACCTGTCCGATGGTGAAGAGGAGGCTGTTCTGGGTGGCTGCGGGGAGGGCATTGAGGTCCCAAGCCGACTGCATGGCGGCCACCGCCGGCTTGAGTTTCTCCTGACCGGCGTAGGCGAAGCCGCTGGCCTGGTAGGTGAGCGCCTTCTCGTGGTCGTTGGGCCGCATCCGCTTCTGGATGATTTCGAGCTCCTTGTGAGCCTGCTGATACTTCCGCTCGCTGATGGCCTTTTGCGCCTTGGCCAGCCGCTCGTAGACCTTCGGCCGAACCACGAACTGCTGGTTCTCCTGCGCGAGCGCGTCGAAGCCCACGGAGTGGACGCCGGCAAGGAGGGCGACTGCGATGGAGATTCGCTTTAGCATGTCATTACCCATCAAGCTTGAACTGGAGACGGACGCTCAGGCCGCGTCTCTCCTGCGGTTTCCCATCCACGATTTTGGGATTGTACTTCCACTTCTTCACCGCCTGAATGGCGGCTCGATCGAAGATGGCCCGGGGCGAAGCCTTTACCACCTTGACGTTCTTCGTCGTCCCTCGCGTGCTGATGTCGAAACCAACCTGCACCCAACCCTCGATGAACTGCTCGGCCGCCCGCCGGGGATACATGGGCTCGATGCGCACCACCGGCACCGCGTCGCTGTCGGCAGGGGCTGCGCCGAGTTTCATCTTGCCCAGGTCCATGTTGGTGTCGACGGCGGCCTTCATCGCCATGACGCCGGTGCCGCCGGGACCGTTGTTGTCCGGCATATCCATGTCGGGGGTCTTAGGCGGGGGATCCGGGCGCTGCTTCTTGGGAAGCTCGCGCTTCTTCGTCTTGGTCTGACTGTCCTGCCGGACCCGGACGAATTCGATGCTCGGGCGCTTGGCGTACTCGTCCAAAACCATTTCGGTTCCGGCGATCAGACCCCACATTCCAAAGAACAGGGCCCCGGTCATCCCGAGGGCGGCAAGGATCGAAATGGGAACTCGAGCACTCATGGTTAGTTTCCTGGATCCGCCGAGATCGAGACGTCTTCGGCTCCCGCTTCGCGAGCGGCGTCCATGACCTTGACCAAGATCTCGTTCTTCGACTCCATGTCGGCCTGAACGACAACCTGGCCTTCCGGATTCTCAGCCAGGAGACGCTCCACGTTGCCCCTCACGGCGCGAATGTCGACCTGCTTCTTGTCGACCCACACGTTGTCGGTGGCGTCGATGGCGATCAGGATCGACGCGCGCGGCTTGGCCTGGGCGGTGACCGCATCGGGGCGCATCACCTCGATGCCGGCTTCCTTCACGAAGGAGGCCGTCACAATGAAGAAGATCAGCATGATGAAGACGATGTCGATCATCGGGGTGATGTCGATATCGCCCTCGTCTTCGTCGCGTGCTCGTTCTCTTCTCATCCCTTAGGTCCTCACTCCGTCCCGAGGAGGTCTTCGAGACGCCGTCGCTCGGCAATTGCCGAGCGACGAAGCCGTTCACCGAAGAACAACCCGGACAGCGCGACAACCATGCCCATCATGGTGGACACGGTCGCTTCGGATACGCCGGCTGCCATGGCCCGAACGTTGCTGTTTCCGTTGATGGCCACGACGTCGAAGACCTCGAGCATGCCCATCACCGTCCCCAGGAGCCCGAGCAGCGGGCACACCGCAATCAGACTCTTGAGAATGATGAGCCCACGCTCGTAGGCCACCATGAGCTCGGAGATGGTGACTTCCCGGATGCGCTGAGCGTACCAGCTGGTGCGCTCCTCGCGGGCCCGCCAGTTGATGACCGCAGCCTTCCGCAGGGCGACGTGCGCCGTTCGGGTGTAAACCAGCCGGTCAAAGATGATGAACCACATCATCAGGGCGACGCCAGCCAGCGGCCAAGCCACCGAGCCTCCCAGCTCCATGAAGGACTGGAACCCTTCATAGAGGCCGAGAAAATCACCCACCGGCGTTGCCCTCGGACTCTGCTCGGCGAGCCACCACTCCGGCCGCCTGCTCCTCGATGATGTCCACGAGGCGCTTGCTGGAGTTGGTGAGAATCGCGTGGACGATCACTAGAGGCACCGCCACGACGAGGCCGAGCATGGTGGTCACGAGGGCCTCGGAGATACCTCCGGCCATGAGCTTGGGGTCACCGGTTCCGAATAGAGTAATAGCCTGGAAGGTCCGAATCATGCCGGTCACGGTTCCCAGCAGTCCCAGGAGGGGGGCAGCACCCGCCACTACCTTCACGATCCAGATGAACTGCTCGACCCGGCCCGACTCACGCACGATGACCTCGTCCAGCTTACGCTCGAGGTCTTCCACGTTGAGGTTGCGGTTGTCCTCGTAGACCTTCAGAACCCGCCCGAGGGGGTTGTTGGTGTTGGCTTGGGTCGAGCGCAGCTGAGCGCGCATCTTCATGTCGGCCAAGAAGAGGGCGACGAAGCGAGCCAGGCCGACGAGGAGCGCAAAGGCGCCGAGACCGAGAATGATGTAGCCGACGGCACCACCGAGCGCGAGGCGCTCCTCGATGGTGGGCGTTTCGACGAGCAGACCCAGGATGGCTCCGCGCGAGGGGTCGGTCGCGAAACGAACCTGGCCGTCTTTGGCGGACATGACGTTGTCGACGGTGGACAGGTAGCGATCGGGCGGCTGGCGAGCGAGCACGGACATCGCGCCCACGTCCGGGAGGTACTGGAGGTATCCGTCCTCGGAGACCACGTTGAATCCACCCACGCGGACCACCTCGCGCTGAACCTTGTTGCCTTCGGCGTCGATGACGTCGGCCTGGAAGCGAACCACCTTGCCGCTCTCGGTCATCTCCTGCTGGAGCGTGTACCAGAGGTGCTCGAGCTGGGGGATGTTGGGGAGCGACTCAGCCGCCGCGAGCTCGCGGAGCTTGGGCTCGCGACCGGGGTTGTCGGCGCTCGTCAGCGAGCTCCGCACTTGCTCCGCGGTGTCGCCTGCCACCTGCCGGACGACGCCGAAGAGCTCGCCCATGGTACCGAGGCGAGAGCGGAGGGTCTCCTCGAGCTCGGCGAGCTTGCGCTCGTTCTCTTGAAACCGCTCTTCGAGCTCGGTGGACTTCTTCTCAGCCGCCGCGAGCTGCGCCTGAGCTTCCTTGAGGAGGCGAGCCTGCTGAGCCTTGTCTGCCCGGAAAGCCTTCTCTCGCTTGGCAAGCTCGGCCTTCTGGTTGGAGTAGCCCGCCTTCACCTGCTTGAGCAGGTCGTCCAGGGACTTCGCGTCCTGAGCGAGCGCCGCCCCGGAGAAGGAGAGCAGGGAAACGGCGAGAGCGCCGGTGGTCAGGGACCTGAGAGCAGCGGTCATCGGGAAGCCTCCGAGGGGGCGGGAACGGGAACGTGGAAGAGGTCAGGGGCCGCCTGCTTACGCGCAATGCGGAAGCCGCGCTTGATCGGGCTTCGGTACTGCGACGGGAGGGGCTCCCACTGTCGGGTCTGCTGATTCCAGGCCCCGATCTCGCTGCCTTCGATGGTTCGGTAGATGAGGGCGGTGCGTCCAATGCGGAGGAACTCCACGGTCCGCTCATTGCCGTCCGCGGAGGTGAGCTGACCGCGATAAGCCTCGATGGTGCGCCCGTACTCGTTCTCGATTTGGAACGCCTCGGTGATCCGTCGATAGCGCTCGGCCTCGGTGACGTCAGGCCGATTGAGCAGCTTCTGCAGCTGCATGACCCGCTCCTGGCGCTCTTTGGCGAGGAACGGGACATCCAGCTCGACGAACTTCGCGAGCGAATCGACCATCTTGACCATCATGGGCGTCACCCCACGACCCACCATGGTGGCTTCGTCGATCTGCGTCTGCAGCTTGCCGGCCTGCTCGTCCTGACCATCGACCAGCTTCTGAATCTGGTCGTTGTACTGCTTCAGGGACAGAATCTGCTGCTGGACAGCGCGGTACTCCGAGAGAAGGTCCGCCGTATCGTCGTCGAGAGACGACACCTTCTTCTGCGACTGCGCCGCGGCTTCGTTCATCTTCAGAACCAAACCGATGGCGGTATCCAGGTCGCCCGCGATCGTCGCGGACACGGGAACCGCCGTGGAGAGAGCCACGAGGGTGACCGCGAGACCGTGACGGACCACACGCGAACGCAAGAACCGCGCGGCAGAAAGCCGCACAGTGCTTCGAAAAGCGGCCCTCTCCGTGCAGATTCCGAAAGCTTCTTCCTCTTGGGAGAGCTCGCGGAATGCCGGGGGCCGATGATGGGTTTGGGCCGTAGACACTGTTCCAGTGCCTGTTTCAGGCCGCATGACGCGCCACATCACTGCGCGCAGCACGTACCATGTGGTCTTGAAGCGCCGTCAAGGGTCCCCGCCATTGTCACGACGAGGTCACCGTTTGATTCCGAGTCGGGCTCGCAGCCAAGGACCTGAGATTCGTACGATTTTCTGATCCGCCGGGATCCGTAAGCAAAATCACCGACGTTTGGTACATTAAGGGAATCCCCTAGCTGGTTGACCCCTCGGCGCCGACATCGATCGGGATCGTAGTTTAATCCCTGCCCTTTCGAGAGACGGGACGTCCTAGTACCTCGCGTCAGGACTCCTGTGGCGAGGTACTAGCTACGGGTCCCTCGAACGGCCTCTGCATCGATCGCGGAACATCCATGGTCGGCTCTGCGTTGGGCCGGCGGAGTTTCCTGACGCATGTTGCAGATGACCAGAACCCTTCCGCTCACTCTCGTGCTGGGAGCCTTCGGCTTCGTGCAGACTGCCGAGGCGAAGGCGCCTTTCGACCCGTACATGGTCTCCGACGTGGCCGAAAAGGTCACGCCCGCGGTGGTCAACATCACCACCCGACGCGCCGGAAAAGCCCCCAGTGTTCCCCCGATCTTCAGGGACTTCTTTGGTCCCGGGCAAGGACGCGGTCGCGGGAACATGCCGCCCGTGCAGATGGGCGCGGGCTCGGGCGTCATCGTGTCCTCCAACGGGGGCATCGTGACGAACAACCACGTCGTCGAAGGCGCCGACGAGATCACGGTGACGCTCTCGAATCGTAGAGAGTTCAAAGCGACCGTAGTGGGGGTAGATAAAGCTTCGGACCTCGCCTTTCTCAAGGTCGATGCCAAGAACCTCCCCTACTTGGAGTTCGGAGACTCGTCGAAGCTACGCCTCGGAGAGTTCGTACTCGCTGTCGGCAACCCTTTTGGCGTGGGTCAGACCGTCACCATGGGCATCGTTTCGGCGAAGGGTCGCGCGAACGTGGGTATCGTTGACTACGAGGACTTCATCCAGACAGACGCCGCGATCAACCCGGGTAACTCGGGCGGTGCTCTCGTTAATCTTCAGGGCCAGCTGGTCGGCATCAACACCGCCATTCTCTCTCGGTCGGGCGGGGCTCAGGGTATCGGCTTCGCGGTTCCGAGCAACATGGTCTCCCCCATTCGAAACCAAATCAGCGAGTACGGCCGGGTGCGGCGCGGTTGGCTCGGGGTGGCTATCCAGGACGTCACTCCTTCGCTAGCTCGCAACCTCGAGCTCGGAGACTTGCGGGGCGTCCTCGTGAGCGATGTGATGGACGGGGGCCCCGCCGCCACCGCGAAGCTCGCCGCGGGCGACGTCGTGGTAGCCGTCGATGATAAGCCCACTCGGACCTCTGCCGAGCTGCGCAACCGAATCGCTCTGACCGCCCCCGGCTCCAAGACGAAGCTTTCGGTGGTCCGCGATGGGCGGTCCAAGACCATCACCGTCACCCTCGCGGAGAAAGACGAGGAAGGCGTGATCGCTCGCCTTGAGGAGGACTCCAAGAGCCTCGTGGCCGGCCTCGCGGTGGAACCGCTGGACGCCAACCTTCGCAGCCGCCTCGACGTCCCGGCTCGCGTCGATGGGGTCGTGGTCTCACGCGTAGAGTCCGGAAGTCCGGCCGAACGCGCAGGTATCGCTCCCGGCAATCTCATCACGGCCGTCAACCGCAACCCCGTGAGGTCTCCGTCCCAGTTCGCATCGGCGATCGAGAAGGATGCCGACGAGATCCTTCTTCGCGTCTACCGCCGAGGCATGTTCACTTTCGTCGTGCTTCGTCGCTGAGCGCCCGTTCCGGAAGTCCCCCAGGGCGCGCTCCCATCTATCAGCTGAGGGTTTCTCGGAGGGCTACGAGAAGCCTCCGATGTCCCTCCCAGAGCTCCGTGGAGTGCTTGGCTCCCCCTTCATCTTCCCGCTGTCCGAGATAGTCCCGCGGGGTGGGATTGCGACGCACGAAGATTTCCAGCGTGAGCCGTAAGGCCTGCAGGAGTAGGGGGGTGTCGACGAGCTGCTGCCAGGCCGCTCCCACGCCAATGTTCTCGAGCCGGCGGATCACCCGCTCCAGATTTCCTATCGTGGAGGGCTCGGCCTCGAGGATCTCGCTCAGGGCCCGGCGGAAGGCCCGAACCTCCGTATCGGAGTCGCCCCCGAGGTCATCCTCGACATCGGCGAGCTCGAGCTCCGCTTCTCCCAGGACCTCGTCCAGGAGTTCCTCGCCCACCGGGGAGCGATCTGTGATCTTGCTGGCCACTGCAGAGATCCCGGCTTGAGGGTACTCCCTTATCGGGATTTCCTCAATGCCTGGTCGAAGGACCGTCAGAACGGCGCGCGAGGGCTGAGAGCTAGCCCTAACGCCGAGGGTGCGTTCGCCGGTACACGCGCTGAACGTGTTTGTCGTCGACTTGAGTGTAGATCTCGGTCGTCCTGAGGTCCGCGTGGCCCAGCAGAGCCTGGACTGAGCGAAGGTCCGCGCCCCCTCGGAGGAGATCGGTGGCGAACCCGTGCCGAAGCTTGTGAGGGGAGACACCGGCGGGCAGCCCCGCCGCCAGCGACAGTCGCCGTAGGCGGAGGAAGATCGTCTGGCGACTCACTCTTCCGCTGCGACTTCGACCAGGGAAGAGGGCGTCTCCGGGGCTCGAGCGCCCGTGCTCGAGGTAGTCGCGCAGAGCCTCGACGACGACCGGCCCCACCGGAACGGCCCGCTCTTTGGCTCCCTTCCCGACCACTCTCAGGGCGCCCGCGTCGAGATGAAGGCTTTGAATGTCGAGATCTACGACCTCGGAGACGCGGAGCCCCACCCCGTAGAGGAGCAGGACGAACAAGCGATCTCGGAGGTTGTCGCCGCATGCCGCGAGAAGGGCCAGGGCGCCGTCGCGATCGACCAGCCGTGGGAGCTTTCGGGTGGTCTTGGGGAGGTCGACGGCCTCCGTCGGGAGCGACTCGAGACCACGCTCCCGACGCAGGTAGCGGTAGAAGCCACGCACCGCCACCAACATGCGCGCTTGCGTGGTCGCCGCCCTCCCCTCGGCGGCGAGCTGACGCACCCAACCGGAGACCTCGTCGGGGGTGACCTCGGTGGCGAGGGTGCTTCCTCGATCATCCACAAAACGGGTGAAGCTCGCTAGATCTCGCGCGTAGGCGTCGAGGGTTCGGTCCGAGAGGTTCCGCTCTACCCTAAGGTGAAGGAGGAAGTCGTCGACGTCTTCATCGAGGCTCAAGATCGACCGCTCCGCCAGGCGAGAAAGGCCTTCATGTCAGACTCCGTATCGCGGAGCCGCTCCGCCACCAGCTCTACGACCCCCATCATCAGCTTGAGGCAAGCCTGAGGTTTGGAGCGCTGCAGCGCGGCGAGGTCCCGTCGATGGATCTCCACAACCGAGACGGCGGTCTGCGCTGTCGCCGAGCACTGCCGAGGGCCGGGTCGAAGAAGCGCCGCCTCCCCGAGGCTACCCGGGCCGTGAACCTCGGCGAGTGTGAGCTCTTCTCCAGCCGGGCCTCGGACCGCGAGTCGGACGGTGCCCTGCCCCACCACGAATAGACTCTCGCCGATCATGTTCTCCACGAAGAGTGGGGTGCTCGGCGGAAGGGTCTTCAGCTGGCCGATGGAACCGATGATCTGCAGCCCAGTGTCGGTGAAGCCCTTAAACAGGGGCGTGGCCCGCAAAAGGCGGACGACTTCGGCGTTGGCCGACGGGGGTGTGGATGCGGCCGACAAACAACGACTCCGACCGCCTTCATCTTATTCTCAGGTACACGTGAGTAGCGTCACTCACGTGATCTCCGAGCTCAGACGGCTCCTAGGCCGTTACCAGCGGCGTAGGCCACCGGCAAGAAACCGGGCCTCGGAGCCCGATCCGTTGGTGCGCAGGTGCGTTCCCCGCGGGTTATGCGGGACGAGCCGCGCCCAGGAGGGAGTGCCGGTAGGCTTCGACGATGTCGACGTCGAGCATCGTGCCGGGAGCATAAGCCCCATCCACGTGGACCGGCCGATTGTGACCATTGCGCCCGGTGCTGCGCCCCGCGTCCGTTTTGGAGGGCCCTTCCACGAGCACCGTCTGCCGGTCGCCGACCGCCTCGGCAAGCCGCTCTCCCGTGATCTCGTCCTGGCGAGCTTGGAGGACCCGCAGACGACGGAAACGTTCCTCCACCGGCACCGACGGCTCGATGCGAAGGGCGCGGGTCCCTACCCGCTCGCTGTAGGCGAAGCTGAAGGCACCGTGGAAACGCACCTCGTCGAGGAGGCTCATGGTCTCCTCGAACTGGGCTTCGGTCTCGCCCGGAAAACCCACGATGATGTCGGTCGTGAGCGCCACCGCCGGTGCCGTCGCCCGAAGGGTCGACACGACCTCCAGGTACTCCTCCCTGGAGTATCCCCGGCGCATGGCCCGAAGGGTCTCCGTGCTGCCGGACTGCACAGGGAGATGCATGTGGGGACACAGTTCCGGAATGTCTCGGAAGGCCTCGATCTGCTCTTGCACGAACTCTTTGGGATGAGGCGAGGTGAAACGAACCCTCTCAATCCCCTCGACCTCCGCAACCCGCACCAAAAGCTCGTGGAACGGGATGTGGCCAAAACGTCGGTGTTTGCCGTAGGCGTTGACGGTCTGGCCGAGCAGGACCACCTCTTGGGTTCCGAGGTCTGCGAGACGTTTCACTTCGTCGACGATGTCATCAGCGGGGCGGCTGACCTCGCGGCCGCGAGTGTAAGGGACGATACAAAACGAGCAGAACTTATCGCAGCCCTTCATGACGCTCACAAAGGCCGAGACCTCGCGCGGAGCCTCTTTGGGCACAGGAGGAAAAGCGTACTCGCGGCGGTCCAGGAACTCGGTCCGACTGAGGCGCGCGCGCGACTCCTGAACCTCGCGGACGAGGTCAGGAAGCTGGGCCAAGTGATCCGGACCGAACACGAGGTCGGCCTGCGGGATGCGCTTGAGCATCCTTTCGCCCTCCTGCTGGGCGACACAGCCGCCGATCGCGAGCACCACCTCAGGACGGCGGCGCTTGATGTGCTTCATCTCCCCGGCTTTCGAACGCACCTTCTGCTCGGCCTTCTCTCGGACGCTGCACGAGTTGAGGACGATGAGGTCAGCCTCCTCCGGGTCTGCGGTCGGCACGTAGCCCTCAGCGGCCATCAGCGCCACCATCCGCTGGGAGTCGTGCATGTTCATCTGGCACCCGAAGGTGTCCAGATAGAGACGCTTCGGGGCCAAGGCGCTGGCGAAATCCAGAGGCCCCGCCGCGCCTTCGAGCTCCCCAGGAGGGCCGTCCTGCAGCACTTCGAGCCTCGACATGCGGGCCTTTCTGCCCTCCCCGACCCCGTCTCGCAACGAAGGAATCGCGGCCCTCGACAGCCGGGCCGATCGAAGGCACGCCTTCTCCGTGGATCTTCGCGCATTCCAGGCAGGCATCGCTCGCGCGTACGGCGACAAGGACGCGGCCCGAGGCACCGCTGGGACCTTCATGTACTTCATGGAGGAGGTCGGAGAGCTCGCCGAGGCGCTGCGCGAGCCGGATAAACACGATCTCGAAGGCGAGTTCGCCGACTGTCTTGCGTGGCTGGCCAGCCTTGCTCACCTCGCCGGAGTCGACCTGGCCTCGGCCGCTGAAGACAAGTACCCGCAGGGAAACTGCTCGGTGTGCGGCGGCTCGCCCTGTAGCTGTGACTCGAAGCCCTAGCGCGGCTAAAGGTCCGCGAGGCAGCTGCTACGGCGCCGCGAGCGTTCCTTTCGAACCAGGGGCGTCCCGCGCGGATCGGAAAGACGCGCAATCCGCTCCACGTACCACTTTCGCACCTGGCAGGAACTCTCCGCCTGCGCCTCGAGACCGCGCGTGAGAAAGTCGAAAACGTCGAGACCACTCGTGGCCCCGGCGCGCTCCAGTCCTTCGAAAGCTATCCTGCGAAGCGAAGGACTCGGAGCCTCTTGGGCGATGGCCATGAGCGTACCCTGGGCCGCGCCCGGAGCTCCGATGGCCATCGCCTCGACCAGGCGTTCAGCCAGTCCACGTCCGTTGCGAGAGCTACGATGAAGCTCGGCGGTGGCATCCGGCAGGGTATCGGTCAGGTCGCCGTCACCGGCGAGCGACGGCTCGATCTTGAGAGCTGCAAGCCAGGCTTCAGCGGCGCGCTCGGTGCGCCCACGGCGATAGGCGAGATGGCCGAGCAGGAGCTTGGCCTCAGGGTCCCTCGGGTCCTCGGCGAGACGCTGTCTGAGGGCGTCTTCAGCCACGGGTAGCTGCCCAGCTGAAAGTGCGGTGCGGGCTTCGAGCAAAGGGTCGGACGCCGCCGCGTAGACGAAGCCGCCGACCGCCAATACTGCCGCCGCCAAGCCTGCCACTGCCCACTTGCGCGACGTACCCCGTTGACGCTCGAGATGCAGGCAGCCTTTCAGATCGGCTTCGAGAGTCTTTGCGTCGGGGTAGCGTTGGGTAACGTCCTTGGCGAGCGCCCGATCGATGGTGCTGAGAAGCAGCTTGCCATCCACCCTGCGGTCTTGGGGTAGAGCCAGGGGTGGCGGCACTTCGACGATCTGCTTTTTGAGCACGGCGGCGGCGTTCGGACCGTCAAACAGAGGCTCGCCGCTCAACATCTCGTGGAGCAGGACCCCGACCGCGTAAAGATCGGAGCGCGCGTCGATGGGATCCCCGCTGGCCTGCTCCGGGGACATGTACCGAGGGGTTCCACACACCAGCCCGTTTCGGGTGAGCCGTGGGTCATCGGAGGCGATGGCTCGCGCCAAACCGAAGTCCAAGATACGCACGCCGCGACTGGTGAGAAGGACATTGTCGGGTTTGAGATCGCGGTGAACGAGGCCCATACCGTGAGCGTGTGCGAGGCCGTCGCAGAGTTCGATGCCAATCTCTGTGACCTCGTGCGCGCCCATGGGTCCGCGCTCCATGCGAGCCGCGAGCTCTTCGCCTTCCACCAGCCGCATGACGAGAAAGGGCCGCCCCTCGTGGACCCCGAAGTCGGTGACCCTGACCAACGTTGGGTGATCGAGGAGAGCTGAGAGGCGCGCCTCCCTTTCGATCCGCTGGCGGACCTCGGGAATGACGGCGAGCTCTGGATGGAGAATCTTCAGCGCCAGAGGGATCTGAAGAGTCTCATGAACAACGCGATATACGCGCCCCATTGCCCCCGCGCCGACCTCCTCCTCGACGCGGTAGCGGCCGTCGAGAACCAACCCGCGGCGGAGCGCGCCTGAGGTCTCGGCCTCCGACACGGGAGATAGAATGAACGACGAAAGCGACCGCGACAAGCGGTCAGGAGAGCCGCGCGTTCACGACGCGACGCCCACGCTCGCCGGAGCCCACTCCGACCCGGCCGCGCAGCGCTCGCACGATGTCTCCGGTGTAAAACGCGCTCGGGAGGACTTCCTCCGGAGCCCAGCATCCGGAGCATCCCTCCACGACGCCGCGAGCGGACTCCGCCTGGGGGCCAAACCAGAGCTCATCAAACTCCGTGGCGACGAGACTTCCCACTGACTCGGAGCGCAGACCGCAAGTTGCGACCGAACCATCGGCTTCGATCGTGAAGTGACTGCGGAGCGACGTGCAGATCGGACGCCGAGGTCCTCCAATCGCCGGATCGAGTCGTCCGAGGGCGCCGCGCAGGAAGTAGCGTACGCCCGCCGAGGTCAAGCCACGCTCCGGCTCGAGGCGCTCCAGTTCAGCTTCGATCGCGTTTCGAATCGCCGGGGACCACGCCTCGCCGGGGTGAAGCGAGGGAGGTAGAACGTACAGCTCGACTCCCAACTCATCGAGAAGATCGCGGGTACGGACATGATGCCCTGGAGCCTCGGTGCGCAAGACTGAGCACGCCGAGACTTCGAAGGCGCGCTCGCAGGCCGCCGTGCGCAGCACTTTGAGGGTGTCTAGCGCCGTCGCGAAGCGGCGGTGAGCCTCGAGGTGGGCATCACCCTCCAGGGGCGCATCGAGCTGAACGACGATGCGGAGCGGACGGACCGAACTCAGCGCTCGGGCAAAGTCTTCCGCAGCCCGCGGCTGTTGGCCGTCGGTCGCAAGATGCAGGACCGACGGTCGGGAAAGCTCGAGAATGGTCTCGGCCACGTCGATGAGATCCGGACGGAGAAGGGGCTCCTCACCGACCAAGCGCACCACGTCCAGCTCCCGGAGGGCGGAGAAGACCTTCCGGAGGTCCTCGGCGTCCATCTCGGCCGACATGCCGCCAGGGCTCCGCACGCGGTAGCTAACCCATGACGGCCGAGGGACGAGCCCTGTCCGGTTCTGCAAAACACGCAGGGCGAATCGATTGGCTCTCACGGCGACGGACCCCAGTTAGACATCGCCGACCGCCGCTACCGAGGGGTGTCACGCAGGAAACTTTGCGAGGAGCGAAAGTGACGTTGCGGGGTCAAGCGTCGAGGGCGCGCTTCACGATCTCGTAAACGTCCTTGGACAGCGAGGGGATGGCAGCGAGGCGCTCAAGTTGCGCGCGCATCAGCTCGCTTCGACCGGGCTCGAAGCGGCGCCACCCATTCAGCGCGGAGACCAATCGAGCCGCAACCTGAGGGTTTCGCTCCTGAAGGAGCTCAATCTGGTCGGCCAGAAAGGCGTAACCCGAGCCATCCGGCTCGTGAAACCGCGATAGGTTCATGGCGAACACGCCGATCAGGGACCGGGCCCGGTTCGGGTTGTCGAGGGTGAAATCGGGATGCTCTCTCAGGCGACGGACGACCTGAGGGGTGTCCACATGCTTGGACGCGGCCTGAACGGCGAACCACTTGTCGATCACCAAGGGGTCGTGGCGCCACTTGTCGTAGAAGGCCGCCGTAGCCAGAGTTGCGCGCTCGCCCCCGGCGTCAACGAGGACCGACAACGCCGCCTGCGCATCGGT
>JBCBRU010000042.1:0-25984 GCA_039819565.1 Myxococcota bacterium | reverse complement strand
CTTACTCCGAACAGGTGTCAGAGCCGAGCGCGCACGCCACGGCCGAATATCCCTCGCCTCGCTGGGCCGGCCTCGCCTTGCTCTCCAGCGAGAACCGGCGCCCCAGCGAACGACAGGCGTCCGACTCACCTTGTGCACAAGAGCTGCGTTCTTCGGGTGAGGGATATTCGGCCGTGGCGTGCGCGCTCGGCTCTGACACCTGTTCGGAGTAAGGCTCAGGGAGCCTCGTTCAGGATGCGCTGAACGACGTCCCCCACCATCAGCCGAAAGCGCTCGCTGACTTGGGTCAGCCAAGCGTGGGCGGCCAAGACGGGAACCGCCACCGAGAGCCCCGCGGCGGTGGTGAGCAGCGCTTTCCAGATGCCGGAAGACAGTCGACCCACGTCGACGTTGGCGAGGCCGGCGCCCTGAAGGCCGACGAAGAGCTCCACCATGCCCAAGACGGTGCCCAGGAGTCCGAGCAAGGGGGCCACCTGAGCGATGAAGGACAGCAAAGGCAGCTGGGACTCCAGCTTCTGCAGCTCCAGCGAACCCACTCGGCGGGCCTCCGCCTCGGCGCGCTCGGGCCTCGAGCCGAGGAGGCCGAGGGTGGCTCGCGCCACTCGACCGGCCGGGTTGCGGGTGTCCTCGGCAGCCGCGGCCGCGTCTTCGAGCCGACCGGCGCGCAACTTCTGAAGCATGGGCTCTACCCAGTCTAGGTCTCCGAGGCGAGCCCCGCGGAGGTCCAAGAGCTTCTTGAGGAACACGGCCAGGGCCACGATGGAGCAGAGGTAGATCGGGGCCATGGTCCAGCCGCCCTGACGCAGGAGGTCGCCCAAGGTCACGAGGATGGGACTTACCATTTTTCGTCCCCCGTCGGCTCACCGACCTTCCTGGTTGTCGCCCGGCCTCGTGTCCGCGTAGTGAAGCCGGCACGTGTCGGGGGAGAGGTCAGCGCCGCCCGCCCAGCGGCGGATGTCTCCGGAGGAGCGGGCGTCTCCGAGTCCCGAGGCGCCGGTCGAGCGGAAGGGCTGGGGGCGTCTTCGCTACTTCGTCGTTCACAACATCCTTCACCTCGACGACTCGCCCCATCGTATCGCCCACGGAGTCTTTTGGGGGTTCGTCGTGGGAGCGACGCCGGCCGTAGGTTTACAGACCGTGATGTACCTCGCCATCGCGACCTTGCTGGGCGCGAACCGCGTGAGCGGCATCGGTCCGGTGTGGATCACCAATCCGGTGACGATCGTCCCGATCTATTACTTTAATTGGCGGGTAGGGACCTTCCTAGTGACGGGAACCCTGGAGACTTCAGCGGCCAGCCGCGAGGCGATCGCTCACCTCTTCGAAGGGGAGCCGGGCTCGGGCCTCGGGGTGGTCTCCCGTTTCGTGAGCGTAGATTTTTGGCTCGCGGTGTGGGAGCTCATCGCCTCCGCAGGTCTCGAACTGTGGATAGGAAGCCTGTTCGTAGGGGTGATCAGCGGGGCCTTTGGCTACGCGGCGACCTACCGAGCCGTCGTGGCTTACCGTCGGCGCCGCCACCCCGCGCCGGAGTCATGAGAGTCATCACCACGAACGTGAATGGCATCCGCGCCGCCGCCCATAAGGGATACTTCAAGTGGCAGCGACGGCAGGACGCCGACGTGGTGTGTCTTCAAGAGGTTCGGGCCCTCCCCGAACAGATGCCGGACGAGGCTCGAGCACCGCGCCGATACCACGCGTACTTCGCCCCCGCGGTCCGCAAGGGCTACTCAGGGGTTGCGATCTACACCCGTCGCGAACCGGACCGAGTGGTGCGGACCTTGGGCTGGCCGCGCGCCGACGAAGAGGGGCGATATCTTCAGCTCGACTTCGGGGATCTGTCGGTGGTGTCGATGTACATGCCCTCCGGGTCGGCCAGCGACGATCGGCAGGTCACCAAGTTCGAGTTCATGCGGCGTCTTCGGGGCCACCTCGACGACCTTCGTGCCGACGGTCGGGCCTATGTCGTGTGCGGAGACATGAACGTCGCCCACCGGAAGATCGACCTGGAGAACTGGCGATCGAATCAGAAGAACTCAGGCTTCCTCCCCCAGGAGCGGGCCTGGATGGACGACCTCTTCGCGGCGGGATGGCTGGACGCCTTTCGCGTCGTAAACCCCCACCCCCGGGAATACACTTGGTGGTCGAACCGCGGCCAGGCCTGGGCCAAGAACGTGGGCTGGCGGCTCGACTATCAGTTTGCGACGGACAACTTGCGAAGCGCGGTTCGCTCGGCGAGCGTGTATCGGAAGAAGCGCTTCAGCGATCACTCCCCGGTCGTCATCGACTACGACGTCAGCTTCTGAGGAGACCGCGAAAGGCGTCGAGACCTTCCTCGATGGCTACCCGGGCCGCCTCGATGCCTCCCCCGGCGTTCCAGAATCCGTGAAACAGTCCCGGAGGCGACTGGTGAATGACCTGTACGCCCGCCTCTTCGAGCCGCTTCGCCCAAGCGTCGCCCTCGTCTCGGAGGGGGTCATAGCCTGCGGTGACCACCACGTGAGGGGGAGCCCCAGCTACGCTCTCGCGGAACCACGGCGAGGCCCGGGGATGCTTCATGTCCTCCCCCGCGAGATAGGTCTCGCGGTACCAGCGGATGTTTTTGGCCTCGAGGTAGTAACCTTCCGCGAGGGTTTCCTGCGACGGAAAGGACATCGTGAAGTCGATGGCTGGATAGATGGCCAGGACGGCCGCAGGGCGGACCGGCTCCCCTTCGGTTTCGAGCCCTACGAGCGTGGCCAGGTTTCCTCCGGCGCTGTCCCCGGCCACGCCGAGGCGTTCCGGGTCGACGCCAAGGTGGTCGGCTCGAGCCACCGCGTCCCGAAAGGCGGTGAGGGCGTCGTCGATGGCGGCCGGAAAGGGGTGCTCGGGGGCGAGACGGTAGTCCACGGCGAAGACGGGGCAGCCGGTGTGGGCGGCCATGGTCCGACACACCCCATCGTGGCTCTCGAGACCCCCGAGAACAAAGCCTCCCCCGTGAAAGAAGACGATGCCCGGTCCTCCCTGCGGCTTGGTCAGAGGGAGGTAGCGACGGGCAGGTCGGCCCCCAAGCTCGAAGTCGGCGACCTCGGCGAGGGCCTCGGAGGGCCGCGGCGCGAGCTGGCGCCCGGAGTAGGCGAGGTCTCGCCGGGCGCCCTCGAGGCTCGGCGGGGGGACCTCCCGCTTGCGCGTCATCGCCGCGATACGCAGGATGACCTGCACCTGCAGATCCAAGGGACGGTCGTCGATGCGGACGGGAGGGCCAGCTATGGCCTTCAGCACCGACTCGGGGAGGCGACAGACGAGGCGAGCGATCTCGGACTCGATGCGGTACGAGAGGTCCTGCAGCATACCGCCTTCTAGCTCACCTCGACCCCTTAGGGGACCGGAGGGTCTTTCGAAAGAAGAGGGTCCGGGGGGCCGTAGCCTCCGCCTCCCGGGGTCTCGATCCGAATGCGGCCCCCCGCGGGGACGGTCGTACTCACCTTGCCGCCCACGTCGTGTCCATCCACCCAGTTTTGGCCCCGCGCCCCGGCTTGGCCGCCCGCCAGCCCGAAGGGGGCGCGCTCCCGGCGCTCGCTGAGCATGGACACCCGGAGGGGCCGAAGCGCCTCGAGCTCTCTGATCACGCCCTCTCCCCCTCGGTGTCGACCTTCTCCACCGGAGCCCTCACGCAGGCCGAATTGCAGCACCCGGACCGGAAAGCGGGACTCCAGAATCTCCGGATCCGTAATGCGGGTGTTGGTCATGTGGGTGTGAACGCCGCCAAGGCCGGGCGCGTTCGCGGTGGCTCCCGCCCCCCCGGCGATGGTCTCGTAGTATCCGAAGCTGTCGTCCCCGAAGGTCAGGTTGTTCATCGTGCCCTGACTGGCCGCCGCCCGTCCGAGGGCGCCCAGAAGGACGTCCACCACCCGCTGGGAGGTTTCCACGTTGCCCCCTGCGACGGCCGCGGAGGGGGGAGGGTCGAGGAGCGAGCCCGGGGGCACGAAGAGCTCTATCGGGGCCAAGCACCCGGCGTTCAGAGGGATGACGGTGCCGACCAAGGCTCGGAGCACGTAGAGGGTTGCGGCCACCGTCACCGCGCGGGGAGCGTTGAGGTTTCCGGGTACGGCAGCCCCGGTGCCGGTGAAGTCGACCCGCATGCGTCGTCCCTGGATCTCCAGAGTCACCCGGATCGGAGTCCCGTCGTCGAGGGCATCTGCGAAAGAGCGCTTGCCATCCTCGAGGGCCTCCACCACATCCCCCACGCGGCGGGCCGCGTCCGCCTGTACGAAGCCCATGTAGGCTTCCACCTCGCCCGCACCCGCCTCCTCGACGAGCTCCCCGAGGAGGCGTGCTCCGGTGGCATTAGCGGCCATCTTGGCGAGGAGGTCGGCCACGTTGTCGTCGGGGCGACGTGCGGGATGGGGGCCCGCCTCCAGGGCGCGGCGGACCGGTTCGAGATTGAGGCGCCCCGCCTGCGCCAGGGGGAGGGCCCGAAGCACGACGCCCTCCTCGGCAAGAGCCGTCGAGAAGGGGGGCATGGAGCCCGGAGTGAGGCCCCCGATGTCTTCGTGATGGCCACGGCTAGCCGTGAAGAAGCGACGACGTCCTTCCTGGAACACCGGAGTCACGACGGTGACGTCGGGAAGGTGTGAACCCCCGGCGGCCGGATCGTTGGTCACGAACACGTCCCCCGGAGCCATGTTGGGGTGGGCGGCGATGACGGCTCGGACGGACTCGCTCATGGCGCCCAGGTGGACGGGAATATGGGGGGCGTTCGCGACGAGGTCGCCTCGTCCGTCGAACACCGCGCAGGAAAAGTCGAGGCGCTCGCGGATGTTCACCGAGTGGGCGGTACGCCGGAGGGCGGAGCCCATGCGCTCTGCGATGGCCATGTAGCGATGGTTGTAGACCTCGAGCCGTACCGGGTCGGGGCTGTCCTGGGTCGTCCGGGCCACTCGTCGAGATCGGGCGTCCGTGTTCGCGCGCCGCATCACGAGGATGGTCCCCCCCGTGAGCGTAAAACCCTCTTCGACCACCAGGGTGCCGGTCGACTCCAAGACGAGGACGGGGCCGTGAAGAACCTCATCGTGGTCGATAGACTCGCGGGACCGAACCGGGACCGTCCGCCAGCCACCTTGCAGCCAGACCTCCGCTTCGAATCGGGCGGGAGCATCCGGATCGACAGGGGCCACGAGGGTTGGGGCGCGACCGCGGCCGCGGACCTCGATGCGCCCGGCCCGGACTTCGATCGGGTGATCGGGACGGGCAAAGCCGAACTGCCGCTCGTGCTCGGCTTCGAAGCGCGTGCGGGTCTGCTCCGGAGCTTCATGAGGGTCGACATCGAGCGTGAGCGCGGTCTCCGTCCCCCGATAGGCGAGGTCGAGCCGGCGAAAGACTTCTTGTCGCTCGAGGGCGACCCCCTGAGCCAAGAGCTCCTCGCGGGCGCTCGCCTCGTCCTCGTCCAGACCGGCCTCGAGCGCGGTGCGCGGTTCTTCGAGCGCCGTGCGGTTGGCTCCGCGGACCCGGTGGGCGTCCACGGCGGCGAGGGCCATGCCGAGAGCGCTGAGGACCCCCGAGAAGGGCGGAAAAATCACCGTGTCGATGTCCAGGCGCCGGGCGAGGGCCGCCGCGTGCTGACCTCCCGCTCCTCCGAACACCACCAGCGCGTGCTCTCGCACGTCGTGGCCCCGAGCCACCGTCACGTTGCGGATGGCCTGGGCCATGACTTCGTGGGCCACTTCGAGAAAGCCCTCCGCTACCGCCTCCGGGCCTTCGAAATCTCCGGGGCGCGCGGCCGCGATCTCGGCCAGAGCAGCCCGCGCCCGCTCAGGATGAAGCGAGAATGGAAAGCGTTCCCCGCGAAGACGTCCGAGGATGAGGTTGACGTCGGTGATGGCGATGTCCCGGGCGGAGGGGTCGCCGTAGGCGAGGGGCCCGGGCCGAGCCCCGGCGCTCTCCGGCCCCACCACGAGCCTCGAGCCTTCACGTCGACATATCGAGCCCCCGCCGGCGGCGACGGTGTGAATGTCCATCATCGGGGCTCGAAGCCGAACTCCGGCGATCTCGGTCTCCCAAGTGCGTTCGAGCTCGGGGCCGATACGGGTCACGTCCGTCGAGGTGCCTCCCATGTCGAAGGCGATGGCTTCGGCGCAGCCCGCCGCCTGGGCCATGGCCCGTGCCGCGACCACACCCCCTGCCGGCCCGCTGAGCACCGCGTTCTTGCCTCGGAAAGCGGACGCTTCGCAGAGCCCTCCGCTCGACTGCATCAAAGCCAGGTCGGAGCCGGGGAGGGCCCCTCTCAAATGAGCCACATAGTCGGTCAGGAGGGGCGTGAGATAGGCATCGACAACCGTGGTGTCGCCGCGGCCCAGGAGGCCGATCTCCGGGGCCACCTCCGCCGAGCGGGATACATGGCGCAGGCCTTGCTCCAGCGCTACGCGGGCGACCTCGGCCTCACCCTCTCCGTTTTGCCATGATCCGAGCAGGACCACCGCCGCGCTCTTCACTCCCCGAGCTGTGGCCGCCTCGAGGGCAGCGGCGAGCGAGGCCCGCCAGGCCGCGCCAAAATGGGTGGCGCCGTCCGCTCCCACTCGTGCCTCCACCTCGATCACCTCCTGAGCGATGGACTCGGGGCGGTCGATTTCGAGGGCGAAGAGGTCGGGCCGGGCCTGGGTGCCGATGGTGAGCGCATCCCCGAAGCCGCGGGTGATGAGCACTGCGGTCGGCGTGCCGCGGCGCTCGAGGAGGGCGTTCGTGGCCACGGTGGTACCCATCCGCACCGTGCAGGGAGGGATGGCGTCCTCCGGGGGCAGCTCCAGCAGGCTCCGAATGCCTACGAGAGGGGCCTCGTCGGAGCTGAGGACCTTGATGACCCGAACCTCCCCGGAGGGGCTGAGCCCGATACAGTCGGTGAAGGTTCCGCCTCGGTCGATGAAGAAGGCCCACTTCGGTTCCGCGGCGCGCGTGGCTTGCACGCGGCCACTCTACCGAGCTTTCGGGGCGCTGCGTCCGCGACTTCCCCCGGTCGCCTCCCTATGCTCACCGGGTGCTGTCGCTGGACGACGGTCCGACCGTGGAATGGGTCGAGCTCGCCACTGCGAGCGCCGAGCCTCGCGTGACGGTGGATGCGCTTCATGATGGCGACCACTTCGGGGGGCCCGGGCCTCTCGCGGCTCGCCCCGAGGTGCGAGCGGCATGCGAAGCGCGGCGAGCCTCCGGTACGGCGGGCTTCGCTCGGGTGCTCGCCGCCAGCCTCGAGCAAGACGGATTTCTTCTCGGCCGGCGCGCGCGGGGCACCTTGGACCTCGACGCGCCTGCGGGCGTGGATCCCGTCGGTCAGGCCCGTGCTCTCGGGGCCCCGCTGGCCCCTCTCTTGTCTCCGGAGCTACGGCGGCGCCTCGTCGCTGAGCATCGAGTGGCGCTGGTGACCATGGCCGAGGCTCGAGTTGGGGCCAGGGTGGCCCTCTCCGTTCACGGCTCCCCAAGCTCGAAACTCCGGTTGCGAGCCGAAGTGGAATCGGCAGCGCCATCGCTCGATACCCTGGTACCCTCCGAGGTCCTTGGCCGCTCCGCAGACCCCTTTCTCGTGGCGGCGCTGCACGCCGCTGTCGAGGGCGTGATCGACTTGGAGGCGGAGCCTCCGCCGCTCCCGGGCTCGAGTCTCCTCGCCCGGGCCCTCGCCTTCGCATGGCTGCGCTTCCTGCGAGACGAGCTCCAGGACCGATCCGCGCCCCACGCCTCCGCCACCCGGCGTCTATGGTCGGGGCTCCTCGATACCAGTGAGCTCTCCGCGGACACGGCCGCGGTGAAGGCCTTCTTGTTCGAGGGGCGGGAGCCGCCGCCGGAAGACCGCCCCCTCTTCGAGCAGATGGCCCGCCTCCGGCGCGAGATTGACGACTGGGCTTCGAATCGCAAGTCCGAGCTCGTCGAGAAGTGGTTTCGGAGCCCGGAGCTCCAACATCTGCTCGTGATCGAGGTTCCGTTGACCTGGTCCGACGACGACCGACGCAAGGTCGCTCACCGGCTGGCGGGAGGACTACGGGCGTGGTGGTCCGAGTCGAGGGCGGAGTCCTGAGGAGAGATACGCTAGAGGAGCGCCTATTTAGAGCTTCTTCAGTCTCTCCGCCGCCGCCTCGAGGGTCTCGAGGCGTTTACAGAACGCGAAGCGAATCAGGTGCCGACCTGCCTCGGGGCGGGCCGGATAGAAGAAGCTCGGAGGGATGGCGGCCACTCCCACCTCCTCGATGAGGTGATGGGCGAAGGCGACATCGTCGCCGTCGAACAAGGGGCGAAAATCGGCCAGCACGAAGTACGCGCCCTGAGGAGCGGTGACGCCAAAACCCACCTCCCTGAGCACCGAGACCAGTCGATCTCTTCGCTCGGCGTATTCGCGGGCGAGGGTGTCGAGGAAGGTTCCGGAGTATTCCTCGAGCGCGAAGGCGGCGCCGTGCTGCAGAGGGGTCGCGGTCGCGAAGGTCACGAACTGATGGGCGGCCTGAACGGCGCGAATCATGTCGCTGGGGCCCGTGGCCCAACCCACCTTCCACCCCGTGAAGGACCACGTCTTTCCCACGCTGCTGATGGACAGGGTGCGCTCCCGCATCCCCGGGAGGGCGGCCAGCGCGTGGTGCTTCGCGTCGTCGTAGACGAGGTGCTCATAGACCTCGTCGGTGATCACTCTGAGATCGTGCTCCTGGGCCACCTCCGCCAGCGTCTCCATCTCTCTTCGAGTGAACACCTTCCCGGTGGGGTTGTGCGGCGTATTGAGCACGATGAGGCGGGTGCGCTCCGTGATCAGGGCGCGGAGCTGAGCTTCGTCGAGGGCGAACTCGGGGTGTTCTAAGGTAAGATAACGCGGCACTGCTCCGGCCATCGCGGCGCAAGCTGGGTAGCAGTCGTAGACGGGCTCGAAGAAGATCACCTCGTCGCCGGGGTTGAGCAGCCCGAGCATCGCGGAGGTGATGCCCTCGGTGGCGCCCGAATACACGCCCACTTCGGTCATCGGATCGTAGCGGAGCTGATGCTGTGCTTGTCGCTGGCGAGCCACCGCCTCTACCAAGCGCGGCACCCCCTGGGAGCGTGCGTACTGGTTGTGTCCCGCGCGAAGCGCATCGGCCGCCGCTTCTCGGATCGCCTCTGGACCCTCGAAGTCTGGGAAGCCCTGCCCGAGGTTCACGGCGCCACGTTCCGCGGCGAGGCGCGACATCTCGCTGAAAATGGTGGTTCCGAAGGGCCGGAGCCGGTCCGCTGCCGCCGCCGTCATGGTTCGGCGGTTCTAATACGCCTGGGCCGAAATTGTGAGCGGTCTCGAAGGGGCGGGTCAGCCGAAGATGAGCCAGGCCAGCAAAGCGGCTCCCACGAGGGTTAGGGTGGCGACCGCGACCCACGGGCCGCGGAGCTGGGTTGCGCTCAGATCGTCCACGTCGATGCGTGGCGCGATTTCGACTCTACGCGCCTCGGCCGCCGCGACCGCCCGAGCCACCGTCGAGCGGTCGACCGAAGAGGGATCCCGCGGTGGGGAGGGAAGCGTAGACTGCAAGCTCCGAGGCTTGGACGATGCGACAACGAGGTCGGAGGTGGTGAGGCCAGGAAAAGCGGGCTCGGGGGCCGTGTCATCGTCGGGAGTGAGCGCTCCTTCGGGTAGAGGGATCATCTCCCCCGTGAGATGGGCGTCTACGTCGCCGGCGGGCTCACCGTGCGTCCCGACCTCGGTATCTTCGTCGAAGGAGATGTCTTCGGGCGCAAAGGCCTCTACGGGATCGAGGAGGCGACCTCCGACGGCGGCGTACGGGGCCATGATGCCAGAGGTCGAAGGGCCAGGTTCCTCGCTGTCGGACGCCTTTGCGGGCGCTGCGAGGGGGCTGGAGTCCTCCGCGAGAAGGTCCTCCTCCAGGTCTTCCAGGCCCTCGAAGGCGATGGGCCCGATGTACGACGTAGAGCGGCTCACTCCCAGGCCGCACCATACCCAACCCGGAGCGGCAGGACACCTGCTTCACTTGTCGGGTTGCCGCGTCGGGGGTACCCCGTGACCATGGCGCCGGCGGAAGAGCGCGCCGCCCGACTCGCTCTCGAGAAAGCGGAGGAGCGTCTTCGGATCGAGCGTTCGGATGAGGCGGCCGCTATCGTCGAGGAGGTGACGAGGGGCGATTGGGCAGCTCGCGCTCAGCCGCGCCTGGTGCTCCGGGCCGCGCACATCCTCGCTGAGACGGGGTCGCTGACCACCGCCCGAGACCTCGCCGAGGCCCAACTGAAGGGCCCCGCGCCGGTTCCCGAGCTACGTCGGCTCGCGGCCCGGATGTGGATGCGGATCGGCGCCAATGAGCCTGGCGTACGACCCGAGGCGCTCCGGAGCGCCGAGACCCATCTCACTACCCTGCTCACCGAGGTCCCCGGAGACGGGCGTAGCCATGCCCTTCTGGGGCTGGTCATGGACCGCCAGGGGCGCCTTCAGGAAGCGGTCGAGTCCTGGCGTTGCGCCTTCGTGCTCGAGCCTACCCTCGATCACCGGGTGGGGCTGGCCATCGCTCTGAGCTCAGCGGGGCGCTTCCGCGAAGCGATTCCTCACTTCCGCAAGATCGCCACCGAGCGGCCGCGACGGGCCGACGCCCAAGCCAACCTAGGTTTGGCGCTCCGAGAGTCCGGAGCCTTGGAGGAAGCCTTCGAGGCGTTTCGGCTCGCGGCGGCGCTCCGCCCCCGAAATCCGCGGAGTCACGTGGATCTCGGGGTGACGCTGCGGCGCCTGGGGCGAGTGGAAGAGGCGATCTCTGCCTTCGAACGCGCCATCGAGCTCGATGCCGACATGCCCGACGCTCATCACCAGCTCGGCCGGACGTTTCTCCAGGACGGCCGCTTGGACGACGCTCGGAGGGTGCTGGAGGAGGCCCGTGAGCGGTCCCCCCAGGACCGACCGATACAGCGGAGCCTCGTGGAGCTGGCCCGAGCGGCGAAGGAGGAAGAAGACACCCTCGCCGTGGTCACTCCGGCCGGACCGGATCTCTCGGCGGACGTGAGTCGTTTCCCGGTCGCGGAGATCGTCGAGTTCCTCGCCATGAGTCGGCGCTCCGGCATCCTCGACGTACAGCGGGACGAGGATGAGTCGGCCGAGCTCGAGCTGGTGGAGGGGCGCCTTCTCTCCGGGCGCTTCGACCCGGATCCTCCTTTCCTGGAACAGGTTGCAGCCCTGGGCGTCCCTCTTCCTCCCGGCCTCGCCGAGGTGGAGCTGGGGGAGGGAGCAGCCCCGCTCTTTGAGGCGCTGCTCGAAGAAGGGGTGGATCGCGAACCCCTGGCCGAGGTGGGTTTCGCGAGCGCGGTGCGTACCCTGCTCGGCCTGATCGACTGGAACGAAGCGAAAGCGGAGTTTCGAAGTCGGGAGCCGGGGTCGCGAAACGTGGAGCGCCTCCTCGAGATCGCGGTGGACGCGCAGGGGGTCCTGCTCGAGGCCTACCGTCGGATCGACGAGGGCCTCGGCTCCGCGGGCGTCACGCCGCCAGACTTCTCCTGATGTGGCGGAGCATGTACGGACACGCCGCGTCCCCCGGCGATATCGAGCGGGGTGCAATCGGCCAGGAAATGGCGAGATCGGGGTCGTCCCATCGCAGGGCTCTCACGAGCTCCGGTCGATAAGCTTCCGACATCTGGTACAGAATCTGGGTATCGGGCTCGAGGGTCATGAACCCGTGGGCGCAGCGGGGAGGAATGAACAGTCCGCGACCTTCGCTGGCCGATAGCTCGAAGGCTTGCCACTGACCGAAGGAGATCGAGTCGGGTCTCAGGTCGACGACGACGTCGTAGGCACGACCGCGAATGGCGCGAACCAGCTTCGTCTCCAGTCCGGGGGCGGCCTGCCAGTGCAGCCCTCTCAGAGTTCCGAGAAGTGGGTTGTGCGACAGACTGGTCTGCGCAACGGCGCCGGGCAGTCCGAGTTCCAAGAACTGTTCCCGATCGTAGAGCCGGGCGAAGTATCCCCGCTCGTCATAGATGGGCTCCAGCTCGAGCTCATGGACGCCAGCGAGGGAGGTGGTGTGGACGCGCATCGGCTCCTCCCCTCATCGGTGCGGCGCGGCCGCGGGGAGAGCCCTCGAAATCTCGGCGGACTCAGAAATGTGTCGTTCCGAGACGATTGCGCCCTACGCAACGACGGCGGCGCCTCTGCGCGCCCGTCGCTCCAATCCGGGCCACGCGCGCCGAATCGGAGGACCGTGGGCTTTTGCCCGCCCCGGATGGCCATGAGCATGAAGATCGCGCACGACCCCCATCTCGAGTCCCGGACCCCCGCGGAGGGGCCTCCTCGGCCCTTCGCGCCGCAAGCGGAGCCCGCGCCCCGTGAAGCGGAAGGCGCCTGCCGCGGCTGCGGCAGCAGCGGGGCGCACCACGTCCTCTCCCTAGGGCTGACGCCCCTCGCCAACGACCTGTTGGGCTCGCCCGACGCGGCCGCCAGCCAGCCCTGCTACCCGCTGGATCTGGTGTTCTGTCCGCACTGCACGCTGGCTCAGATCACGGAGACGGTGGACCCCCATCTCTTGTTTCAAGACTACCTC
This sequence comes from Myxococcota bacterium, assembly GCA_039819565.1. Classification (GTDB taxonomy): domain Bacteria; phylum Myxococcota; class Kuafuiibacteriia; order Kuafuiibacteriales; family Kuafuiibacteriaceae; genus JAHQVK01. The sequence continues at coordinate 13,487 of JBCBRU010000042.1, read as the reverse complement.
TACTTCAGCTCCTTCAGCGACACGATGCTCGCTCACGCACGGGACTTGGCCCACCAAGTCATCGAGAGCCAGCGACTGGGCTCCGAGAGCCTGGTCATCGAGATCGCGAGCAACGACGGCTACCTCCTCAAGAACTACGTCGAGGCGAACATCCCGGTATTGGGGGTGGAGCCGGCCGCCAATGTGGCCCGGGTCGCTGAGGGCATCGGGGTCCCCACGCTGGTGGACTTCTTCGACGCGCAGCTCGGGGCTCGGCTCGCCACCGAGGGGCGCCGCGCCGACGTGGTCCACGCCCACAATGTGCTCGCCCACGTCGCCGACACCAACGGCTTCGTGCAGGGACTCGCGCATCTGCTCGAGCCCACCGGCGTAGCCATCGTGGAGGTGCCCTACATCGCCGATCTCCTCGTAGGGCGAGAGTTCGACACGATCTATCATGAGCATCTCTGCTACTTCTCGCTCAGCTCCCTCGAGCAGCTCTTCGAGCGGAACGGGCTCACCATTCGAGATGTCGAGCGTCTCGACATCCACGGGGGATCCCTGCGTATCTACGCCGATCGGAGGCGCAGCACGGTGCGGTCCGAAGCGCTCCACGCGCTTCGCGCCCAGGAACAGGAATGGGGCGTCTCTCGGGCCGAGACCTATCGCGGCTTTGGGGCCGAAGTACGGGCGCTCCGAGGCGAGCTCTTCGAGCTCGTTCACCGTCTCAAGCGACAAGGGAAGTCGATCGCGGCCTACGGGGCGGCGGCCAAGGGGAGCACCCTCCTCAACTATGTTGGGCTGGGTCCGGACGTTATCGACTTCGTGGTGGATCGGAGCCCCCACAAGCAGGGGAAGTATATGCCCGGCAAGCCGGTGCCGATCTATCCACCCGAGCATCTACTGGAGAAGCAGCCCGACTACACGCTGCTCCTCACCTGGAACTTCGCAGAGGAGATCATGCGCCAGCAAGCCACCTACCGAGCCCGCGGGGGGCGCTTCATCGTCCCCGTACCCCACCCCAAGGTCTTCGAGCCGGACGAGACCCTCGATCTCAACCAGGAGAAGGTTCGATGAGCTTCTCTCGGGTGACCATCGTCGGCGGCCGGGGCTTCATCGGTCGGGCCTTGGCCAAGAGCTTCGAGAAGCAGGGCATGGAGGTCGTGATCCCCGACCGCGATGACGAGGGCTGGCCGAGCGAGCCGGCGGGGCTGGTCATCTGGGCGGCGGGGTACACCGCGGACTACGCGGAAGATCCAGCGGCCACGATTCGCGCCCACGCCGCCGACCTGTCCACGGTGCTGGCGCAGGGGACCTACGAAGCTTTGGTCTACCTCTCCTCCACCCGCCTCTACGACGGCCTGGACGGTCGGGTCGACGAGTCCACCGCTCTGCGGCTCGACCCAGCGGTGCCGCGCCATCTCTACGATCTCACCAAGGGGCTCGGCGAGTGGCTCGTCCGCCACACCGGAGGCCCCCGTGCCCACGTGGCGCGTCTGTCGGGCGTCTATAGCGACGCTCTCGACGGAGGCTCGTGGCTGGAAGAGGTCCTCGGCCGGGCGCTGGACGGGGATGTGGCCACTCTCGACGTCGCTCCGGATGCGGCGCGAGACTATGTTCACATCGAGGATGTCGTCCGCGCCGTCCAAATTATCGGAGAGCGCGGGGAGACCACCGTCTACAACGTGGCGTCAGGGGAGAACGTCGATAATCGCACGCTCCTCGGGCTCCTCTCCGAGCGAACGAAGGCCGAGCTGACGTTCGCCCGCGAACCCACGGGCGCGATACCGCCGGTGGTGGATGTTTCCCGGCTCCGTGGGCTCGGGGTTCAGCCCCGGGCATTGGCGGAGGGCATCGACCGAGTCCTCACTTGGCAGGACAACCAGCGGGCCATGCGGTCGATGATGGGCGTCACCCAGATGCCGTGGATGTAGCGAGTGGAGCTGGTCGGCTTTCGCAGAGTGGAGCTCGTCGAGTACCTGACTCGACAGCTGCAGCACTTCTTTCCGGATGGACAGGAGGGCCTTCGGGAGGGGATCGATCGCGATCTCGATGATGCGCTCGAGCGAACGGGGCGCTGCGTCGACGCCGCGGCGCTGTGGCCCCGAGGCCGATTCGACCCGCTCCATTCCGAGCAGAACACGGTGTTTCTATACTTCCTCTCGAACACCGTGCATCGGGCCGGCCATGACCGCCGATTGGCCACGAAGCTCTTCTATCTCAACAAGGCCCTCAACGGTTTCTCCTGCTTCTACGATACCGAGCTGCCGGACATCTGGTTCGTCGGTCATTCGCCGGGCATCGTCCTCGCCCGCGCCACCTACGGATCTCACCTCGTCCTCTACCAGAACAGTACCGTGGGAAAGAACCATGGCGCCGCCCCGGTCCTCGGGTGCGGCGTGGTCATGTATCCAAACAGCGCCATCATCGGCGACTGCCAGGTGGGAGACGGAACGGTCCTCGGGCAGGGTCAGCGTTTGATCGACGCCTCCACTCCCGGTCGGTGCTACGCTTTCTCTGAGGGCTCGCAGGTCGTCACCAAGCCCCCCAAGAGAGACGTTCTGGGCGACCTCTTTCGAGGCTGAGCCCGGCGGCCCGCGCCGTGGCCCTTCTCAGCGGCGACGGCGACCTCTGGGACCTCGTCCTCGGGCCCGGCCCCGACCCCGGCCTCGGCCCCGGCCGCGGGGCGCGTTGATGGATAGCTTGCGCGCCAGAGCGCGCGGGTCCAGGCGGCCCCGCCGCGGGCCGTCGTCGCCTTCTGAGCGGTCGTCGGCGGAGACTTCGGACACGCTGGGGCGCTCCGGGGCGAGGCGCAACTCAATCTGCCGGCGGGCGAGGTTTACGGAGTGGATGATGACCTCGACCGAGTCTCCGAGTCCGAAGCGACGTCCGTGGCGGCTGCCGATGAGCATCGAGTTGTGCTCGTCTGCTTGATAGAAGTCATCGGGCAGCGCCTGCACGGGAATCATGCCCTCGAGGAAAGGCTGCAGGGTGGCCACGAAGAGCCCGAAGGTCTGAATCCCGGTGACGGTGCCGGGGAGCTTCTCGCCCAGGTGCTTCTCCGCGATGAGAGCCCGGTCGAGCTCCATCGAGGCCCGCTCCGCGACCATCGCTCGACGCTCGGCGGCGCTGGTGTCGTCGCCCATCTTTTCGAGGTGAGCATGGGAGTACCAAGGTCTCCCTCCGGCAATGGATTGCTTCATGAGACGGTGCACGATGAGGTCCGGATAGCGGCGAATCGGCGATGTGAAGTGCAGGTAGGCCTCCGAGCCCAGTCCGAAGTGACCTTCGTTGTCGGCCCCGTAGCGCGCGGCGCTGAGAGCCCGGAGGAGGAGCGCGTTCAGGGACGAGCCCCGGGGGTGTTCGGCCAGCTTGGACAGCAGGTGGCTCACCTCGGCGGGAGAGGGACGGTCCGAAACGTGGGCGTCGATACCTAGCTCGTGGCAAAGCCGGCCGAAAGCCGCCATCTTGTCCGGGTCGGGGGGGGCATGCACCCGGAAGAGCGTGTCCCGCTCACGCTCCAGGAAGTATCGTGCGGCGGCCTCATTGGTGGCCACCATGAGGTCCTCGATCAGCCGGTGGGCTTGGTTGCGCGGCCGACGGATGGCGGTCGTGGGATCGCCCTTGGCGTCGAACTCCACCACCGGCTCTGGGAGGTCGAGGTCTAGGGAACCGCGACGGAGTCTCCGCTCCAAGAGTTTGCTCGAGACGCTCGCCAAGAGAAGGAGGGTGGGGAGCACCGCCTGGGTGGCCTCGTCGACGTCGCCCTCCAGAGCTCGCGCCACCTGCTCATAAGTCAATCGAGCTTTCGAGCGCATGACCGCTCGCGAGAAGCGGGCGTCCATGACCCGGCCGTTGGCGGCGATCGAGAGCTCCGCGAGCATGCAGAGCCGGTCCACCTTAGGGTTCAGCGAGCACAGCCCGTTCGAGAGCTTCTCGGGCAACATCGGGATGGCTCGGTCCGTCAGATAGGTGCTGGTGCCCCGCCGGTAGGCTTCCTCGTCGAGAGGCGTGCCCATCCGCACGTAGTGCGAGACGTCGGCGATGGCCACGTACACTCGGTATCTCCCGGGGCCGTCTCGTACGGCGCAGACCGCGTCGTCGAAGTCCTTGGCCGTCTCCCCGTCGATGGTCATCAGCGGAAGATGACGAACGTCGACTCGACCTTCGAGGTCCGACGGAGAGGGCTCGTCGCCGTAGGCTTCGGCCTGAGCGAGCACCTCCTTGGGAAAGGGCCGATCCAGATCGTGCTCGATGAGGAGCTTGCGCAGCTCCGTCTCCCGCTCCCCGGGGCGCCCAATGATCTGCAGCACCCGACCCAGGGGCGCCGAGCGCCCGCTGGGGTCGTCCAGCTCGAAGGCGACCTCGACGAGCTGACCGTCCTCCGCCCCCTGGCTATCTTCGGGGGGGATGATGACGTCGCGGACGCGCATGGTCTGTCCCACGCCAGGGTTGGGCGCCGCGTCGAGCTCGACGAGCTGGGCGCCCTCGACCACTCGGAACATGCCGACATGGCGTCGCTCGGGCCGAGCGAGGAGGGCCAGGAGCTTGGCGTAGGAGCGCGGGCGACGGCCGCGGCTCACGATCGCGACCCGCACCAGATCGTCGTGGACGAGATTGTTGGGGCTGAGACCGTCTTCGTCGCCGTCGGCGTCGTCGAGGAAAGGGACCCCCGCTCCCCGGTGCTCTCCCGAAGGCACGAAGGTGGCGAAACCTCTACGGTCGATCACCACCCGACCCTCGATCGTCGACCCGGCGCGGGAGAGGCGGTACCGGCGCCCCGGATCTCGCTCCAGGGTTCCGTCCCGCACCCACGCCTTCAGGAGCTTCTTGGCCTCCTTCTCGTACTTCGCGGCGAGCTTTGCCTTCGACATCAGCTCGTGCAGGTCGAAGGCGCGGTCGGGGGCCTCCCGAAGAATCTCGAGGAGACGTTCGGCGTCCATCGCGGCCCCAACCGGCCACCTCGGGCCGGCTACGTCAAATCAACTTTCGGCGTGACCTTCGCCCCGTGGCCGGCGCGTCGGGCTCGGGCCCGGCCGAGGGCCTCGAGGAGAACCGCTTTGCTGACCGGCTTGGCCACGAAGTCGTCCATCCCTACCTCGAAGCAGCGGTCGCGCTCTTCGGCCATGGCGCTCGCGGTAACCGCGATGATCTGAGGGCGGCTCTCCCCCGGGAAACGCTGCCGGATCTTGGCCGTTGCCTCGAAGCCATCCATCTCGGGCATGTGGCAGTCCATGAGAACGACCTCGAAGGATCGTTCCTCGAGACGTTCGAGCAGCTCCCGGCCGTTGGAGGCAAACTCGACGTCGGCTTTGACGGAGCGCATGAGCCCACGGATGACCTTCTGGTTCACAGGATTGTCCTCGGCGACGATGATCGAGGAAGGGAGATCCGTCGTTTTCGGGAGAGCTATCGGAGACTGATTCGTGGGGGCGACCGGGCCACGGATACTGAAGAAGAAGCGGCTGCCTCTACCTATCTCGCTCTCGACCTCGAGCTGCCCCCCCAGGAGGTCTACGATACCCTTAGAGATGGTGAGCCCGAGCCCGGTCCCACCGAAGCGGCGCGAGGTCGAGTTGTCGCTTTGTTCGAACGGGAGGAAGATCTTCTTCTGCTTCTCCGGCGCGATACCAAGTCCGGTATCGACCACCGAGGTGTGAACGCGAACTTCATCGTCGAGCCTCTCACCGCGAATCCGGATCCTCACCTCGCCTTGACTCGTGAACTTAATCCCGTTCCCTACGAGGTTGAACAGGACCTGTCGGTATCGGGAGACGTCACCCAGGAGCCAAGGGGTGGGCTCGTCTAGGTCGAGGATGAGTCGATTCCCCCTTTGCCGCGCCGAAGCTTCAAATAGCTCTTGGGTTTCTCGACCTACCTGACTTGGCGAAAACGGCTGGCGTTCGAGGGACACTCGACGGGCCTCGAGCTTACTGAGGTCGAGGATATCGTTCAGGATCTGGAGGAGGTGCTCGCCGCTGGACGCGAGGGTTGCTAGCTGTCCTCGACCCTCCTCGGTCGTGACGTGGTCTTCGAGAAGCTGCGCCATACCCAAAACTCCATTCAGGGGCGTGCGGATCTCGTGAGACATGTTCGCGAGAAAGGCGGAGCGGGTGGCGAGCGCCACCTCGGCCTGCTCCTTCGCGGTCTGAAGCGCCAAAGCCCGTTCACGCAAGTCAGTGATGTCCTTCATGGTCGACGACTGCTGAGCTTGGCCAGCCCCTCGCTGAGCGTGACGACTGATGGTCTGAAGCACCGGGATGCTCTGACCTCCGCGATCGAGGACGACGGACTCCCCCGACCACGTGCCTGTGGTCCCGAGCACCTCCGCCACTTCTACCCTTCGAGGCGGAGCGTCCTCGGGGTGGATACGAGATACGTCTAGGCTCTCCGCATAGGGGTCGAGACCGGTGAGCTCCTTGAGCGCGGGGTTCAAATACGAGATGTGATTCCCGGACTGCATACAAATCAAGTCATCGGAGCTCTCGATCACGTGGAGCATGTCATCGTGACGGGCGGCCAACTGGTCCTGTTCGCGCTGCATCTCCCTTCGGAGAATCAGCATGGTCCACGTACTCACGAGGAAGAGCATCAGCTCCGTGGCTGCGTCGGCGCCCCCAAGCGGCGTGGCTGATATGAGGGCTAAGCTCGCGATCAGGCCGTGGAAGGCTCCGGCGCCAAGACCCACGAGCTCAGTAGCGAGGGCGGTCACCAAGAAAGCGATGGGAAGAATCGGGGCGCGTGCACCCCCGCCCAGGGTCATGGACGCCACCTCTAAAGCCGAGAAGATCGCGACTGAGGTGCTGGCCGCGACGGGCAGGCGGCGGTGGAATCGAAAGGCGAGGTGATTCGCGCCCCCGAGGATGCACAGCAGGGCTCCAGGGACGATGAGGGGCCCCGGCTTCCCGTGAGCCAGCCAGACGCTCCCTTCCGCCAAAATGGGAGCAAAGACACTGAAGGCCGACACCACCGAGAAGGTGCGTCGCCGGCGGCGTTGACGGTGGGTGTTGGGGCTCTCTTTCCAGGGTTCGAGGCGCTGGAGCCAGTCGGCGAGTTGAGCCCATCTCGGGCGCGATCGCTTCCGCTCCACGTTCTCTTCAGCGGTCGAGGGAACGAACCGTGAAGCATACTTCACACGGTAGCGTGAGCGACGTCTCACCCGGAGTCGCGTCCGCGGGTGTTCGGAGCACCGGCCCCCCGGGCGCGACCCTCATGTTGGAGCTAGCTTTCCGCCTCCGGCCGCCAGCTCCCGAAGCGCATCCATGAGGTGGGTTCCGGCCCGCCTCACTTCGCGAGAGGGATCCACGGCTGCGGAGCGCGCGAGCTGCTCGAGGTCTTGGGTGGGTATGACGCGGGGCGCGGCGAGCTCCGCGAGCACGACGTAGGCGGTCTCGCGGACCACCTGGTCGCGGTGACGGGTGAGCTCCATGACCTGGGGACGGAGGTCGGCCATGCGGCGCTTGGCCACCAGGCGAAGAGTGCAAGCGACGGTCCAAGGGTGCGGGTCGCCGAGGAGGTGAGGCACCCAGGCGGTCGCCGACATCTGTCGCAGCTCGAAGGTCTCGCTCCCCTTGATGACCTTCAGCGAACGAGACATGTCGTCGAGGAGAGGCATCAGGAGGCGCGCCTCATCGCGGGAGAGAATGTTGTCCGCAACCTCGACCGCATTCGCGCGCACGGCTCGACTCTCGGCCCCGAGGTTGGCGTGGACGAGCTTCATGGCTGGTCCGGGGTAGCGGATCTCGAGCAGCCTGAAGGTCACCGCGAGCTTCTGCTCGTAGCGGACGGCGAGGGCCTCGCCGAGGAGGTCTTCTCGGTCGAGGGCGAGATCGTCGAGGGTCGCCAGGGTCTGGTAGGCCCCTCGGAGCTCCCTGCGAATGGCGCGGTCCAGGGCGTCGTCGTCGATCTGGGCTCGAGGAGCGCGCTCCCGGATGCGGGCGGCCTCCCTCGCCGCGGACGCCCGGAGCTCCGGGTCGCGCGTCTCGAGCACCTCGAGGAGAGCCTTCAGGGCCTTCTCGCCCCCGATGAGTCCCAGCACCGCGGGAACCCGACGCCGGACTTCGAGCGACTCTCGACGTTCGTTGAGCACTCGAAACAGGGTGGGCTCGATCTCCGGGCCGTAGCTGGCCAGGGCCCGTCCCGCGGCGCGGCCGCACTGACGGTCGGCGAGTCGATAGATCAGGGCCGGGACGAGCTCGGGGCTCCGCATGTGACCCGCTGCCTCCACGGCCTCGAGGCGGACCCGCGGATCTTCGTCCTCCAAGAGGTCCAGCACCGGGTGAAAGAAGGACTTCACCTGGATGGTCCCGAGGACCCGGGCCCCCTCCCGACGCCCCTTCGGCGAAACGTCGGTCAGGAGGGCCTTCAGGCACTCGGCCGCGGCGAGGACCCCGTCGAGGCCGCTGTGCTGGATCAGCGCTGAGCAGGCGGCGCCCCGAACCCGGAGGTCGTCGTCGACGAGGTGACTGGTGACGGCGCGGATGGCGCGCTCGCGGCCGATGGCGCAGAAGGCCTCGACGGCCGCGGCCCGGATCTCCGGGGAGGGGTCGCCGAGGCGGTCTCGCACCGCCGCGATGCTCTCGAAGCGTCGACGCTCCCCCAAAAGCCGCAGGGCCGAGATGCGGATCTCGTCGCTCCGATTCAAGAGCAACCCCTCGAGCTCCTCGTTCAGCTCGATGTCCAGCTTGGGGACGATCTCCAGGGCGTGGAGGACCTCGGTGTCGTCGTCCGAGCGCAGGCGCGCTCGCAAGGTCTCCACCGTCCGCTCGTTCATGGCGGGGGTCCAGGTGCCGTCGAAGTCGAGGCGGCGAGCGTGGAGGCTGTCGATGAGGCTCGTCACGTAGGCGCGCTTCATCCTCAGCACGAGGGCGGCCCACAGCACGAGGAGCAGCGCATCCACCCAGGCCAGCTGGAGGGCAAAATCGGCCGGCGCCAACGAGCGCCCGAGGAGGAACAGCGCGATGCCCGCGACCCCGATCGAGGAAGGCTTGAGAATGCCGTCGATGAACGCCTTAGCGCGTCCCCGGCGGACGCTGGGGACGGGGAGGTAGAGCAGCTGGGTGGTGGCGTCGTTGACGGTGTAGCGGAAGATGTTCTCAGCCCCCTTGGCGATCGTCACCGCAAACAGGGCTCCGATGAAGGGGACGAAAGCCATCGACACGACCCCGAGCGCCATCATCCCCGGGAGGACCAGGAGGGCGGGGATGAGCCCCGCCCGCTCGATGAGGCGACCGGTCACGAAGAACTGGGTGAGGCAGGCGATGATCCCCGCTACGCCATAGAAGTTCCCGAAGAAGGCGGCGAGCTGGGCCTCGCTGAGGAGCGAGGTCCGGGCCACGACTTTGAATTGATAGTCGACCACGGTGACGGTCAAAAACGTGACCACCACCAGCGCTGCGATGAGTTTGAGGTGGGTATTATGGAGCACCGCGCCGCTGTCGCGGGCCACCCCGATGCCGCGGCCCCGAGGCTTCTGAATGGCCCTCTCGAGGTCATCGGCGGCCACGCCGGCGGCCGCTCGAACGAGCCCCGCCGAGGCGAGGAAGAGCGCCGCGACCACGATCAGGAGCTGCTCGGCTCCGATCGCCGGCGCCAGCGCGCCCACCGCGAAGCCGCACACCACGTTGGCCAGAACGCCGCCGGCTCCGATGAAGCCGAACAGGCGTTTGGCCTGACGGCCGCTGAAGACGTCCCCCGCGAGGGTCCAAAACTGGATCATCGAGAGCGCTCCGATGATCTCCACCGCGACGTACAGCAGCGCGTAGGGCCAGTCGCCGGGGACCCCGGCCCGGAGGAGCGCGTAGAAAGCCAGGATCACTCCGGTGAACAGACCCAGACTGCGGACCACGAGCCGGTCCCGCCGGAGGCCGTCGGCCACCCGGCTGTACGCGTAGCTGGCCAGGCTCACCGCCGCGGCCACGGCGACGTACATCAGCGGAAGGGATTCGAGGGCGACGCGGTGAAGGAACAGAGTGTCGCGAACGGTACGACCTATGATGAAGGTCGACACGATCGCGAGCAGGTAGGCAAACATGATGCCCACCAGGCGCGCTTCTCCCGGACGGATCCGAAAGGCCGACTCGAGGAGCGTGGTGCGACCCCCAGCCACCCGCGCATCATGGCCGACCCGGGCCGCGGGCGCGAGACCGCAGCGCTTTCGTTCCCCGAATCGTACGGTCCAGCGCGGTGCATCCTGTTTCCTCCCGTCTCCTGGCCGCTCTCGTGACCTCTCGAAACACCGAACTGATCGGGCAGCCCCCCGGGCAATCCAAGAAGGAGGAACACAAACATGGAGTTTACACCCGTTACGACGACCGCACCGGGCGCTGTTCGCCTCCGCGAGCATGCTCTGGGGGTATCGACTCAACCGCCTCGGCCCCGTGTCGACACCCCCGCCATCTATTTTGACAAACCCGTCGCCGATCTATCTCCGCCTGCCTACGACAAGGGCGGAAGGGCCATCGGTGGAGAGATTCGACCGGTGCTGATCCTGGGCGTCGGCGAGGATCGCGAAGCGCTCGAGGCCGAGGCTCGAGCGGACCTCGCACATCGCGAGGAGGCCGCCGCGCCGGACGACGCAGCGCCCCTCGAAACCATCGGGACCCCCTCCGGTGAGGACGCACCGGAGGGCGTTTCGGGTCCGCCGGCCGAAGCGGACGCGGAAGCCACAGAGGCCTCCCCGGCCGAGGAGGCCGACGCCGACGAGGAGACGTCCACCGATCCCACCCGGCCTCGCGGCGCCGACGGACAGGTCCTCTCGGATGCCGAAGTGGAGCAGATCGAGGAGCTCAAGGCGCGCGATCGTGAGGTCCGCGCGCACGAGCAGGCCCACAAGGCCGTGGGCGGCCAGCACGCCGGCGCGATCTCCTACGACTACGAGCGCGGCCCGGATGGCCGAAGCTACGCCGTGGGCGGTGAGGTCAAGATCGATATCTCGGAGGTCGAGGACGACCACGAGGCCACCATCCGCAAAATGCAGCAGGTTCGCCGGGCGGCGCTCGCGCCGTCGGAGCCCTCCGCCCAGGATCGGGCGGTGGCCGCCGAAGCCTCGGAGATCGAACAGCGCGCGCGGACGGAGCTCCGGGAGCTGCGGAGCGAGGAGCGCTCCGCCCGCCAGGAGGCTCCCGAGAGCTCGGAGGAGACGGCCGCGGTGAGCGGCGACGAGGAAGCTTCGCCCTACGCGGCCCACACGGAGTCCTACGGCGGCCGCGTTCGCGTCGATCTCCAGGCGTCCGAAGCCCTCACCCGTCAGCGAGGGCTCTTCACCTATCGCCAGAGCGTGTGACGGGCGTCCCAGCCGGGCCCCCTAGCCAAGCTCGATCCCTCGCCTCAGGCTTTGACCCATGAGGCTTCAGCCCATCGCCATTCCGTCCTTGCTGGCTCTCGCAGCCTGTGACTTCGACGAGGTCCGGGTCGATCTCGCGCCCGAGTCTCTTCAGGCTTCCTTCGCGGATACGCTGCGCGTCGACGTGGACGCCGGGCGTCTCGACGTCCTCGGCTCTGCGAAGAGCGCGGTGGTGGTGACGCCGTCGGTGTTCCACGCCCGACATCACGACGAGCGAGACGTCCTCGACGCCCTCGAGATCCGGTTCGAGCCGGTGGGGAACGAGATTCGACTCGACGTCCGATTCTCGGACAGCTTCTTCCCCGAGCCCTACGTGGATCTGCTGGTCGAGGTCCCGGAGCGGTTCGCCCTCGACGTAGTGGATGGCTCCGGGGACCTCGAGATCTCCGGAGTGGGCTCGGTCCGTCTTCAGGACGACAGCGGCCACGCGCTCGTGCGCGAGGTGCTCGGAGACCTCGTGGTCGTCGACGACTCGGGCGACTTCTCGGCCGAGGACATCGGCGGGGACGTCCGCATCAACGACGACTCGGGCGAGATCCGCCTCTTCCGAGTGGGGGGTGCGGTCGAGATCGACGACGGCTCCGGGGACATGGAGCTGCGGGACGTGGCCGGTCGCGTCCTCATTCGTGACGACAGCGGGACGATTCGCATCGAGCGGGCCCCCGGTCGGGTCGAGATCTTCGATGGCTCTGGCGACATCGACCTCATCGATGCGCCGAACGCTGAGGTGCTCTCGAACGATAGTGGGACGGTCCGCCGCCGCTGAGCCGTCGCGGCCATCCGGGGGGGACCGCCGCCGTCCCCCGTCAACCGATGCCGGAGACGGCTCGGCTCTTGAGGACCTGCTGGACGCGGTCCTTGTGCACCGCCTCAAAGTTATCGACGATGCGTGCGCAGAAGTCCCCGGTGGTGAGCACCGAGGCCTCGTCCATGCGCTGGGCCAGGTCCGGAGTCACCATCTTCTCCGAGATGGTCTTGGCCAGGGCCGCCCCGACGAGGTCGGCGGCGTCCTTCCAGCCCAGGTGCTCGAAGAGCATGACGCCGCAGAGGAGGGCGCTGCTGGGGTTTTCGTGCTCACCCCGCGAAGCCTTGGGGAGCGCCGCGTGGGTGCACTGAAAGACCGCAGCCTTGGCTCCGACGAAGGCGTTGGGGGCGATGCCCATGCTGCCCACGGCGGCCAAGCCGAGGGACTCGACGAAGGCCCCATTCAGGTTGGTCGTGGCCACCACGTCGAAGTCGCCAGGGTTCGTGATGAGCTCCTGGAACATCGCGTCGGTCGAGCGATCGCGCACCACGACCTTGCCGCGGGGCGGGACGCCGTCGTGCTTCTCGATGACCTCGGCCTCGGTGATGGTGGCGTCCCCGAACTCCTTCCGGGCCAGGTCGTAGCCCCAGTCGCGGAAGAAGCCTTCGGTGTGGCGCATGATGGCGGCCTTGTGGACGAACGTGATCGAGCTGCGCTTGTTCTTCACCGCGAAGTCGAGGGCCAGTCGGAGCAGCCGCTTGGTCGCAGTGGCGCTGATCGGCTTGATCGCGATGCTCGAGTCCGGCCGGACGGTCTTGTCGAGCTTCTTGGCGAGATCGTCATTCAGGAGCCCGATGAGCTGCTTGGCTTCGGGCGAGCCCTTTTTCCACTCGATCTCGCAGTAGACGTCCTCCGTGTACTCGCGGAAGACGCGCAGATCGAGGGGCTCAGGGTCCTTCAGCGGGGAAGGGGAGCCGTCCAGGTAGCGAATGGGCTGGACGTGGGCGAACAGATCCAGCTTCGCGCGGAGGACGTCGTCGAGGGGCTGGGGGCTGCCCACCGGGCTGGCCAACGGCCCCTTGATGCACACCTTGTACTCTTGGAGAGCTCGGACCGTGTCGTCGGGGAGCCACTCTCCCGGGCCGTACATGGCGTGGGCGCGCTCGCCCGCAAAGACCTCGAGCCACTCGAGGCGCTTCGCGTTGGCGTAGCAACGATCCACAGCCCGCTCGAGGACCTCGCGGACGGGGGACCAGATGTTCACGCTCATCCCCTCACCCTGGATAAACGGAACGATGGGGTCGTCGGGAACCTGGAGTTGGCCGTTCTTGGCAACGGTGATCTTCGAGCCGCGCTTAGGAGGGCTGAGCTTCAGGTACTTTCCCATGGGCGAGATGCCGTTTATCAGCTACCACGAAT
>JBCBRU010000041.1:0-26141 GCA_039819565.1 Myxococcota bacterium | reverse complement strand
TCGACGACTGACCATGCAACACGTTAACGAGGACGCCGTGCCGAGCTTCCCATCCCATTGGTCACAGCTTCTGCCGTCCGCGGGAGCGGCGGGCCTGCTCCTTCTGACTGCCGTTCGGAGTCTGCCCGAGCGCAGGCGGGCCCACAGGAGCGCGAGATAGGCCATGGTGAACGCCCCCACGCAGAACCACAGCGTCAGCTTCATGCGCGGCTCGAGTTTTTGAACCAGCTTAGGAGGATGGGTTCCGCTCCAAATGTCGACGGCGAACCAGACGAAGATGGCGTTGAGCAGGGCGAGGATAGAGAGCCCCGCGGAGATGGTCTTGGCCTCTGGGCCCGCGTAGCCGCGAACGATCTTGCAGGCCACCAGGGTCAGAACCATGACCATCGTCGAAGTCAGGCGGACATCCCAGACCCAGAACACCCCCCACGCCTTTCGACCCCACAACGGACCCGAGATGATCACCATAAAGCCAAAGAGAATGGCGAGCTCGACCCCCGCGTCGGCCAAGCGGTCGTAGACGTCCTTCCGGGTGGCCAGAAAGGCAATGGCACCAATGGCGAGCAACGGCGCCGAAAGAAGCATGGCCCAGGCTGCCGGCACGTGGAAATAGAAGATCTTCTGGACGTAGCCCATGACCTTCTCTTCGGGAGCGTAGAAGAAAACCATCCAGGCTCCGATAAAGAGCATGGTCACGGCCACGGTGGAGAGGGCGATGAGCCCGTTGGGAAAGGAGAGCGCTTTGGCGCGGTCGAAGAGCTCGAGTTGAGCGGACTCTGAGGAGCTTGTCATAATCGGTCTCCGGTCAATCCGTGACGAGGGGTTCGAAGATCCACACCGCGACCAGCCCGAAAACCAAGTCGATCACAACCAGGAGCCGAAGCCAGGTTCCGAGAGCACCCGTGGACACGATGGGGTCGAGGAGGGCGTGGGTAGCGGTGACGCCAACGATGAGAATAGGTAAGACCAGCGGATAGAAGATGACGGAAAGGAGCACATCCTTCGCGCGGGCCCGTGACAGCATCGCGGCCAGGAGGGTCCCCAGGACCGCATATCCGACAGTTCCGAGGCCGAGGGTGGCGAGCAGACGGAGGAGGATGGCCGGTTCCATCGTCACGTTAAAAAAGAACAGCACGCTCGGAAGCACCACGAGTTCGACCGCAAGCATGAACACGAGGACACCAAGCATCTTGCCGAGGTAAATGGCGGAGCGAGAGATCGGAGCCAGGAGGAGAGCGCGAAGACAATCACCTTCGCGCTCGCGGTCGAAGGCCCGTCCGAGCCCCAAAGTCCCGGACAGCGCGACCGCAACCCATAGGATCCCCGCGACAAGAGGCGGAGTGGGGAGGCTTCCCCCTCCGGAAAAAGAGAAGGCGAAGACGAGGACCACGAGGAATCCGAAGTACCCCATGGTCAGAAGGATCTCTCTGCTTCGGAGCTCGATTCGCAGGTCCTTCATGGCTACGAGCGCCGCGTCGGCAGCGATGTGCTGAATCCCGTCCCGGCTCTTCAGCTGCGGCACGGACGTCGTAGGGGCCGCGGCGCGAGTCACGAGGCCCTCGCTCGACCGCTGCCCTCGGCGTGCTCGGCGTAAAAGGCCCGAAGCGCTTCGGGTTTCGCGATCTCGGAGGTTTCTCCGACGATGCGCCCACGTCGTAGCACTACGGCGCGGTCCGCAAGCTCGGCAGCGGTCGCTAGGTCGTGACTTACGAGGAGAACGATCGCGCCCTGGTCTCGAAGACTCGCCACGTGCGCAATCACCCCTTCCCTCGAGACTCGGTCGAGGCCGCTCATGGGTTCATCGAGCAGAATGAGGCTGGGGTGACTCACGAGCGCCCGGGCAAGCCCTAGGCGTTGGCGCATACCGCGGGAGAACGTTTTGGCAGGTCGGTCTGCGGCCTCCGCGAGTCCGAAGCGGTCGAGCCAGCGGCGGGCGCTCCCCGAAGGGTCCTCGTCTCCGGCGAGCTCGGCATAGAAACGCACGTTCTCGAACGCGGTCAGGTCCCCATAGGTCAACGGGGCATGACTCACCAGGCCGATAGCGCCTCGGGCTCGGGACGCCTCGCCTGGAGGGAGGTCACCGAAGTGCATTGACCCCTGAGTTGGCCGACTCAGCGTTGAAAAGAGAGACAGGAGGGTCGTCTTGCCCGCTCCGTTGGGTCCGAGGAGGCCGGTGACCGTGCCCGGCGTAAGTCGTAACGAGACCTTGTGGAGGGCGCGTTGGCGCCCGAAGATCTTGGTCACCTCTCGGGCCTCCACAAAGGGAAAACGCGGCGGGCTCTTCACGCCGGATGCGCCCCACGAGGGTCCCCGGACAAATCAAGCTCTCGCAACACGCGAGCGAGCTCATCCATCAGGGCCCGGCGGCGCTTCTCATACTTCCGGCCTTCGATACGGCCCTCTCGCTGGTCCTCTTCGAGGAGCTCGAGCGCCTTGAGAATCTGTTCGCGGCGGGCCTCAGCGGAAAGGGCACCTTTCACAAGCCGCGCATCTCCGCCAGGGCGGAGGACGGAAATAACCATCCAGATGAAGGCCATCGCCGAGAGCGCTACCGCCACCGCCCGCGGCCACGCAGCTCGGGAGGGGAGCCCGCGGAGGACGACGTCGAAGGGAGTGCCCCCCGGAACCGCGAAGTCGAAAATGCGGAAGCTAAGCCCATTCAGATCACGATTCCGCACCGAGAGCGAGGTCGAACCCGAAGCCCGAACGCCGTCCAAGTCCTCCACGATAAGCCGTCCGCCCGTAACCGGGATGGGAAAGCTACGGGCGAAGCGTGCCGTGTCCCCGTCGAGATCGAGGAGGTAGCTTACGGCGAAAGCATGGGTACCAGAGCCGAGACCTCGGGTGGCTCGGATGACGGTCTCTCCTTCGACATGCGCAAAACCGACGACGTTCTCGTCGATTCGAATCCGGCGGACATCGGAGCCGAGGTCGAAGACCACGCTCTCGGGCGCCACGGTACCTCCGGTCGGATTCCGAATCTGCCAGCTCTCCTGCACCTTGAGGTGATGCTCATCGATCTCCGCGATGAGGGTCACTTGGCCCTGGAGGACTCCGGGCCCCGCCGGAGCGGACCGCGACGCGGGTTGAGAGGACTGTGCCCAAGCGGAGGATGCGGCCAGGGAGGCCGCCATAGCGAGGAGGGGAACCTTAGCGCGCATCAGGAGTGCTCTCTTTGCCGTCCACAGCCCGCACAGAAGCGAGCGTCGTCGTCGTTGATAAAGCCACAGTGGGAGCACACGAGGTCCTCGCCTTGGCGCTCGAATCGGGTGCGTTGGTCGCTGAAAACGGACGGATGGGCGGCGGCCAAGTCGGAGGAGGGAGGGGCGGCAGGGGAAGGCGCGCTCGGGACCTGCGCCTCCTCGGACGCGGGCGCCTCACCAAGCCGCTCCGCTACGAGCCGACCGGCTTCCGCCGCCCATCGCTCATCCATGGCCTTGAGCTCGCGGATGATCGCAATGGCTCGCTTCTCGGACGCGACGCGAATCTCGTCGTACTCTCGCTGGTCCATCTTTCCCGTGGCGAAGTCTGCTTCGAGATCCTTGATGCCCTTGAGGAGAAGTTGCTTCTCCCCCTCGAGACGCTCTCGTTCATAGTCCCGAACCTCGCCGCGAACCTCGAGCGTGGGGTCCCCGAGAGCGGAGACCATGCGGGCGCCCACCCAGACGGTGAAAGCCATGGCCACCGCCGTAAGGGCGAAGGTTACGGTGGGGAAGGCTCCGTAGGTCTTGCCTATGATGAGGGCGACCACGGCTAGGCCCGCCAGGCCCTCGACGAAGAGGAGCCAACGCCCCGCGTCAGACGATGATTTGGGCGAGACGGCGGAAGGGCTCGTGGTGCTTGTCATCGTGAGGCCAGCTCCGCTCAATCCTCGAGGTCCTCGAGCTCGCGCTCCAAGAGCTGCCGTGCGGCCACATCTTCGGCGGAGGCTGCAGGAGCCGGCGCAGGCGTGGTTCTACGAAGACGGCTCCCGAACCAAGCGAGGACCACGAAAGCCAAGAGCGTTGCGGTCAGCGGCACCAGCCAACTGACCTTGCCCAAAGCGTCATCCGGCGGGGTAGGGCGAGCCTTCAATCCATGCGCCTTGACGAAGGCTTCGATGATTTGCTCCCCGGACTTCCCGTCCATGAGCGCGAACTGAATCGCCTTTTGGTTCTGGCGAGCCCATCCACACTCACAGTCGGTTACCAGGCGGCGCGGGCAGGTACCACAAAGACAGACAACCTCGCGCCCGATCGGCTTGGCGGCCTCGATGATGGCGGCCGGGACCTCGCGACGCTGAGAGAGGTCGATGCCAAGCATCTGCGCGGCCGCTCGAGCCGAACCACTCGAGAACTCGTGGGCCTCACACCCGGCGAGGAGAAGAGCGAGCACGCTCGCCAGCTGGAGACCATGCTTCATCCAGCCACCGCGAGGACCATGGCTAGAACCGACAACACGCCGAGGCTCATCGTGCCCACCCCCGCAAACCGCAGTCCGAAGGGAAGGGACGCATGAGACTCTCGCGGCTTGGAGGTAGGCCAGACGGCGATAGCCCAGCCGAGGAGCATCACCGCAGTGCCGAGCCAGAGGAAGTTGACGAGCGGGTTGACCTTCAGCTGAAGCGCGACCGTTCCGGCCTTGTAATCAAAACCACCGAGCACGACGTACAGATCGTCCGAGAGACTCAGGCGCTTGTCGACCTCCGTGGTCACCTGCTCCTCAGGCTTCCGATAAGACCATTTGGCCGGGGTCAAGGTCCCGAGGACCTCGTCGGTCCCCGCGCGAAAGACGGTGAGCTCTGCGGCATACATGGCCTTCTGTCCATCGTCCTCAAAGCGGAGCTGGTCGAAGCGGACGTCATAGTTGCCGATGCGAGCGCGCTCGCCCTTGGCGAGCTGCTGTTCATCCTCGAGCTTATAGGCATTACCGGCGAAGGCTATGAACGCCAGCACCATCCCAAAGTGAACGACGTAGCCGCCGTACCGACGCTTGGCTCGACCTACCAGGTTCATGATGGCCTCCGGCGCGCCCTCACCCTTACGGGTTCGTGCGCGCGTGCCTCTCCAGAACTCCTGAATCACCGTGGCGGTGACGAGGGCGCACAGAGCGAAGGTGGCTAGAGCCCAACTATCGCGGGCACCCACGGCCCACAGGATGGGCACCGAAAGCACCCCTACCGCCGAAGGAATGGCGAACTGTCGACCCAAGGCCGACCCCGTGGCGCGACGCCAGGGCAGCAACGGACCCACTCCGGTCAGAAAGAGGAGGACGAGTCCGAGGGGCCGCATCCACTGATTGAAAAACGTCGGACCGACGTTGACCTCGTTACCGGTAAAGAAGCGGTACACCGACGGAAAGAGCGTCCCGAAGAGGACGAAAAAGGCCATCACCACCAAGATCCAGTTGTTGAGGAGAAACACGAACTCACGACTGAGCGCGGACTCGAGGCGGTTTTCGGGAGCCAGCTGGGGAAGCCGATAGATAAGGAGACCGAGACTTACCACCACCGAGAAGATGATGAAGCCCAGGAAGATGTTCCCGATGTCGGACTGAGCGAAGGCGTGAACCGACTGAACCACCCCGGACCGGGTCATCATGGTGCCTACCAGCGTCAGGACGAAGGTGAGGATGATGAGAATCATGTTCCAGAGCTTGAACGACTGCCGCCGCTCCTGGACCTGTATCGAGTGAATGAACGCGGTGCCTGTCAGCCAAGGGATGAAAGCTGCGTTCTCCACCGGGTCCCAAGCCCAGTACCCGCCCCACCCGAGTTCTTCGTAGGCCCACAGCCCGCCCAGCACCAAACCAACCGTCAGGAACACCCAAGCCGCGAGGCACCACTTCCGCATGGCGTCGATCCAGCCGTAGTCGAGGCGTCCGTGGGCGAGAGCACCGATCGCGAAGCAGAACGGCACCGTCCACCCTATGTATCCCAAATACAGAGTTGGAGGGTGCGTGACCAGGGAGGGGTTTTGAAGAAGAGGGTTCAGGCCGCGACCGTCCGTGGGCGCTCCTCCCAGATAGGTCTCGAAGGGGTTGGCGTTAAAGACCAACATACCTACGAAGAAAAGGGTCACGGCCATCATCGCGACGATGGTGTACGGCAGGAGATCTCGGTTCTTCTCACGGTTCAGATAGACAGCGACCGCGGACCAAACCGACATGACCCAAACCCAAAAGAGCAAGGAACCGTCCTGCCCGCCCCAAAACGACGTAGCCTTGTAGAACAAGGGCATCGATCGGTCGCTGTAGTGCTGGACGTACTTCACAGAGTAGTCGTCCGTGACGAACAGGTACACCATCGTGAGGGAGGCGATGCTGAGCAGCCCGAAGACGACGTACACGCCCATCTCAGCGCTCGCCGCGAGGCGCGGATTGCGTCGGTGGTGCCCGACGACGGCAGCCGCCGTCGTGTAGCTGGCCACGACGAGGGTGGCGAGGATGAGCAAGTAACCAAAGCTGGGCATCTCAGTAGCTCCCGTCGTTCTTTTCCGCGGCCTCGTACTTAGACGGACATTTCGCTACCAGGTCGGATCCCTGGAAGCGACCGTCGGCGTCCAGGATTCCCGTCACGATGACCTCGGCGTCGTCCTTGAACGTGTCGGGCACGATGCCGGTGTAGCGAACCGTCACGGACTCTTCGAGATGCTCCGGGTGCTTGGCCATGCCCGCCACCGGTTTCACCTGAAACTGGTACTCCAAGGTCCCCGGCTTCTGAAGAATGGACCCTTGGACGACGTGGCCCCCCATCCGGATGCGCTGACCCCGGAGCTCGTCGGCCTTTGCTAGGACCACATCGGCGCCGTGGAAATAGGTCAGGACCTCCGGCTCGGCCAGCGTGTCGACGACGAGCCAGCTAAGGGCGGCGCCGAGCAGAAGGAGGGAGAGGACGATCTTGATGGTTTGGTTACCCATGAGTGGCCTCGATAGCGGAGGTGTAACGCCTCGGGAGCGGTTTGTCCTCCACTCGACGGCGGTTGCTTGCCGCGATCGGAGCTTGCGAGCACACTTCGACTAGGGCGAAGACCCGATGAGGACGGTCGCCCCCGGATGAGGACTACATTCGTCACCTCCAGCCCTCGGCAAGAGTTGCTCCCTGACCTCGGACTTCCCGAAGTCGCCTTCCTCGGGCGATCGAATGTCGGGAAGAGCTCCTTGCTCAACGCTCTCGTGAGTGCACGGGTCGCACGCACCTCCTCGACCCCTGGACGCACCCAGCACATCAACCTTTTTTCGGTTCACGCCGGTTTCGGCGACTTCGCCCTGGCTGACCTTCCCGGATACGGCTTTGCGAAGGCTCCGGGGCACGTCCGCGCTCAATGGGGAGACATGGTCGAGCGCTACCTCGAGCATCGGCATGAGCTCAGAGCCGCGCTGCTCCTCATCGATGCCCGCCGAGGCGTTCAGCCGACGGACCGCGAGCTCTTCGAGGCCCTCTATAGGACCATGCACGATCGCGGAGCGCTCGCGCCCGTCGTTCTGACGAAGATCGACAAGCTCCCCAAGTCCAAAAGGAAACCGCTTGCGGCGAGCGTGGCCGCAGCGTTGCGCATCGACCGAGACATGGTGTCCTTCACCAGTTCCAGCGACCGGGTGGGCCTCGACGAACTCCTCCGGCGGTTTTCTGCGTGGGTGGGGGGTCAACAGACCGAGTCGATCGAATGACGATGTGACCGGGCGTTTGAGGCGGGTATACCTGTCTCATGGCCTGCTCTCCCGCGCGCTCCGGACCGACGTGGGCGCTGATGGCCGTCGCCCTGTGGGGGTCGGCCACGGCCCAAGGCGCACCTCCCCAGGTTCTGATTGTCCCCTATCAACCGCTGCAGCCCGACCTTCCAGACAGCCTCTCGGATCAGACCACGGGCATCATCGCTCGAGAGGTACGTCACGGCGGCGCGCAGGTGATGGTCTCAGAGCCTCGCCCCGGACGGTCCCGCGCTCGAAATCGGGTCGAAGCCTCGGTCGGCCGCGCCGAGCAGCTGCTCGCGAGCGGTCGAGAGGCCATGGCGTCGGGAAACATGGCCAAGGCGGTCAAGCGGCTGCGGCGGGCTGCTGCCACCCTGGAGGAAGCCGCGCCCGGCGGCGTCGACCTCTCACTTCTTCCCGAGGTCTGGCTCGCGCTCGGGGTGGCTTCGTTTCGTGACGGCGAGGAAGCCGAAGCCGATGCCGCTCTCGCCCGGGCCGTCTTCTTTGCCCCCGAGCGTCGGTTGAGCCCATCGGACTACCCGCCTGTATTCGTGCGCGAGTACGAGGAGGCTCGTGCCGCGGTGCTGCAGCGATCGCGCGGAAAGATCGATGTCCCATCTCCGGCTGGCGCTCGGGTTTGGCTCGACGGTCGGTCGGTGGGTCGGGCACCCGTGGTCATGACCGAAGTCTTGCCGGGCACGCACTGGATTCGTGTGGAGGGTCCGTTTGGGACACGTACGGAGACGGTTCGAGTCCGGCCGGACGAGGACGCTCAAACGCGCTTTGCGGAGGAAGAGGTCCCCGAAGCCGATCCCGAGGCTTCGCTCCGGGCGGGCCGCCTCACCCCCGCGGCCCTTCAAAACCTCCGGTCCCGAGCTCGGGCGCGGGGCGCCGAGTGGATCCTCCTCGGTGTAATCAAGGGGACGAGCACCGCCTACGAGATCCGCAGCGCTTTGGTCCACGCACCGACCGGCGAGGTGGGAGAGCTCGCGAACCTGGCCTTCGATCTCGACTTCTTGTCTGCGGAGATCGAGGTCTACAAGCTCGCGGCCGACCTTCAAAAGCAGATCGCCGCGGGGAAGCTGGCTGCTCCCGTCAGCGACGGAGCTTGGCGAGCGGCTCCGGAGGTCGCGGAACCCCGTCGGGACCCGACCGGTCCTCGGCGCTTTCGTGCAGCTCCACCTGCACCTTTCGTGCGGAACAAGCCTCTGGCGGCAGCTCCCCGCGTCGAGACCGAACCGGCCGCTCCGAAAGAGCTGCCCCGGCCTGAGCCGTTCCCTGAGGTCACTTCACCCCCTCGCCCCGCTGCTGAGGACCTGACCCAAACGGCACCGCCCAACGAGCCGCCGTCGGCGCAAGCCACGACCGAGTCTGAGGGGGGGGACCTATGGTGGGTTTGGGTTCTGGTGGGCGTAGCCGCCGTGGGGGCGGCTGGAGCCGCCACCGCGGTGGTGGTGTCGGAGCAGGACGCCGAGCAGGGGAGCTTGCGGATTCGATGGTAGCTTCGAAAACCTCCCGAGGCTCGGCCTTCCTTCTTTTCTCGGCTGGGGTCGCGTGCTCGGAGCCAGTCGATGTCGACGTACAGCTGGTCGATCCCTGCAATCAGGAAGCCCTGACCACCGTCGACTACCTCCGCTTCGAGCCGCGCGGCTCGGGCATCGATAGCTTTGCCTTATCGACCGTGGAGCTGGTTCCGGGAGACGCGCCGGGCGGCCAAGCAGCGGACATCGAGCTCCCCCTAGCTCCTGACTTTCAGCTCTTGGTTACCGGTCACGAGGGATCGATAGACGCGGATGCTCCCCCCTCAGCTTTGGGTCTATCGTCGACCGTCGATCTCTCGGCGGTCGAGAGCTCTGTTTCGATTCGGCTACCAATGAGTCGGCTCGGCCAGTTTCACCGGACGACCGACCTCACGGCGTCGGCTGAGGCCACAAATCGCTGCAGCGCGCTGGCTCGCGACCGTTTCGGCGCCAGCGCCACGGTGCTCCCAGGAGGGGAGGTCCTTATCGTCGGAGGGGCCCGCTACGCCGACGGATTTCTCGAGGTCCCGCGTCGAGTCGAAGTCTACGACCCTCGCACGGGCACCTTCCGAGATCGGTCCGACGATTCGAGCCGGACCTGGGAGCTAGGGGCCGGGCAAGCACGCCGCCGTCACACCGCAACGCTGCTTTCGGACGGACGTGTCCTCGTGGCCGGCGGACAAGCGCCGGATCCTCAGCGCCAAGGCTCAGAGACCGCACTCTTGTCCGCATTCATCATCGACGCCCGCAACCCCCAGGACGTGCGGATTCCCGAAGGGGGCTTCACCATGCTCGCCGCACGCACCGGACACCGAGCCACCGCCCTGCCGGACGGACGGGTGGTGCTCGTGGGAGGGCGTCAACTCACGGCCGGCGACAGCTCCCTCGAGGGTCAGACCTATCTCGACTCGGTTGAGGTCTATGACTCGTCCGCCGGAGCCTTCCTGCTCGCCACCGATGGCTCCGGAAACGCACTCACCCTCGCTGAGGCTCGATTTGGTCACTCTGCTATCGCCATACCCGGCTCGGTGGACGTCCTGGTCGCAGGGGGCTTTAACGCACTGGGCCCCGTGCGCACCGTCGAGGTTCTCCGCTTCATCGCCGGAAGTCCCGTTCGCATACCGGCCTCAGGAGGAACGGACGTCGGGGCGATCTACCACTCGGCAACCCTCACTCAGGACGGAACGGTGCTCCTCTCGGGTGGCTACTCGACCCTAGAGGACGTTCGGAGCCGGCCTCCGGTCGGAAGCGCCCGCATCGTCGAGATGTGGGCGGTCGACGTGGCCACGGGTCGGGCTGAGCGAATTTGTCAGGATGAGTTGACGGTAGAGCGAGGCCAGCACACCTCGTCTATCGTGGGGAGGCGAGCCATCTTTATCGGTGGCCGCGACGCAAACGGACGCCCTCGTTCAGACGGCGAGGTTGCCGATCTTCGAAGCCTTGGAGAAATACAGAACGCAAGTAGCGGGTGCTTCACCGCCAACCCGACCCTCGAGAGCATGACGGATGCGCGGGCGGAGCATGAGGCGGTGGTTCTCCCGGCGAGTCGTGAAGTCCTGATCTTGGGTGGCGTCCAACAGGACCCGGCCCAGAACGTACCCGGAGCTACGACCGCGACGGCGGAGATCTTCTCGGACTTTGCGCGGCGAGGGCTCGTCTCAACGCCCACTCCCTAGGCGAGGGACGAGGTGTGCGTGATCACGCGGCGCGACGGGAAGGTTCCAAACCGATTCGGCGGTAGTACTCGTCGAACAGCATGCGAGCTTCCGCCCGGGCCTTTCGCGAGATACGCCAGCCCCGGCGGGGACGCCGCTTTTGGGGGTTCTCGCGAAGATTACGCTGCACGGCGTCGAGCCACGCGGAGAGAGCATGCGTGTTCGGAGCGTCTTGGGTCGGCGTCGCCATCGTCATCATGACCTAGGACGAAGCAGGAGGCGTGCCTATTCGCTGGCCGGCAGCATCTCTACGGATCCGGGCCATCGGAGTCGCGGAGCGTGGTGTGGCGTCGACGGGTGTGGTGCGCGTGCGACGCTCGGTTGCTAGCTTCGCCTCCTCATGGATGTGTTCGAGCAGCTGTCCCCCAAGAACTACGAGCAGCTCACCTTTTGTCATGACGAGGTCTCGGGACTTCGCGCGATCATCGCCATTCACGATACGACCCTCGGGCCGGCCCTCGGCGGGACCCGAATGCGGGAGTACCCGAATGAAAGCGCGGCGATCCGAGACGTACTGCGCCTCGCGAGGGGCATGACCTACAAGAGCGCCGCGGCCGGTCTCAACCTTGGCGGTGGGAAGGCGGTCATCATCGGGAACCCGCGCACGATGCGAACCGAGACCCTCTTTCGTGCGTTTGGGAGGTTCGTCGAAGGACTGGGAGGGCGCTACATCACCGCCGAAGACTCTGGAACCAACGTGCGGTGCATGGAGTGGGTCCGCATGGAAACGTCGTGGGTCACAGGCATCAGTCGCGCCCTGGGAGGCTCGGGCGACCCGAGCCCGGTGACTGCGCGAGGTACGTTTAGCGGCATGCTCGCTTGCGCGAAACGTCGCTGGGGTTCCGAGAGCCTGAGCGGGAAACACGTGCTCGTACAGGGCGTGGGAGCCGTCGGCTATCATCTCGTAAAGCACGTCGTGGGTGCGGGCGGGCGAGTGACCGTGTGCGACATCTCCGAGGAGAACCTGAAGAGAGTGACGAAGGACTTCAGGGTGGAGGTTGTCGCGCCCGACGCGATCTTTGACGTCAAGGCCCAGCTCTTTGCTCCGTGCGCCCTCGGAGGTGTGATCAACGATGAGACTCTCGAGCGCCTCAACGTCGAGATCGTGGCCGGCTCCGCCAATAATGTCCTCGAAGACGAGGAACTCCATGGTGGCGCCCTCCATGAGCGCGGCATCCTCTACGCGCCCGACTACGTGATCAATGCAGGGGGGCTCATCAACGTGGCCAACGAGCTCGAAGGCTACGACCAAGAGCGAGCGTTCAAACAGGCCGAGGGGATCTATGACATCCTTCTGGGCGTATTCGAACAGGCCGAAGCGCAGGGTGTGCCGACCCGAGTGGCTGCCGACGCGGTCGCCCAGCGACGAATCGAAGAGATTGGCCGGGTGAAGAGCTTCTACACCGCTTCCTCGAATCCGCGCCCCGAGCGACGCCTGCACGGAGTCTGTTAGGGGGCTCCGCGAGGCCTGCGCCTCGCGGGCCGAGACCGACTTCGCAGGGCGAACTGCGAACAACGAAGCCGGCCCCGATAGTTGTGGCGGGAGTGCTCACCCTCGCTGTGATCGTCAAGAACGAGCGGCGGATGCTTCCCGAACTCCTCGAGCAGCATCGCCACCTTGCGGACGAGATCGTCGTGCTGGATACAGGCTCCCAGGACGGAAGCCCTGAGCTCGCCGAATCTGCCGGGGCTCGGGTGACTCGGGTTGACTGGCCGGGAAGCTTCTCCGAAGCCCGGAACCACAGTCTGAGCCTCGCCGCACACCCGTGGATACTGGTCTTGGATGCGGACGAACGCATCGCTGTCGGCGATCACGCCGAGGTGCGCAAGGCCATTGCGGAGAGCTCCGGAGCGGAAATCTTCAGGTTGATTCAGCGGACGTATAGCGACGACGCGGAGCTCTTGGACTGGCGACCGGTGGACTCCCCCCACGCTCGAGGAAGAGCTGGGGCCTATGACGTTCGACTTGGAAGGCTCTTTCCGCGCCGCCCGGATCTCCGTTTCGAAGGGGTGATTCACGAGATGATCGAGCCGAGTGCGAAAAGGGCGGGCCTCACGGTTCGTGACCTCGATGTCATCATTCATCACTACAAGGAGGCGCAGAGCATCGATCGTCAGCGCGAGAAGGCTCAGCTGTATTTGGAGCTCAGTCGAAGGAAGTGGCGCTTGGCTCCCGGTTGCCCCCAGGCCGCCTTCGAGCTCGCGATGGCGGCCTCAGCTACGGGGCATCATGCGGAGGCGGCCTCCGCGCTGACGCCCTTCGTAGGTCCACGCCTATCTCTACCGTTGGCAGAACAACTTGCGCTAGCGCTTCTTCATCTCAAAGACCTGGACGCTTTGGAGCAGCTCGTGCCCTGGACGGAGCGGGCCGGCGGCGAACGCTTGGCGGGCCTGCTCGGCGCCGCTTATCTCCAGGCGGAGCGCTCCGCCGCCGCAGAGCCTCTTCTCCGGAGAGCCACCCGCCATCCTGGCGCCGCGTTTCGAGCCTTCGTGGACCTGGGGGTAGCTCTAGATGCGCTCGATCAGCCCGCCGAGGCGGATGCGGCCTGGCGAGAAGCCGAGCGCCTCCACCCTGAATCTGACCTTCCTGCGCTTAACCGAGGACGCGCCGCTCGGAGAGCGGGGCGTCGCGAGGAGGCCGAGGAGTTCCTGGTCGAGGCTCGACGAAGGCGGGCCGACCGGTGGCAAACGCATGCGCTGCTGGCCGCCCTCGCGCTCGAACGGGGGGACTACGCAGCCGCTTTGGGGCATGCCCGGCGTGCCGTGGAGTTGCCTGGCTGCGGCGCGGATGGGTTTCTCCGAGCCTGTGCGTCGGCGCTGGCCTTGGGGAGGAGAGGAGAGGCGCTTGGATTCGCCCGAAGGGCGGCTGCCCTCGATCCTGAGCTGAGCTCAGTCGTGGATCAGCTGGGGGGCACGTCCTGACCTGCACTGGCCGGAGCCAGCTTCGGCGGGAAACGCTCTGGGGGACGCTCCAACGCAAGGTCGAGGACCTCGTCGATACGCTTCACGAAATGGAAATTCAGCTGATCCTGAACTTCCTGGGGGACTTCGTGAAGGTCCTTTCGGTTCCGATCGGGGAGGATGACCTCCTTCACTCCGGCGCGAAGCGCCGCGAGGACCTTCTCCTTTACGCCACCGACCGGCAGCACCGAGCCGCGAAGCGTGATCTCGCCCGTCATCGCGACATCGCTCTTAACCTTGATGCCGGTCACCAATGAGGTCAGCGCGGACACCATGGTGACGCCCGCCGAGGGGCCATCCTTGGGGATGCCGCCCGCCGGCACGTGCACGTGGATGTCGTGTTTCTCCCAGAAGTTCTCCGTGAGACCGAACTCGGGCGAGCGTGCTCGCAAGTAGGACTGCGCCGCCTGGGCCGACTCCTTCATCACGTTACCGAGCTGTCCGGTCAGGGTGAGTCCACCCTTACCGTTCATTCGGGTGGCCTCGATGAAGAGAATGTCTCCTCCGGCTGCCGTCCACGCAAGCCCCGTCGCAACCCCCGGAAGCTCCGTGCGTTGGGCCATCTCGTTGAAGAACTTCTCTGGTCCGAGATACTTCGAAAGCTCGTCCTTGCCGACGACTGTGAGCTCGTTTTTGCCTTCAGCTACGTCCACCGCGACGCCACGGACCACACTGGTGATCGTGCGCTCTAGGTTTCGCACGCCGGCTTCGCGCGTGTAGTCGACGATGATCGAGTCGAGGGCCGCATCGGCAAGCTCGAGCAGCTCCTTCGTCAATCCATGCTGCTCCAGCACCTTGGGGATGAGATGCTCCCGCGCAATGTGACCCTTCTCCTCATGGGTGTAGCCAGGAATCTCGAGGACCTCCATGCGGTCCTTGAGAGCTGGAGGAATGGGGTCGAGCTGATTGGCTGTAGCCAGGAAGAGGACCTTGGAGAGGTCGAAAGGCACCTCCAAGTAGTGATCCGAGAAGCTGAAGTTCTGCTCCGGGTCGAGGACCTCGAGAAGAGCCGAAGCTGGATCGCCTCGGAAGTCGTACGAAAGCTTGTCGATCTCGTCGAGGAGAATGACGGGGTTGTGCGTCCCGGCTTTCTTCAGTCCCTGGATGATGCGACCGGGGAGGGCCCCCACGTAGGTGCGGCGGTGGCCGCGAATCTCGGCCTCATCACGAACGCCGCCGAGCGAGATCCGATGGAACTTACGCCCCATGGTCTCGGCGATGGACGCTCCGAGCGACGTCTTACCGACGCCGGGCGGACCCACCATACACAGGATGGGACCCTTCATGTCCTCCTTGAGCTTGCGCACCGCCAGATACTCAACGATGCGCTTTTTCACCTTCTCGAGGCCGTAGTGCTTCGCGTCCAGCAGTTCCCGGGCCTTCTGAATGTCCAGGACGTCGGTGGTCGACTTCTTCCAAGGGAGGTCCGCGAACCATTCGAGGTACGTTCGCCCCACCGTGTACTCGCTGGATGAGCTGGGCATTTGCCGGAGTCGACGCAGCTCTTTTCGTGCGATCTTCTCCGCTTCGCCCGGAAGCCCCGCGTTCTTCAGCTTCTGCTCGAGCTCGTCGAGGTCGCCCTCGGTGCCGTCGGCCTCTCCGAGCTCCTCCTTGATCGCCTTAAGCTGCTGACGCAGGTAGTACTCGCGCTGCGTCTTGTTCATCTCTCCCTTCACCTGGGAATCGATCTTGTTGCTGAGCTTCAGGACTTCGAGCTTTCGGTGAAGGAGCTCGAGCACGTTTTCGAGGCGCTGAGAAACCTCGACGAGGTTGAGAACCTCCATCTTCTCCTCGACGGAGACGTCCATATTGGCGGCGATGAGATCGGCCAGGTGACCGGGGTCGTCGATGCCTTCCACGAACTGGGCCGCCCCTGAGGGAATCTCAGGCATCAGCCCCACGACCTCGCGGGCCGTCTTCTTCACGTTCATGACCAGCGCCTCGATCTTGAGGGGGTCAGCGTTGATGTCCTGGACCTCAACCACCCGAGCGCGAAGGTAGGGGGTGGTCTGCGTCAGCTCCAGCACCCGGAACCGCTTGATGCCCTGGAGGACGAGATGAAAGCCCTCCTCGCCGGCCTTTAGGGCTTTCACGATGCGCCCGGTCGTCCCCATCGCGTAAAGGTCGGTCTCGCTGGGGTCGTCCACCGAGCCATCCTTCTGGGCTACGATGCCGATGGGCTCACCGGAGTCCTCGACTGCCTTCACCATGGCGAGCGTCTTGGGACGACCCACCGAAATGGGCATGATGCTCCCCGGAAAGAAGACAGAGTTGCGGAGGGGCAGGATGGGAATCTCGATTCCCTGGGGGTCGCCCCCTTGTCCGAAGTTGCTCTCGGCCATTCAGTACTCCCTTTGTTCTCGAGCCAGCGCATAGCGCTCGCTCGCTCGCTCCCGGCCGAAGGCGCGGCGCTCTAGGCGCGGGCCTGTCCGTCGGTAGCGGAGGTCGAGTCTCCCGCGTCTCGCGGCTGACTGCATCCCTTTTGGAGGGGTGTCGCCGTCTCGGCGCGAAGGTGCGAAGGATGGTGTGCCCATGGAATCGACGCGCCCTGCTCGAGGAGCGAACCTCGTCGAGGTTCGATTCGGGCGGGTCCACGGAGCTTGAAGGATGAGGAAGGCGTGTGTCAGCGCTCGAGAACGTTTCCGAAGAGCTCCGCCTCGGAACGGGTCGTCCCTTTCGAGGCCAAAGCTTTGCGCCGGTCCGAGCCGCTCTTCCGGGCTTTCGCCTTGCGGCGCGTTTCGGTCTGCTGAGTCTTTGAAGCCATGGTCTATGAACCTCGGGCGGGCCGGGTTAACAGCCGCGACCCCCGGCGTCAACCGGGAGCTCCATTGGTGGGGCGTAGCCCTCATGGTTTTGGGACAACACGCCAGGTCCGCCGATTCATTCACCGACGTCGGGAGGGGTGAGGTCGAGGCCGCACCTCGAGGTCGCCCGTGCGGGTACCCTCGTCGAGACCGAAGCAGACAACCGTCGTGTCGTCGAACTGAGGAGCGTCCAGCACGTGCTCTTGGCAGACCTTCACCACCCGCAAGAGCACGTCCTTGGCCTGACTGCCGCTCTGCCGCAGCGCCGCCTCGAGACGAGCCATGCCGAACATTTCCCGGGAGGGGCTCATGGCTTCGACCAAGCCGTCGGTGAAAAGGAGCACGCTGTCCCCCGGGCTCAGCTGAAACACCTCAGAGGCGTAATCGCCGTCCGGCATGATTCCGAGGGGAAGACCGGCGGTACCATCGAGGTGAACGACCTCGCCCTCAGCCCGGCGGACCGTGGGGGGCATGTGTCCGGCGTTCGAGAAGGTCAGCTGACGTCTCCGCGCGTCGAGCACCACGTACACAAGGGTGACGAAGAGGTCGTCCTGTCCGTTTTCCAGAACGGCGCGGTTCATCCAACGCAGCACTCGGGCAGGATCGGATTCCGCCAGGGCGAGATAGCGAAGATCTCGGGTAAGGCGGGCCATGTACAACGCGGCCGCAACCCCTTTGCCGGAGACATCGGCCACCACAACCCCCATTCGCTCATCAGGGAGAGCGATGAAGTCATAAAAGTCCCCCCCGACCTCGAAAGCGGGCTCGTAGCGGGCGGCGAACGAAAAGCCCGGAATCTCGGGAATACGACGGGGGAGGAACGATTGCTGGATACGCTCAGCAAGCCTCAGATCCTGCTGGAGGCGCTGCCGCTTCATGAGCTCCTCATGAAGCCGGGCGTTTCCGAGGGCGGCGGCGGACTGCCCGGCGATGCCAGAGAGAAGCTCGAGGTCGTCTTGGCTGAAGGCGGCGATGCCCGCGCTGTCCAGGTAGACGATGCCCAGCGGCTCGCCTCGCCAAACCAACGGAGCAGACATCATGGCCCGGATCCCAAAGTTGGCCACGGATCGACCCGCGCGGAAACGCTTGTCCTCCATCGCGTTGTGGCTCAGCACGGCGTGTCGCCGAGCGATCACCTCCTGGAGAATGGTGCGGGAGACCTCCACGTCGTCCTCATCGGCCTCGTGCTTGCGTTTGACGGCCTTCGGGATGAGCTCGTCCGAACCTTCCTCGACCAGCATGATGAAGCCTCGCTCGGCCCGTGGAAACGTTTCGAAGAGGTGATTGAGGATCTCGTCGAGGAGCTCATCGATATCCAGGATGTTCGAAATTGCAGCGGAGACGGCGTACACGGTGCGAAGGCGAGCCGCCATCAGCTGCAGAGCCCGGGGACTGGCGGCCGCCGTGGTGAGAGCTTGGGCGTCGTTGAGAAGGTCACGGTTTGCGTCGACGACCTTGACGATCTGAGGCTCGGACTCGAGCGGGCCGACCATCGTCACCGACGTCGGGGCGCTTACGATCTCCTCGAAGGCAAAGATGGCTGACGCGACCCGGATCGAGTCGCCGTGGGATAAGGTGTGTTCGGCGATCGGCTCTTCGTTAACGTAGGTTCCGTTTCCGGAGCCTAGATCCTCGAGGACGAAGTTTTTTTCGCGTCGCGAGATGCGCGCATGACGCCGGGAGACGGTGAGATCTCGGATGTGCACCTGGCAGTCCAAGGCGCGTCCCAAGACACAGACGTCCTTGAGCTCGTACACGGCCCCGGCGTTGGGACCGCTGGTTTCGCGGAGCCGCCCCATGGGCCCCGGGTTTGTGCCCGTGCGTTCTATTTCTCGAACCTCGAGGCGGCATCCTGGGTGGATGGAGCCAGGTCGAAGGCTTTGTCGAGCCGCAGGAGCTTGAAGATGGTGAGAGGTTGCTGCGTGAGCCCAGCGATCTTGAGGTCTCCGTTGCGCGTACGGACCTGTTTGAACAGCGAGACAATCGAGCCCACGCCCGAGCTATCCACGAGCTCGAGCCTTGAAAGATCGAGCACTACCCGAAGACGTCCGTCGGCCACGACTTGTTCAGCCTCACGTTTCAAATTCGGTGCGTTCAGCACGTCGAGGTTACCCTCGAGAGCGAGGACGGTGATGTCTTCGCGGTCCGTGCGCTCGATGTTCAGCATGTAGAGCCTTTCTCACTCCGCCTGCGCGGCAGCTTCCTCTTCCTCAGAGACGTCGAGTCTCTTGCGCATCATAAGGACGTTCTGGAGACCACGGCGCTCATATCGCACCTCATCCATGAAGTTCCGAATGATGAACAGACCTAGGCCCCCCTCGGGGAGGGCATCGAGGTCCGGCTCGGGCACGTCGTCAGGAACGAAGGTGTGCCCACCATCGCGGACTTCTACCTGAAGAACGCGGGGGTCGACGCTCATCGCGACCTCGATCGGGCCGGCCGCGTGGCCCTCGTAGGCATGAATCACGGCGTTGTTGAACGCTTCGACGAAAGCCGACACGACGCCGTGGCCGTCCTTTTCGGACAGGGTCCCACGCTGCACGAGCTGCTCACAGATGTGGCTGAGGAATGAACGAACTGCGTCTCGGTATTCGAGGCGGGCTGGAACGCCGAACCGGAAACGCTCGGCGCCGATCGAGCGGCCGCTCGAGGGCCCCGATCGTCCGTCGTCGTGCGCGTCCGAAGCGCTCGCCCCCGCAGTCATCGCGACGCCCCAGAAGTACTTCGATGGCGATCCCGTGGCAAGGTCAAGACCCGCCCACAGAAACGGGCAGCTTGAACGTAAGGCGGCCATCACCGCCAGCCCATGGGAAGCGGGCCGTTCGCGCGGCTTCCTCGAGACAGGAGGCCGCCGCCTCGGCGCCGCCGGTGGCCTGAAGGACGATCACTTCGGAGATGAAGCCCTCACCCCCAGTAGCGGTGACGGTGAGCTGCAGGAGCGCCACCCCTGGAAAGTCAGGAGGAGCTTCGGCCAAACAAGGCTCGAGGACCTCCCGAACCGCTTCGTGCGCATAGGGAAGAACGGAAGCGGGCAAGCCCGGAAGAGCGGGGGCCTCCGGATCGAGAACCTCCGCTTCTACGTCCGGGTCCGTCGTAGGGGAGCTGGGCAAGACCGAAGCGTCGCCGCAGTCTACGGGAGGGGGACAGGCTGGACACGGGGGCGGAGGTGGGCACACCAAGGTCTTGCGGGTCTCTGGAACGACGCGGTCCACCTCTCCGTAGAGCGTGCGAACGCCGAACACGCCGGCGGCCCCACCGAGCAGGAAGCAGATGCTGCAGCCGAAAAAGAGCCGAGCCGCCTCGGGGTTCATGACCCGCAACATAGCATGCGCTCTCCTGGTCGCGGGGTCCGTGAGTGAGGCCGCAGCCGAAGAGCCGCTCCTGCTCGTGGAACAAGGGGGCAGCCCCGGGTGGATCGAGCGCCGGCTCCTGTCGGCGGTGGGCGAGCGGCTCGATCGTCTGGACCTCACCGTCGTGGCCGCCCGCGCCACCGCCGCGTTCGGACGAGCGGCACTGCCGGGGCGCACGATCTCGGTTAGGGTTGAGCCTCCCGCGGCGGACCGGGCCGGGGTTCACATAAAGACGGAGATCCGCCTGGACGGGACCACGACCGCTCGCGCTGAGGGCCCCGCTTCAGACCTCGACGCGATGGCGACGCAGCTCGCGCTGGCCGTCGCTCGCGCGGTCGAAGCCTCACCCCCAGCTCGCGCGGAGGCGCGGCTGCGGGCGAGACAGCTCCCCTTCTCGATGCATCGACTCCTAGGCAGAGGGGAGGGGCGAGCCCAGACCGGCGACTATCGCCGAGCTCTCCTCTCCTACGAGAGAGCTCTGGAGAGGTCCCCGTTTAGCCACTTGGAGACGCTGGTGAGCGCGAAGCGGATGCGTTTGGGACTTGGGCAACGGCGCCCCGAGCTGGTGGAGGCCGCCCTCGAGCGCGCCCGAGACGCCGAGCGCCGCGGCGCTTGCGACGAGGCGCTCGCGGCGCTGCGAGACGCGATTCGATTCGGAGCGAAGCCGCGGGTGCGCTGGCGTCTGGCGCTCCAGAAGGGAAAACGCGACTTCGTGGCCCAGGGGCATCAATGGTGGTTTCTCCGCCGAGATCGATGGCTCGAGATCTCCGCTGCGAGCGGGTTTTTCGAAGATCGCGGGCGGGCCCGAGGGAGCATTGTCGGCATCGTTAAAAAGGAGTTGCTTACCCTGGACCTCCATCGGGAGCGGGCGCGCCTGGCTCGGGTGACGCTGGATGGTCGCCCCCGTTGGCAGGTCACGTTGCCGAAGTCGACCTCTCACGAGATCAAGCTATCGGGCGCCGGACAGATTGCGGTCCTAGGGCGCGATCGGGTGAGGTGGATCGAGGAGAGCGTCGGCAGCATGACTCGGGCCACCCTTGGTCGCCCTCTTGGCGTGGGCGAGGTCGGCGCCCTCATCGAACGTCGCCCCGGACAAGTGGCGCTCCTTCGCCCGGGGAGAACCGCCCCCACTTGGACCGCCTCCGTTGCCGCGTCGATTCGAGATGCTCGGCTTACGGCGGCGAAGGCCCTCGTTCTGTCCGAGGACGCGCTTCATGTCCTCGATGTCCATGACGGGCGGGCTCGCCATATCCCCGCTGCGGACACGCGCTTTCTGGGAGCCCACGGGAGACACGCTGCCCTCGGCCGTGGATCGGAGGTGGTCATTGTCGACGTCCTCGCTGGGGCCGTCAGGGCTCGCGTGATCGGCCCTGACCGAGCCGTCGCGGCGCATGCCGGGGCTTTCGCGGTTTCGGTCGCCTTCGCGAACGGAGAAGTGCTCCACTGGGACCCAGACGGCATCCTCCTCGACCGCGCCCAGGTCCGAGGGAGCCCTCGGCGCGTCTTCTCTGGGCCTGCCGAGGCCCCGGGGCCCGCCGTAGAAACGGATCTCGAGATCGTCGCCTTTTCCGACGTTCTTCCCGACGATCGAACCGATATGGATCTCTTGCTCGACGCGGCTCGGCTCTTCGCGGACGACGGAGACCCCGACACCGCTCTCGAGCTTCTCGGCTGGATCCGGCGGCAGGGTGCCGGAAAGCTCGATTCCGCGGCTCGAATGGCGGCTTCCATCGAGGCCCGACGCTCGGCCGTAACGCCCTAGGCGGTGCTCCGGACGACAGAGGTGCGCGGATTTCAGAGATTGCTGCTTCTGTTCGTATTGCTTGCGTCCTGATAGCCTGGGGAGCCATGGCGGTCTGGGAAGTGCTTCGCTCGCTGAGTCGGGCCGCAGAAGAGCAGCCGGACAATCCCGAGGTCTGGCTGCGTCTCGCCGAAGCGCTGCTCGACAACGGCTCCGTGGACGCTGCACGACACATGCTCGTGCGGGCCCGGAGCTGCCAGCCCGAGGCGACGGATCAGTGGCGACGCCTCGGGGACCTCGGGCGTCGCCTGCGCGCCCAATCCGAGATCCCGAGCGCGATGGTGCTTCCCGGCGACGCGGCGCGGGAGACCCCACCCCCGCGCGAGCCTCCCCCGAGAGGGCATTCCCGGCCTCCGCCGGAGGACATTAGCTTGAGGGGCGACCTCGCTCACTTCACTCTGCCCGACATCCTCGAGTTCCTCGCGAGCCAACGTTCGACGGGTACTCTCCACATTCACGCTGACGGAAGAGGTGGAGCGGTGCGGATGATACGAGGTCGCGTTGTCGATGTGGTGCACCCGCGAAGGCCCACTCTGCTGTCTTCGATCAACGCCACCAAGCGGCTGTCGGCGGCGGAGCTCTGCCAGATTCCGCAGGACGCCCTGACGGACGAATACGCCCTCCGCAAAGCGCTGGTGGAGCTGGGAGTGCTGGACGCCGACGTTCTCGGCCGCATCGTTTGGCAGCGCATCGAAGCCGGGTTGCAAGTCCTGCTGCGATGGACGGAGGGGAGGGCGGAGTTTCACGTCGTGCGGGATGCCTCCGATGGCGAGCCGGACGGCATCGACACGCAGTTCCTCCTCCTGTCGGCGCTCAAAGCCGTCGATGAGGCGGGAAGGCCGAGAGCCGGCCTCAGCTAGTCGGTTCGAAGACGAGACGAAACCTCGCCGGAATCGGGAAGTCGTTCTCGTGCGGCGGGAACTGCAGGCGTCCTACCTCGCGTCGCAGACACCGCTCCATCCGCGAGTTTGAGAATGTTGAGCGCATGCTCACCGAGCTGACCCGGCCGTCGGGATCCACCATCATCGTAAGAGCCACGGTGCCCTCCGCGGTCTCGTCCCTTCGAAGCTGGCGGTCGTAACATCGTCGAAACCTCCCGGAGGACTTGTTCATCGTACTCTTCACGGTGGCGGAAGGTACGGACGGTGGCGGTGCGGGCGGCTTGGCCACGGTGGGCGTCGGGGCACGGCCCTGAGCCTCGCCGACGCTGTCTTCCGAGGCCGTGCGCGCCTCATCGGCCGACGGAGCGCCGGCCTGAGCCTCGAGCGTAGGCGACGGAGCGGTTCCGGTGAGGCCGGAGCGTAGGTCCTTCGTACGGTCCGTCGTGGTGGCTGAGGCAACCGCACCGGTCGATGCCCGCGGGTTGGCTTCACGCCGTTCGACCGGGTCCTTGGGGCGAGGCGAGGGCGTCAAGGCTGCGACCTGTTCGGTCAGATCCAGATTGATGGGGACCACGCCGTCCTTTCGAATGACGATCCTCCGGTCGATGAGACGGTGCTTCTTCCCCTTCCAAATCGCCAAACGGTGGCGTCCCGGAGGTAGCTCGAGCCGGGCTGGCGACATGTCGGTCACGGCTCCGTCGATATGGATGAGCAGGCGGGGAGGATCCGTGGTGACGAGAAGCAGCCCCAGCGCCTCCTCTTCGACCTCCGGCGGAGCGGGGGTGTCCTCGGTCTCCGGCGGCGGCTCCTCCGGAACGGCTTCGGCTCGGGCCTCGAGATTCTGGGCGATGGAGAGAAGCCGGTCGAGGTCGCTGCTCGGATTTGGCGCGGCCAGGGCCGCCTCGAACTCCGCAACCGCCGTCGTGTAGTCGCCAGCCTCAAGCGCCTGCATGCCCGCAAAGCGGTGCGCGCGGGAAACCGCGTCGTCAACCGGGGGAGGGGCCGGGTCGTCCACGATCGGGGTCTCCACCTCGGGCGGGAGCACCGATTGAAACCCGAGAAAGACGAGGCCGCCGATCAGGAGACCGGCCAAGGCGACGATCGCCGCCACCCACCCAATTCGTCCGAGGGCAGGCCGAGTCTCGGGAGGTGCGAAGGACACGGCCGGCGCTTCGGTGACGTCGGAGGGATGAGCTTCGACCGAGGGGACGGTGTCCGGGGGCGCCGTGGCAGCAACTTCGAGATGTCGGGTAAGGGCCACTGACCGCGGTGAGAGATCCACCTGGAGCTGTGAGGCGAGGTCATAGAGCTCGGCGTGGAAGATGCGCCCCGAGGGATAGCGATGATCTCGATCCCGAGCGAGCGCGCGCTCGAAAATCTGGGTGACCCGAGGCCGTACTCTCGGGTCCACGGTTTCCGGCGTCGGAAGTACGGCCCCCCCCAGGACCGCTCCGATGGTGCCGGCCGGGTCGGGGCGATGAAACACGCGCCGCCCGACCAGGAGCTCCATGAGGATGACGCCCAAGGCGAAGATGTCGGCACGGCCGTCGGCGGGGATGCCGAGGAGCTGCTCAGGCGCCTGGTAGGCCAGGTTTGCGGAGCTCGGGTCGGCAAAGCCGCCGAGCTTTGGGACCCCTTTCTCCGAAAGAACCAGGTTCGCCGGCGTGATCCGACCGTGAACGAAGGACGGAGCGCCATCCTCGCCGGCTCGGGACTGAATGAACGCGACCGTCTCGGCGAGCGTCAGTCCCAGTCCCAACACCTCTGAGAGCTGCAGGTGATCCCGCTCCCGAACCAGCTGCTCGAGCAGCTGGTCCAACCGGATGCCGCGTTCGTGCTCGGTGACGAGGTAGCGCTCGCCGTCGAACTCTCCGTACTCCACGACGCGGAGAATGTGGGGGTGCTTCAGCTGCTTGGCCGCATCGGCCTCGCGCATCAGCTCCTCCCAATAGGCCCGTGGGCGTCGCTGGGCGTTACCGAGCGGCTGGACCGCGAACAGCCCCGGCTCTCCCTCGATCCGAGCGAGGTAACGACCGTCGTTCGCCTCACCCCGGAGGCGATGGGTTACGGTGAAGCGCCCGAGCTGGGTCCCGCTCAGGTCCTTACCACTTGTCAAGGACGTGTCCATCCGTACCGGCTCGCTCATCCCGTCTCGGCGCTTCTTGCGCCGTTCCTCCCCCAACCTACGAGCTTCGATAGCCTGCATTCAAGGATGATGCCGACGCTAAGTGGGCTTCATCGACTATTGAGGCAGCTTCGCCTCTGCGGTGACGCGATTGCCTAGGGCGTCTTCGACGCGGAGCTTCACGACCCGCGGAGACTTCCCGCCAGCGAGGTCTCCGATGTCGTTTACCGTCAGCTCCAGACGCTCCTCGGCCGAGTCGATGAGCCCGTCGGCGGCCGGGATCAGAAGCCAAGGGCCGCCGTCGAGGCTCATCTCGGCCCAAGCGAGAGTGGACGTCTCGTCGCGGGCCTTCGCCATGACCTGAAGGCCTTTTCCGGTCGTCCGCGCAGAAAATCGCTCTACGACGGGCGGGGTGTTGTCGATGGTGAAGACTTCGGATCGTCCCGCGGCCTGCAGAGCCTCGTCCGGCGGATTGCTGGGCCGATCCGTAGCCGTGATCTCCGCGCGATAGCGACCGTCCGCAACGGCCCGCCCGTCGAAGGTCACGTAGGGCGTCTCGAGGTTCTCGCCCAGACCGATCGAAGTCCCCTGTCCGTCCACGAGGCGCGCGGAGAAGAGCAGCCGGTCGCCGTTGGCGTCCCGAGTGGTCCAGGCCACCGTGCGAAGACCGGGCTCGACGCCGGCCCGCGCCCGTTTTCTGTCCCGCTCGACGGGTGATCGGGTCTTGAGCTCGGTGAGCGCGTTCCCATTGATGGTGACGGTTTTCTCGCGTTCCTGCTCGGAGGGAAGGGGGCGCAGATAGACACCCGGCTTGAGAGGAAAGACGGACCGTACTTCGGGCCGTCGGTTGCCTCGTCGCACCGAAGCGTGCATCGATCGAAGCAAGGGAGATTGACCTGTTTTTGCGGCCCGCAGTACGGCTCGAAACTGGGCGTATCGCGCCGGAGGAAGGGCGACGTCCCCCCCGCTAAGGCCAGCGTCTACGGGCTTGCTCCAGGCGGACCACGTCGCGTCCGCTTTCGCGGTGTTCCCGGAGCGCAGCTGCACTTCCAGGCGGCTTCCACTCGGGAGCTCGGCATCGAACCAGGTGCGGCCGATCCGCGCTGTACGCCGCAGATCCTGCTCGATCGAAACGTACTCACCCTTGCTTCGAAGCTCCGGCCCCAGACGGAGAAGGCCCCCGTCGGGCGCGGTTGCGAGGACTAATCCTCCCCGCTCATCGAGCTGAACCCCGGTGATCATCGGCGCCTCGATTCGAGCGAGCAGCACCACGCGGTCTCGGTTCTGGGTCTCCACGGCGTACACTCGAGCGCGAC
>JBCBRU010000040.1:0-26452 GCA_039819565.1 Myxococcota bacterium | reverse complement strand
CTGACCCGAGGACCGCCTCCTCGAGCAGTCCCACCAGCTTCGGGTCGCGGCTCATCCCCACGATGAGGGGGTAGGTCATCTTGCCCTCGCGCAGGTCGGTAAAGAGGGCTTTCCCCATCTCCCTGGGCGCTCCGTCGATGTCCAAGGCGTCATCGACGATCTGAAAGGCCACCCCCAGGTGGTTCCCGTAGCGCTCGAGAGCCGCGCAGGCGTCATCGTCCAGCCCCCCGGCTCGGCCCCCGGCGACCATCGCCCACCGGAACAGGGCTGCCGTCTTCCCTTCGATGACTCGGAAGTACGTGGCCTCATCCGCGGCGATCTGACCCCGGCGCTCTAGCTGGATAGACTCCGCCTGAATCATCTCGTCGATGATGTCGAGGAGCCGGTCGAGAAGCCCGGGGACGCCCGCTTGCCGCACTCGACGCAGAGCCTCGATGAGGAGCCAGTCGCCCCCGAAGACGCTCGCCGCGTTGCCGTAAAGCGCACACGCAGTGGGCTTGCCCCGCCGCAAGGTCCCCTGATCGACGACGTCGTCGTGAAGCAAGGTGGCGCTGTGCACCAGCTCCACCGCTCCGGCCAGCTTGCGCAGGACCATCGGGTCCGGCTGCCCCATCCTGCCGGACAGAGCCACGCAAAGGGGTCGGATCCGCTTCCCGCCGAGACTCATGAGATGAGCCGCACTCTGCCCCACGAGGTCATCGCGGCGCGGGAGGGTGTTGAGCTCCCGCTCCATGCCTTCGAGCTCCGACGCTACGAAAGCACCGAGGAGGCCCAGTGTGTCGGCGAGGCTAGGGAGCCCATGCTTTGCCGAGACGCCAGAAAGGCGGCTCATGACCTCAGGAACCGGTTTGAGCAACGTATTGACCATTGGCTTATCTCCTCGACCGCTTGTTCAACGACCCTTGAACAAGATGCATTCCGACCCAACCATCCGAAACCCCGTATTGATGGTGCGTCAGCAAGCCGCACCAGCGACAGACCTGCGTTCTCTGCATCGTTAGAAATACTGTTCGGACGCGTTCCTGCGTTGTTCAATATTCATTGAACAAATTTCGACCGAACCCGGGTATTCTTTGGCCATGAGCGTCGAGGAGTTGTCCGGGGGAGGGGGCGCGCTCGCCGAGGAGCGCCTTCGACCACGCGTCATCGAAGTGTGCGATGCGGTGGGCGCGTTCATCGAGACCTGGGGTTTTCGATCTATTCACGGTCGAGTGTGGGCTTTGCTGGCGCTCTCGAGCCGCCCGCTGTCTCAGACCGAGGTTGCGGAGCGGTTGGGAGTCAGCCGCTCGCTGGTCAATCTGGCCATCGGTGAGCTCTCCGGTTTCGCCCTCGTCCGAGCCACCGGTCCGCAACGAAACGCGCCTTATGAGGCCCGGATGGACGTGTGGCCTACGA
Organism: Myxococcota bacterium; assembly: GCA_039819565.1. Taxonomy (GTDB): domain Bacteria; phylum Myxococcota; class Kuafuiibacteriia; order Kuafuiibacteriales; family Kuafuiibacteriaceae; genus JAHQVK01. The sequence continues at coordinate 25,057 of JBCBRU010000040.1, read as the reverse complement.
TCACCGGCGTTCTCCGAAAGAGAGAATGGATGTTGATGGAGTCGGCACGCGTAGCCCTGGAGGCGCTCTCTCAGGAGGTGGGCTACGAAGTCCGCTCCGGGCGAGCTCCTGGCTACGATCCACGCCGGGTCGAGGTCCTGCTCCTGATGACGGAGCTTGCGCAGGCCTGCCTTCGGGGCATCTTCGCGGTGAGGATGCCCGAGTCCTTCGAAGCCTACATGCCGTGGCTACGAAAGGCGCGGGAGGTCGTGACCGGGCTCGAGCGCAATCTCCCGCGAATCCTCAGGTCGAGGCCCTCCTGAGCCTCCCTGGTTTTTCACGCACCTTCTCCGGGGCCCTGCCGATACTCCTCCTTGGACGCGCAGGAGCGCGTCGACTCGTCGCCCCCTGGGCGTCCCTGAAGGAGTGCCATCGTCATGATTTTCCGCCGTATCGCCCGAGGAATCCGTCGCGCCGTAAGCTTCGGAAAGAAGATCTTCAACACCGGCAAGAAGCTGCTGTCCGGGATCATCAGCGAGCCGATGAAGGCTGTTGGCAAGATCTTGGACAAGATCAAGCTGCCCTCCTTCGTCAGCAAGTTCGCGCAGAAGTTCATGAACAGCCCGTTCGCGGCCCTCCTCCCGGGACCGATCGCCGCCATCGGAGGGATGCTCGCGAACGCCCGAACCGCAGGGGACATTTTCGACATCGTGCGCGGAGTGACCGGGTCGGGAGGCTTCCCCGCCGCCCCCCCCGCGGCCCGAAACAACATCCTGGAGATGGCCGCCGCCCAGCACGCTCGGGTCATGTTCCCCCACATGTTCTCCTGAGGACGTGCCGCTGCAGAAAGCCGAGGGCCGGCGGGGCTCTAGCTCTTGGGCTTTTTGGCGGCTCGTCGAGCGTCCATGCCGAGCTGAAGGTTTCGCTGCTGGGCCAGGAGCTGGTCCTTGAGGGCAGAGCCTGCTTCGGGAGCGCTCGCGCGCTTCGAGCCCCGCTGAATCTGTTCGACCCCGGGCGCTCGCCGCACCGGCGCTTCGGCTCCGGCTTCTCTCCGAAGCACTTCGGAGGGGGCGTCTTGGGTGGTGAAGCCGTCCGATTCGGCGATCTTCACCCGATCGTCGAGGTCGATATCCCCGCTTGCAACCCCGTTCATCCACTCCATGACCTGCGCCATCGAGGGCGCGTCGGGGCCCAGCTCGGCCGCCGCCTCATCATCCAGGAGCTCGACCTCCACTTCTTTGTCCGGATGGGTCGCGTACTCGAGGACCCGATCGATGTAGTCCTCGACCTCGACGCCCAGCGCCTCTGCGATCGCGTGTGTGCTGGGGTCTTCGCGAAGGTTGTTCCTCGCCATTTCGAGGGGCATGCCTAAGTTCTTAGGGGCAGACTCTTCCGTCATTGATTCTCTCCGTAACCTTCCGGGGGGAGGGAGCTGAGGTCGCTAAGCATGCGTTGAAGGACGCCGTCAGCCGCGTGGAGCAAGGCTTCGACCGCAACCCCGGCCGTGCCGTCGGCGGGCCCAGCCGGCTGCGCCACCTCCATGATATCCACCCCCACGACGCGTAGCTGACGCCCTGCCGCACGCAAGAGGCCCTTCAGCTCATGAGGAAACAGCCCCCCAGGAACCGGCGTCCCGGTGCTGGGCGCGAACGATGGGTCAACTACGTCCACATCAATTGAAATATAGGTTGCAATGTCGGTATCCAAGCCCGACAGCGCCGCCTCTGCCCCTTCTGAGCGAAAGCGGTCCATGCCCATCGGACGGACCCTCTCGCGTGGGGAGGCGGACGAGGCTTCGATGATCCCGCGCAACCCTACCTGACGAATCTCAACGACGTGAGGGAGTTCGTCCAGCACGACGGAGAAGACATTTCCGTGATGAAGCCCGGTACCGTCGCCCCGTTCAACGTCCCCGAGATCGGTGTGGGCATCCAGATGAAGAATCTGGAGGGGGTGATCCGGAAAAGCCCGCAGCACCGGGGCCGTGAGGCTGTGGTCGCCACCCGCGATGAGCGGCACCGTCCCCGTCTCGAGGAGGTCGCGGACCACGTCCGTCACCCGCGCGTACAATTCGGGCCCGTCCTCACCAGGGCTCACGTACACATCGCCCGCGTCCGCGAGACTGACGCCCGAGAGTAGGGTTCTCCCCGATGAGAAGTCGTGAAATCCCGCCGGCAGCTGTGTGAGGGGATCAAGGAGATATCGTAAACCCTCTGACGATGCGCGCAGCGCCGGCGGTCCAAAGCGCGCGCCGGGAACACCGGTCGTGTTTCCGTCGAACGGAATACCGAGGAAGGTGAAGGCGGCCGGCGCTTCGGGGTCGGGAGAGGGCGCGCCGGCGAACCGAGGCTTCGCAGGCACCCGCTCCGGCGGCTCCACGGCGCCCTCCGCGTCGGCCTTACGGAGGAGCCCCAAGCGCCCGCAGCTCACCAAAAAGTCGTGGCTTTCCGCCTTGTTGAACGGAAACTCGGCCAAGGTCTGGCGAATCGATCGCGCCTCTCGAAAGGTTAGAAGCAGCTGCACTTGATAGGACGACGCGGAGATCTCGCCCCACGCGTGGGGCGAGGAGACGACCAGCGTTGCACGAGGTCCAGGTAGGATCGCCACCAACGGATCCAGCCGCCATCTGTGGTCGTCAACGTCGTTGCGCCTCGTGACCTCACCCATGGTGGGGGCAAGAGCGTAGCGCGGAAGTCGAGAAGCACGAAAGGCGCTCCCCGCAGCCGGCGGGGTTGATACTATGGGCCCCGGAAGAGCGGGTCGCCCGCTCCTGGAAGAAGGAGGACATCGAGATCGATCCCAAGATGATGGCGCTCGACGCCGCCCGGGCCGCGCAAGACAAGAAAGGTCAGAACCTGACGATCATCGATCTTCAGGGACACTCGTCTTACACGGACATGCTGGTCATCGCTACCGCCTACAGCGACCGCCAGACCCGGGCCATAGCCGAGGCCGTGCAGGACGTGTTGCGCAACGAACGCGGAATCCGGCCGGTTCACAGCGAAGGTCAGGGCCCCTGGATCCTTCTCGACTACGGAGACATCGTCGTCCATGTGTTCCACGAGGACGCTCGAGCCTTCTACGCCCTAGACCAGCTCTGGGCCGACGCTCCTCGAGTCGAAGTCCCCGCCCCCTCTCATCTCGGGGCGGTGGTCGGCGGCTGAGCGGAACGCTCGACGACCGAACTCCGTCATACCGAGGTACGGCCTCCGTCGAGCGTTACGTCCGAGGCAGCCCGTGCCGCTGGCGCGGCTGCTCTCGGGCTACAGCCGGAGAACGTCCCGCATGGTGTACAGGCCGGGTCCCAGGGCTGGGTCGCCCAGAAATCGAGCGGCCGCGACCGCTCCCGAAGCGAAGGCGTCCCGAGTGGCGGCGCGGTGGGTGAGTTCCACTCGCTCGCTTTCGCCCACGAGAAAGACGGTGTGCTCACCGATGACGTCTCCCCCTCGCAGCGTCTGTAGGCCGACTTCATGCTCCCCGCGAGGACCCGTCTCTCCGGCTCGGGCGAGGATGGCGTCTCGGTCGAGGTCTCGCCCGCGAGCCTCCTCAGCGGCCTGAGCCAGAGCCCACGCGGTGCCGCTCGGGGCGTCTCTCTTCCGGGCGTGATGCATCTCGAGAACCTCGAGGTGATAGCCGTCCAGGGCGCGGGCGGCGCGAGCCGCGAGGTCGATGAGAACGTTCACTCCGAGACTCAGATTGGGCGCGATGAGGAGCGGAATCTGGGCGGCGTACGCGTCCATGACCCGCCGCTGAGCGGCATCGAAGCCGGTCGTGGCCACGCAGACCGGAGCTCCGAAGTCAGCGGCCCGAGCCACGTGCTCGAGGGCGGCGGGCACCAAGGCCGCCTCGATGAGGACCGGTCGATCCCCGAGGAGGTCGAGACTCGACGTCCCCGTGACGCCCTCCGCCAAGACCCGCTGCTCGTGCCGTGAACCGGGTCGAACCAGCGCCCCCGTGACTTCGACCCCCTCGGCTTCGACCAGGCGACTGAGGATCCGAGAGCCGAGACGCCCTCCGGCGCCAGATACGACGACCCTCACCACGTCAGGACATGAACCCGTCGAGGGCCCGCCCCGGCGCGTAAGCTTCGAGAGCGGTTCGAACCACCGATCGAACCTCCTCGCTGGCCCCTTCGAGAGGTAGCCGGGTGACTTGCTGACACCAGCCCCCCATCTCCAGCGCGGCTTTGAGAGGGATGGGGTTCGAGGAACAAAACAAGGCGCGACTGAGAGCTACGATCCGCCCGTGAAGAGGTCGAGCCTCCTCGTACTGGCCCGCCGCGGCGAGGCGAACCAGGCGCGCCGTGTCACCGGGACAGATGTTGCTGACCACGCTGATGACGCCCTGCCCTCCGCAGGCCACGAAGGGAAGAATGGTGAAGTCGTCGCCGGAGAGGAGCGCGAAGTCGGCGTTCGCAGGCAGAGCGGCCACGATCTCCGTGGTCCGAATCATGTTGGCGGTCGCGTCCTTGATCGCGACCACCGCCTTGTCCTCCACGAGACGGCCCAAGGTCTCGGGCAACAGATCGGAAACGGTGCGCCCCGGAACGTTGTAGGCCACCACCGGAAGCCCGCCATCGCGGGCGACGGCGGTGAAGTGACGGAAGAGGCCTTCCTGGGTGGGCTTGTTATAGTACGGGCACACGACCAACGCCGCGTCGACGCCCCACTTCGAGGCCTTGGCGGTGTTCCGGACGCTGGCCCGCGTATCGTTCGACCCGGTGCCGGCGATGACCGGGACCCGACCGGCGACGACCTCGACCACGGTCCGGATGACCTTCTCCTGTTCGTCGGCGTCGAGGGTGGGCGTCTCACCGGTGGTCCCACACGCCACGAGACCATCGATGCCCCGTTCGAGCTGAACCTCGACCAGACGCGACAAGGCCTTCAGATCGAGGTCCCCGTGCGCATCGAAGGGAGTGACGATGGCGCTGAGGGCGCCATGAAGGCGGGACGCTATCGAGGCCGGGGCGGTCATAAGCCGCGAATCTGGCGCAGACGAGGCGGGCTTCGCAAGCGTTACGGCCGTGTCCCGCATGCCCCACGGCCGATGCGGGTGCAGGTGCTCCGTTCCGGGCCCCCGGGTCAGCCGCGGCCCATCTCCGCCTCCGCCGCCTCGATGGCTGCGAGAACGCGGCGACGCGCGGGTCCCCCCGGGACATCCCGACGCTCGACGGCCGCCTCGAGATCCAGCCACGCCAGGGCGTCGTCGCCGAAGCGCGGATCGAAGCGACGCAGGTCGTCCCCGGAGAGGTCATCGAGCACCCGCCCCTCCTTCACACAGTGGGCCACGATCTTCCCCACCACCTCGTGGGCCTCCCTGAAGGGCACTCCCCGCTCCGCAGCGAGATAGTCCGCCAGCTCGGTTGCGGTCACGAAGCCCTCCCGCAAGGCATCTTTCATGCGTGCGACGCGAAACTCTACGGCAGGGATCATCCGGGCCGTGACCTCGAGGGCCGCACCCCAAGTATCGAGGGCGTCGTAGAGTGGGGGTTTATCGTCCTGAAGATCACGGTTGTAGGTCATGGGCAGGGCCTTCAGGGTCACCAGAAGGGCCACGAGGTCTCCGATCACCCGCCCCGTGCGGCCTCGCACGAGCTCGGCTACGTCCGGATTCTTCTTTTGGGGCATCATCGAGGAACCGGTGGTGAAGGCATCGCCGATGACCACGAAGCCAAACTCCGCGGAGCTCCAGAGGACCAGCTCTTCGGCGAGCCGGCTGAGGTGCACCATCGAGATGGCGGCCGCGCTCATGGCCTCGAGGAGCGCGTCCCGGGAGCCGACCGCGTCCATGGAGTTGGGCGTGATCGCGGGGAGGTCGAGAAGCTCCGCGACCCGCTCCCGACGAATGGGATGAGGGCTGGCCGCCAAAGCTCCGGCGCCCAGCGGCGATACGGAAGATCTACGCAACGCGTCCTGCACTCGCCCCCGGTCGCGAGCGAACATCTCTCGGTAGGCGAGGAGATGATGAGCGAGCCGCACCGGCTGGCCGCGCTGTAGGTGCGTATAGCCGGGCATGAGGGTGTCGAGGTGCTCACGGGCTCGCGTCACGAGCGCTTCTTCCAGAGCTCGCAGGTGATCCGCGATGGTGCGGAGGCGGCGACGCAGATAGAGGCGACTGTCGAGCGCGACCTGGTCGTTCCGCGAGCGGGCGGTGTGGAGCTTCCCGGCCACCGCCTCGCCCTCGAGGGCCGCCAGGCGCCGCTCCACGTTCATGTGCACATCCTCAAAGGTGACGTCCCAAGGGAAGGTCCCCGCCTGAAGCTCGCCGCGAATGGTCTCGAGGCCTCGGACCATGGCCTGGGACTCTGCGATCGAGACGATGCCGGCCTCCCCGAGCATGGTCGCGTGGGCGATGCTGCCCTCCACATCGTCGAGGGCAATGTGTCGGTCATCATCGATGGACGAGGTGTAGGCTTCGACCAGGGCATCGGTCGGGGCGTCGAAGCGCCCTCCCCATGGTTTCTTTTTGGGGGTTTCGGACATGCCGCCGCCATCCGACGGGGAGGCGGCGGGCGTCAAGAGGCCGCCGCGGCCAGCACAGAAGTCGACCCGAGACGCTGCGGCCGCGGGCGGCTCGACCTCAGCGAACGCCGACGTGAATCCCGGAGTCTCCGCCGGGCACGTCCCGGGCGTAGACCCACTCGCCAGGGTTGATCTCGCCGTCCGCCCAGCGGGCGTCGTTGCCGATCTGGCCCGAGGCCACGCTCCAGTCGTCCATGCCCCCGACGTCCAGGAAGATGGCGCTGCTCACGACGTCCGTATTCTGTCCGCAGGCCTGCGAGAGGGCGACCCCGGCCGTGGAGCCCGAGGAGGACGAATAGGTATCGCGACCACCGTTATCCACGAAGAGGCTCACGCTGCCGCAGGAGGCCACGCTCGCGGCCCGGCCGGGCAGCGAGTAGGTGTCATCGCCCTGCTCGTTGATGAACACGGCGACGGAGAAATCATTGGCCGCCCCCAGGAGCATCGTTTCGGCCGCGAGCTCTGCGTTGAACGTGTCGTTTCCGGGACCGCCATCGGCGAGGTATCCCACCCCGAAGTGCGCCGACGCCCCCTGCCCGTAGTAGAAGGCATCGTAGCTGTCCGAACCTGATCGATCAGACAGAAATCCAAATCCCTGCCAGTATCCTACGCCCTGCCCGTACACCCCGGCCCGATAGCGATCGTCGCCGCCCGCATCGAGAAGAATGCCCACCCCTCCGGCGAGGGAGTAGCGCGCGTCCTTGATGCGAAAGCCGAGGCCGGCGCCCTGACAAAAACTGGCGTTGGCGCGGCCAGGCATCTGAGGGGCGAAATAGGCCGGGTCGCCGCCGTGGTCGGGATGGCAGTCGTACTGATCGTCCCCGCCCGCGTCCACGAGCATTCCCACTCCGGCCACGTACCCGAAGCCCTGAGAGCCGCGGCTCGAGCGACGGACGTCGTCGTCGTTTCCGAGGTCGACGAGGAGACCGATGCCGAATTGCCCGGCCCCCTGGGCCACGTCCTCAGCGAGATAGGTATCGCGACCCCCATCGTCGAAGAGGACGCCGACGCCCTGATGGGCATAGCCCTGGCTCGCTCGAAGCGCGACATATTGATCCTCACCGGCTCCGAGGTCGAACAGCATGGCGATGCCGTTTCGAGCCGCCCCCTGGCGCGCCGCCTCGGACGCCGAGCCCTCTTCGATGCGGCCGTCGACGGTCACCACGCCGTCGGCGTCGAGGGGCAGTCGCGGGCCATCGAGGTTGGCGTTCTCGGCGGCTTCGTAGCCGTAGCGGTCGTTTCCGCCGAGGTCGACGACCACGCTCACGGCGTTGGCGCCAGACGTGTTGCTGGCCGTCTGATTCAGATACAGATCGTCGCCGCCCGTATCGAGGAGGAAGAGAATGTCTTCGCCGTTGTCTTCGTACTCGCAGCTCTCCGAGCAACGAACGCGGATCCATCCCGCCGGGGTTTGGAAGTCATAGGTCACATCGAGGCCCCGAAACACGGACCAGTCGACGGCCTGCACGGCGTCCGCGATGGCCGCCGCGGCGCCAAAGAGCTTGCCCCGAGTCTCGCTAAGGAAGGTTCGATCCTCCGGGAAGTCGGCGTTGTAGCCCTCCATGTCCTTGGCCGCGAGGAGACCTTTTCCACCGTGCAGGGCCCACCAATCGGCATCCCGCACTTCGAGGGCGGCGTCTCGCTCGAGGCGAGCGACGACGCCATCGTGAATGGCCCAAAGAACCGGAGCCAGGGCCTGCTCGAGAGCCTCGGGGAGGTCCCCCACGGCCGGTCCGCAGGCGTCAGAGTCTTTGAATCGAGCGCAGATCGCCTGGGCCGCAGCCTCGAGACCTTGCCGCGGCTCGGCGCTTGCGTCCCAGGCGGCGTCGCCCAGTACGTCCGCGGCGTGGCGAATCATCGCGCCCACTCCGCCGGTTTCCGAGGTGGCCGCGTCGAGGAGCGGGCCTCCAAGGCCTTCTTCGATGCTGCCCACCGCCGTGGGCTGTTCACGAGCGAAGAGCGCCACCGCGTTGGCAAAGCCGTCTTGCAGATAAGGAGCGTCCGCCCGGCCGGAGATCTCCGAGGCCCCGACCCCTCGGGTCGAGGCCACCATGTCTACGACAAGGCCCGAGTCCGCAGGAGCGAACTCATCGAGCAGCGAGCGACCGGTGGTTTCGGTCAGCGAAGTCTCGGCAGGCTCGCCGGTGCTCGCTCCGACGGAGGGCGTTGGCTCTTCTTCTTCGACTTGAGGCGCCCAGTCCACGGAGGCTTCTGGGAAGCATCCGGCGAGGGCGAATAGTATGCTGGGGAGAGATAGATGCGATGCTTTCATGGGTCGACGAAAGGGGAGGTCGACCCGGCACCTCAGACTTGAAGACGAACCATCAAAACATGAATCACCGCACGAACTGCGTCGTGTCGAGAAGAGACGAGTGGGGAGGACCGCACGCCCTGAGCGGGCGCGAGCGGCTCATCTCGAAGCGATCGGGTCTCCGGCGACCGGAAAAGGGGTCCTTCGACCGGGAGAGGTCAGAAGGTAATGGCGAGCAAGGCTTGGACGGTGTGGGCGATCTGAGCGTCGAGACGACCCACCGGCTCATTGTTGAACGTCGAGAGCCGGTCGTCGGGCACGGCCGTCTGGTTGGCGTCGAGGAAGACCTGCCGGTCGAGGCCATCCATGGGAATGAAGATGCCGTACTGGAGCTGGGCCGTGAAGCCGCGCTCGGAGCGGAAGAAGAGAGACACGTCCGCCTCGAAGCCGAGATTCAGGTCCGTGCCTCCGATGTCGGTCGCAGCTACGTTGTTGAAGCTCCCCGAAGGCGTGGACTCGCCGAACCACGAACGGGAGTAGATGAGGTCGAGGCGCCCGCCGAGCTCATCGGTGAGGTCGTACTGAATGCTGGGGCGCACGATGAACGCATCCGTGATGCCGCCCACGAGCTGCCGCCAGAATATGAGGTCGACGATGAAGTCGGGATCAAAGCGGTAGTTGGTGATGGCGTTGTCCCCGGCCGGAGCCTGGTTTCCGTCCCAGTCACCATTCGCGGGGGTGCGGTCCAAGAGGGGGAACAGCCCCCAGCCTGGCGCATCGTCGCCACTCGCCGCCACCAGCATCAGCTCGATGTGGAGCTTGTCGTCCAGGAGGGCGTAGGTCCCACGGAGAGATCCGCCGTGCTGGTTGATGTCGATGTCCCGCACCTCGCCGTCCTCGGGGGGGCCAACGAAAGACCCGTTGACCGAGGTCCGGTCGCCGATGCTCCCCACCGAGCCGGCGTACTCCGCAGTGACGGTGAGCTTGCGCCAGCGAAGCTCGGCCCAGGCGCTATAGTTGACGAACCAGGCGTCACGCAGGACAGCCTGACGAGTCGTAGCTTGGCCGGTGAACGCAGGATCATCCGCGGTGGTGGCCCCGGCGCCGTCCGCGGTCACGCGGCTGTCCGTGGTTTGGGTCCGATACATGACCTGGGTCCCGAAATCGAAGACGATCTCATCGCTGGCCAGCTTGCGATCCCGCATCTCGGGGCTGTCGATCTTGGTGATGGTGAGGACGTATTGATCGACGTCGTCGCTTTGGTCGCGATCGAAGGGTTGGCCCTGGGGCAGGAGGGTGTTGACCGAGGTGGGTCCGCTGGCGGCCCAGTCGAAGGCCGGGGCGATGAGGAAGTCGCCGATCTGGGCCGCGAACTGGACCCGGTCCACGGAGTCTCCGAAGTCTTGGTCCAAGCCCTCGCCATCGTTGGCCGAGATGCCCATACCGAAGTGGTTGGGCATCCGCCCGAAGGAGAGGAGGCCGAGGGGCGTCATGTACTCACCCCACACCCGCTTCACCCGGATGGAGTCCCGCCAGATCGTGTTGACCCCAGCCGAGGGGCTGAGCTGGGTCTGGGTGAGGGCGGCCAGCGGCGACAGGCCGCTGTAGCCTCCGTCCGCGGTGCTGCCGAGGACGAGATTGTCGAGGATGTCGATCTGAGCCTTGATCTTGATGTCTTCGTAGACGTTCAAAATGGGCTCGAGGCGGAAGCGAACGTTGGCGCCGCCCAAGGTGTCCGACTCTCCCCGCTCGTTGAAGCAGCTCGCCGCCGGGCCTTCCTCCGGGGACATAGGATTGACGAGACCTCGGGTCCGTACGTCCGTGTTGCACAGCGGCACCGGGGGCGAGGTCACGCCGGGGATGAAGGGGCCTTCCTCCCGCTGATTCTCGAAGCCCCCGTCCTCGCTCCCTCGGTTGTAGTAAGTGCCGAGATCGAGGTCGACGAAGAAGTCGTAGCGAAACCGGAAGTACCCGTCGATCTCGAGGAGGTTGAGCTCGGGTCGCACCGGCTCCTCCCATCGCCAGCCCTCCTCGGCCACCGGGTCTGGCGTCACCGCGGCCGGGGGCGGCGCGGCCGCCTCGAGCTCCCGCAGCAGTTCCTCGCGAAGCTCGGACTTGATCTCGTCTCGGAGCTGTCGCCGGAGGGTCTCGTAGTCAATCGTGGACGAGGACGTCGCAGAGAGCTCTTGCCCTCGCACCTCGGTCGGCGCGGCGAGCGTCAGAAGCCCCAGCCCGCACGCGGCGGCGACCTGGAGGCGCTTCAGGAGGTCCATGAGCCGGTGGCGCGTACCACGGCCGAACGGCCTCGCCAACGCCGTTTCGGCCTGCGCATCTGACGCCTTGCCGGGCGAGGACCGACGTAGGACGCTGCTGGCAGGTTGGCCCCCACACACCCTGCGTCATCCGGCTCTCCCTCGATCCCTCGCCGGGAGCGTATCGGTCCGTATGCGATCCGGGGAAAGCTGGGTCAGGGGGGGATGGGCGTGGTCTTCGACGCGCTGAGCCCGGAGGGCACGTCTGTGGCCCTCAAGGTCGTGCGCCCGGCGGGCGACGACCCCGACCACCAACGCGCACGATTTCAGCGTGAGGCCCGCATCCTCGAGCAGCTCGATCACCCGTCCATCGTCCGCTTTCACGGCGCTGGCGAGATCGACGGTCTGCTCTATCTGGCCATGGAGAAGATCGAGGGCTTCAGCCTCCTGGCCCTACGGCGCAAGGGTCCGCTCGAGCTCGAGCCCCTCGTCGAGCTGGGTACGGAGCTCGCGGACGCGCTGACCCACCTCCACGCCATGGGCGTCATCCATCGCGACATCAAACCGGCGAACGTGCTCGTCCGGCCCGACGGTCGGGCGGTCCTCACGGATTTCGGCATCAGCGGGATGTCCAACGCCACCCGTATTACCGCCATGAACGACATCCTAGGCTCCCCCGGCTTCATGGCTCCGGAGGTCCTCGACGGCCAGGCACCCGGCCCTGCTTCGGATCAGTTCGCCCTGGGGCGTCTGCTCTTCGAGCTGGGTGCGCGCGGCCCCGCCCCGCGCCTCGCGATGGGGGTCCCGGTCCTGGAGATGCTCCGGCGCGCCCTCGAGATCGACTGGACCCGCCTTCCCACCGGCGGGCGCTGGCCGGACATGACTCAGGTGCTGGGCCGAATGCTCGAGACGGACCCTGCCGATCGCTTCCCCCAGTCCTCCGACGTCGGGCCCGCGATTTCGGCCGTGGTCGGAGACTCCCTCGACGCTCGAACCCTCAGCGCGCACGTCGAGGGGCTCAACCTTCAGCCGTCGTGGCCGGTCGATTCGGAGGTCGATGACGCTCTCCTCGCCGACCTCGAGCGCCCCGCCGGCGAAGCTCGGGCCGGAGGGACCACCGAAGCCCTCCCGGTGCTCGATCAGAGTTTTCTTTCGCCCTCGCCCACGAGCGATCTCCAGTCGGATGCTCGAACCGAAACCTCGGCCACGCTCGAACCAGCGGAGACCGCGCCTCCCCGGGACGCCGAACCTCGACGCCGCCTGACCTTGCCCCCCGTGGGAGGACGCCGTCCGGCAGAGATCCCGCCCGACGCAGCCCCTCTGGCTCCCGACGATCCGACTCCGACGCCTCCACCCGCGTCTCCGGTCTTCACCCACGCCGCGGGCCCGGAGCACGAGCCGGCGCGCGCGGCGGGCATCGAGCGGGCGCGACTCACCCTCTTGGAGCAGAAAAACGCCCGCCTTCAGGAGACCATCGAAGCTCTCGCAGCGGAGCGTGCCCAGCGCGGACGCGCGCGACGAGCGGCGGCGGCCGTCGCCGCCTCGACCCTCCTCTTGGGCTTCGCGCTCGGCTGGCTGCTCCACCCCGATCGCCCGCCGCCCAACGTCGAGGTCACCTTGCTCCCCCTCCCGAGTCCGTCCGCCGCCCCGACCGCTCCCGCCCTCGCCCCCACGCCCAGCGAGAGTGAGATCGCGTACGGGAGATCACTGTACGACACGGCCCGCGAACAGCTCTCCCGCGGCGCCTACGAAGACGCCCGGGGCACCCTGAGAGAGTGCATTGCGACGGCAGATCTTCCCGCCTGCCATCGTCTTCGGGCCACCCTACTGGCCCTTCGGGGCGACCCCGGAGCCTACCAAGGGTTCCGCGACTACCTCGACCGGGCGGGGGATACGGCGGACGCGGCCCAGCTCCGCGAGGCTCTCCGGCTCTCGGCGCCGCCCTGATGTCGTGCGATCTCCCGATTTGTCATCTCTGCCGCTTTTGCATAGCTTCCCGCCGCCCCCCGGGCTCCGGGCGGGCCAAGGATGGCCGTGATCGACGTCCCCAGCTCCGATGCGCAGACTGCGACCCACCCTCCACCGGAGATGTCCTTCATCATTCCGGTGCACAACGAGGCCCCCATTATCGAGGGCTCGATCCGAGAGCTTCATGCCCGCGTAAAGAAGATGGGTCGCCCTTTCGAGATCATCGTCGCGGAGAACGGATCCCGCGACGCCACTCCGGATCTCTGTGAGGAGCTCTCCCAAGAGATCCCCGAAGTCCGCTGGTTCTCCTTGGGGGAGCCGAACTACGGCGCCGCGCTACGGCGCGGCATCCACGAGGCCCGCGGCCTCTACATCCACTGCGACGAGATCGACATCTGCGACATCGATTTTCACCGTCGAGCGAGTGAGCTGCTCGTCGGGGACGACGGTGGTTTCGACCTCGTGGTGGGGAGCAAGGTCATGCGGGGAGCTCGAGATCGGCGCCCCCTCGGTCGGCGCGCCGCGACCCGAATCATCAACGGCATCCTCCGGGTCAGCCTCGGATTCCGCGGCACCGACACCCACGGACTCAAGGCTTTCCGTCGAGCCACCATGATGGAGGTCGTGGAGGCGTGCGTCGTCGACAAGGACATGTTCGCCTCCGAGCTCGTGATCCGGGCGGAGCGAAGCGGAAAGCGGGTGGTCGAAATCCCGCTCGAGCTCTTCGAAAAGCGAGCCCCCTCCATCCAGCTCACCAAGCGCGTACCCCGCGTGCTTCGAAACGTAGCCAAGCTCGTCTACGTGATTCGGGTTCAGGGGGAGTGAGCGCGTGAGCCTCAGGGCGCCCACCGCCGCGATCAGCATCGATGTGGACGCCCTTCGTTTCTACGGGGCTATCCACGGGCTCGGGGCGCAGGACCTCGAACCTGACCCCATCTATACCGTGGCTCTCCCCCGCTTCTTCGCGCTTCTCGACGAGTTTGGCCTCCGAGGGACGGTCTTCTTCATCGCTTCCGACGTCGAGCGTGCCGGCCGCCACCTCACCGAGGGCCTCGCCCAGACCCACTCGGAGCTCGCCTCACATTCCTGGTCTCACGACTACCGGCTGACGAAACGGAGCCGCGAGGAGATCGAGGCGGACCTTCGGCGAGCCGACGCCGCCCTGAGCGCCGCCTCCCCCGACGGCCGGGTGTGCGGATTTCGCGCTCCTGGCTACAACACCACCCCGGACCTCCTCGAGGTGGTCGAGAGCCTCGGCTATCGCTACGACTCGTCGCTGCTGCCCGCCCCGGCCTATTGGGGGGCGCGGGCCGGCGCGATCGGCCGCTATCGTCTGTCCGGACGCCCCTCGGCCTCCCTCGTGGGGGATCTCCGAGCCTTTTGGGGCCCCCGTGGCCCGTATCGCATGCGTCCGGAAGCTCCTTGGCGTCCGGACCCCCAAGGCGGGCTCGTGGAAATCCCCATGGCGGTGGGGGCCGGCCGGGTGCCGCTCATCGGGACGAGCTGGGTGCTGTTCTCCGAATCGGTCCGGTCCGGACTCCTCGAGGGCGCGCTCAACCGAGCAGAGCCCTTCGTGTTCGAGATGCACGCCATTGACCTCATCGACGGCTCCGACGGGGCGCCGCCCGAGCTTGCCGCCGCGCAGCCGGACCTCCGGCAGCCAGCCTCGGAGAAGATCGCCGCGTTCCGCGCGTTGTTCAAAACCCTGGCCGACGCCCGAGAGGTCTGCACCCTGGCGGAAATCGCTGAGCGAGCGGCCTAGTTAGGCCGAGAGCCGTGCTCAGTCGAGGTCTTCGCGGGCCCGCGCTCGCAGCCCGGTGACGAGGGCAAAGAGGCCGACGGCCAGGGCGCTCGCCGTCAGGGACGTCGCCCACACCGCCAGCCCCGACTCGCCGGCCACCATCTCCGTCGAGGCCATGACCAGCAGCACCGCGCTGAGGGGGAGGAACAAAGGATCGAGATGGAGTCCCGCCGTGAAACAGGAAGCGGTGATGAGGAAGAGCGTAGAGGCCACCGCGGCGTCCGCTCTGACCTGGCCCCGCTGCTCTAGAAAGTAGAGGCCCACGAGCAGAAGGAGGGGGGCCGTCCAGTGCGCCAGCGCCCGAATCATCCGAGGAAGAAGTGGGGTTTCCTCGGACCATCCCCGGACCGCCACCCGAAAAACCCCAGCCCCCGAGTAAACCCCAAGCACGACGAGCCAATACTCCCAGCTGCCCACTCCGAGCGTGCGCGTGACGCCGAGCCCCACGCAGGCCAGAACCACTAAGAAACCCAGTAAAAACGAATCTGTACGGGTCTTCCGAGCGATGGCGTCGAGCCGCTCCAGACGCCGCGTTCTGCGGTCTGATCCCCGAGCCATGTCTACGGCGTAGTGGTGACTGGAAAAAAATCGAACGGAAACGAAAAAGTCAGACACGAATGTGACGGGCCCCACGTCTGGGACACAGGACCTGGGAGCTTCTTGTCTGCCTCGAGGGCAGCGATAGGAGATTTGAGTACATGCGTTTTGATAGCTACCTCCTGCGAGCAGCGCCGGCCCTAGCCCTGGGTGCGCTCGTGGGTCTCGCCGGGTGTGAGGACGACGTTGGGATTCAGATTAGTCCCCCTGCCATTCAGATCGACCCGCCATCCGTCGACTTCGGGAACGTCCAGGTGGGCACCACCGGAACCGAGACCCTGTTCATCCGGAACACGGGCGGCTCCGTCCTCACGTTCGACCTGAACAAGGGTAACCCTTTCGTCGAGGTGTACGAGTTCACCGTCGACGGTCAGTCCAACCCACAGTCGATCAGCGTCCAGCCCGACGGCGTGGCCGCCGTGAACGTGACCTTCACGCCGGACGACCTCGGCCGCATCCCCTCCGTGATTCGCGTCGCCACCAACGTCCGTGACGGCGAGGGCAACGAGATCAACCCGGAGATTCAGATCACGGGCAACGGCGTGACCACGACGCTCGAGGTGAGCCCCGACCGCGTCGACTTCCGCAACGTCGTGGTGGGCACCACCAAGACCCTGCCTATCCAGCTGACCAACAACTCCGAGGTCGACGCCGAGATCACCTACAGCAACGGCACCAACATCCGCCGCTGCGACCAAAACCAGAACGACCCGTCGACGTTCTGCGTGCGCTCGCGTGACTTCGTGCTCGACGACCAGGGCCGCTTTCAGCTCGGCGCCAACAAGACGGCGAGCCTCGAGGTGCAGTTCACGCCCAACGTGGCGGGCACCCGCTCGGATGGTAACTTCACGCTGAAGGCCTGCGCCGCCGACGTTTGCGACGTCCGCGTATCGCTCACCGGCTTCGGCGTCGAGGCCGGCCTCCGCTGTCGTCCGCCCACGCTCGACTTTGGCCAGATCAACCCCGGTTCGTCGCAGAACCAGTCGGTCACCTGCGAGAACATCGCCAACGAGCAGGTCACGCTCGTCAGCTGGGCCATCACCCAGGACTCGGACCCTGCCTTCGAGGTGGAGTCGGCCCGCCCGCAGGTGCTCAACGAGGGGGACACCGTGGCCATCGAGGCCACCTACGCCCCGACCTCGCTCGGAGATGCCCTCGGCACCCTCCGCCTCGAGACGGACAACCAGAACCCCGCCCTCCGAAACATCGACGTGACCCTCCAGGGCACCGGCGGTGGTCCGGACATCGAGGTGCTACCTCCGTCCCTGAACTTCGGCCGCGTGTCTCTCATCGCGCCCTCGCGTCGGAACATCGTCATCACCAACACCGGCTTCGCTCCGCTCACCGTGAGCAGCATCGAAGTCGACACGATGGGCACAATGTCCTTCACGTCGCCCGACGCGAACGCGACGGTGCTGCCGCCCGGCGAGAGCCAGACCGTAACCATCGAGTTCACCCCCCGCGTGGTGGGCGAGATTCAGTCCACGGTGCGCATCACTTCGAACGACACCGACGAGTCGATCCTCGAGATCGCGGTGCGCGGCGAGGGCGTGAACCTGCCTCCCTGTAACTTCACGGTGGTCCCCTCCCAGCTCAACTTCGGCGCCGTACAGCGGACCCGTTCGCTGCGTCGCGCCTTCGAGATCCGCAACAACGGCTCGGACATCTGCCTCATCACGGCCGTGCGCTTGGTGGGCGGCTCAGACCCGGCCTACTCGCTCCCCGGCGGCGACATCATCTCGCAGGAGATTCCCGCGGGCGCCGCCGAGACGGTGACGGTCGAGTTCGCACCGCAGGTGGCGGGCACCATCACGGGTCAGGTGGAGTTCTCCATCTCGAGCCCGACCTCGCCGTTCAACACTGTGGATCTGACCGGCGTGGGCGCCGACAGCACCTTGCTGATCGTCCCCGCCGAGCTGAACTTCGGCACCATCGGGGTGGGCTGCGCTTCGCGTGACCGCGCCGTCACCGTGTACAACACGGGCGCCGTCGACGTGCAGATCGACTCCATCAACCTCGCTCAGCCGACCAACCCCGCCTTCAGCGTGTCCAACCGGCCCGCGCCGCTGCCGGGGAGCTCGCTCACCCTGCGGCCTGGCCAGAGCACGGTGTTCGACGTGGGCTTCCGCGCCGACGCCATCTCCGCCTACGCCAGCGCGGTCGAGATCAACGCCACCATCAACAGCGCCCCGGTCACGTTCATCGTGCCCCTCGAGGGTCGGGGCTCGCTCGACGCCACTCAGGTGGACGAGTTCGAGCAGCTTGGTAAGCCGAAGGTCGACGTCCTCTTCGTCATCGACAACTCCTGCTCGATGATCGACGAGCAGGCGGCGCTCGGGTCGAACTTCCAGGCTTTCGTGCAGTTCGCGGAAGCTCAGGGCCTCGAGTTCCAGCTCGGGGTGACGACCGCCGACACGGACACCGAGGCGGGCCGGCTGGTCTCCGCCAACCCCGGTACCACCAACAACGCGAACGTGAACGGACCTCCGGGCAACCGCATCGTGACCCCGCAGACCTCGCCGAGCCCCTCCGCGGTGTTCGCGTCGAACGTGTCCCTGCCCACCTCGCCTGGCTCCTCGGCCGACGAGTCAGGCCTCCGGGCTGCGGAGCTTGCGCTCTCCTCGCCGGTGGTCTTCGGGCACAACGCGGGCTTCTTGCGAAGCGACGCCGTGCTTTCGATCATCTTCGTGTCCGACGAGCCGGATCAGTCCAACAACCTGGGCGGGTCGGTGCAGGCCAGCGTGGACTACTACATCAACTTCTTCCTCTCCATTAAGGGCTTCCGGAACACCAACCTGTTCTCCGCCTCGGCGATCACCGCCGGCAACGGAAGCTGCAACGGCCCGGGCGGGTCGGCTTCGGCCAGCGGCCGCTACCTCGCGGCCGCGGAGCGGACGGGTGGTGTCTTCCAGTCCATCTGCACCTCGGACTGGAGCCGGTCGCTTGAGGACCTCTCGACGACCGCCTTCGGGTTCAAGTCTCGGTTCTTCATGACCAACCAGCCCGTCATCAGCACCCTCAAGGTGTTCATCGACGGGTCGGAGCTGGCTCAGACCAGCTCCGGCGGCACCGTCAACTGGACCTACGACTTCGGCACCAACTCGGTGAACTTCGCCCCCTACGCCACTCCGGAGCCGGGCGCGCAGATCCGCGTCGAGTACAGCGCCGAGTGCCTCTGATCTGAGCGCATGATGCCCGCTTACGTCCCTTCCTCAGGGGCGTGAGCGGGTCCGCGAACGCCTGCTTTCTTCCCTACAACTCGCAGCGATGCCTGCGCAGCCTCGAAGCTGCGGAGGGCGCTCTTCTATTCGCTTCGACGGAACCGAACCCGTGGCACACTTACAAGATGCGGGCTTTGACTCGTTCGTTCGGAGACACAACATGAAGATGCGCGCTGCCCTGCCCCTCGTCCTCCTACCGTCTTTCCTCACCGCCTGCGATGGATCCGCTCCCGGTCTCGCGGGGCTCGAGGTGGGAGCCACCGCGCTCGTCTTTGAAGACGTCGAGCCAGGAAGTGAGGTCGAGAAATCCGCCGCCCTTCGCAATGTGGGCGAGCGCCGCATCGTCATCGACCGCGCCGCGGTGGCGCCGGCCGGACTCGAGGCTTTCTTCCCCGTCTTGCGGGGCCCGGAGGGCAGGGAGCAACAACCCCTCATTCTCGGGCCGGGCGAGGAAGGGTCCGTGGCTGTCACTTTCCGCCCGAGAGTCCTCGGCCCGCTCGAAGCTACCTTGCGCCTCAACGTCAGCGACGCCTCCGACGTCGAGATCGCGCTTTCGGGGAGCACGCGCCTCAACCCGTGCGGGCTCAGGGTCGAGCCAGACTCGGTGATATTCGACAATGTCCTGGTCGGAAGCACGAAGACCCTAGCGCTGTCGGTCACCAACGAGTGCGAGGGCCGGGCCGAGGTACTGATCGGCACCGATGCCAACGTTCGGCTATGCGAAGAGACGGAAGGAGCCAACCTGGCCAACTTCTGCCTCACCTCCAGAAGAGCGGTGGTCGTCGGCGAAGATCGTCGCTTCGAGCTCGAGGGTGGGGCCACCGCGGACTTCCAGGTCCGCTTCTCCCCCGTCGTGGGGGGCACGCGCAGCCGTGGTCAACTCACCTTTCAGACTTGCGGGTCGCCGATCTGCCGGATTCCCGTAGACCTGCAGGGCTTTGGGGTAGAGTCAGGCCTGCGATGCCGCCCCCCCACCCTCGACTTCGGCCGGGTCATCCCAGGAGGTTCGAGCTCCGAGTCCGTCGTGTGCGAAAACATCGCCAACGAGCAGGCGACGATCGTGTCGTGGGACCTCAGCCAGGACTCACATCCCGCCTTCGAAGCCGAGAGATCGCGTCCTCAGGTGCTCGAAGCCGGCGACAGTGCCTCTATCGAGGTCACGTTCTCCCCTCTCGCCCTGTCAGAGGTTGAGGGAACGCTCCAAATCGTCACCGATCACCCGAATCCAGCCTTGCGCAATCTCTCCGTGGCCCTCACCGGCACCGGGGGAGGGGCGAACCTCCAGGTTCTGCCGACGTCCGGTCTCAACTTTGGGGAAGTCGCTCTGATCGCCCCGGGACGGCGCAGCTTCGCCATCACGAACACGGGCTTCGCTCCTGTGACCCTCTTGGAGATCCAAGTCGATACCCTCGGAACCCAGGCTTTCAGCTCTCCCAACGCCAACCCGAACGTGCTCAGCCCCGGGGAGAGCCTGCTGGTCACCATCGAGTTCGGTCCGCGAGCGGTGGGGGCCGTACAGTCCTTCATTCGGGTGGTCTCCGACTCCGCGCGGCAAGGAGTCGTCGAGATCCCCGTGAGAGGGGTAGGAGTGAGCCTTCCTCCGTGCCAGTTCAACCTTAGCCCCGACCTCATCGACTTCGGGGACGTGGTTCGCTCCCGCAGCTCTCGCCAGGGTCTTCGGGTCCTCAACGAAGGCAACACGGATTGCCTCATTACGGGAATTCGACTCATGGCGGGTTCCGACCCCGCGTTCCGCCTGGCCGCGCCCGAAAGCCCCTCACAGAGGCTCTCCCCGGGCGAGGCGAAGGTCATCTTCCTGGACTTTGCGCCGCACGCGGCCGGTCGGGTCAGCGGCCGCATCGAAGTGTCGATCTCCACCCCCTCCTCGCCCCACAACGTCGTCGAGCTCGCGGGCACCGGCGTGGACGACGGCCCTCTCATCGCCCCCTCCGTCCTCGACTTTGGCGCACGCGAAACGTCCTGCGGAGCTCGGAGAGAGCTTCGCATCCACAACACCGGAGCGGTCCCCCTCGTCCTCGATCGGATCGGCCTCGCGGCGGGAAGCGACGCCGCCGGCTTCTCGCTTTCCAACCTCCCCTTTTCCCTCCCCGCGAACGTAGCTCCTGGCTTCACGGCCCGGATCGACGTCGTGTATCGGGCGGGACAGGTCGCGTCGGACGACGCGGGCGCCATCGAGATCGAAGGTCGTTTCGGCGGCGCGTCGCCCGCCATGTGGGTTGTACCCGTCGCCGGACAGAGCGGAGCGTCAACGCAGGTGGATAGCCACGAGCAGCTCGAAGCTCATCCCCAGCTCGACCTCCTCGTGGTCATGGACGGCACCGCGTCCATGGTCGACGAGCAAGGGGCCGTGGCTGAGGACGCCGTCAACCTCCTGAGCGACCTGGACCGACGCGGCGTCGACTATCAGCTCGGCGTCATCTCGACGAACGCCGGCGCCGACGGTGGGCGTCTCCTCTCTGCGCCAGCCGGCTCCACCGGACCCGCGGCGGCCAACGGTCCTCCGCAAAACCGCATCGTCCGGTCGAGCACTCCGAATGCGGGGGCAGCGTTCGCCTCGAATCACTTCGTCGTGCGCGGCAACGGCTCATCCCTCGACGAGTCGGGCCTTCGTGCTGCCCAGCTTGCACTCTCGTCCCCGGCCGTCTTCGGCCACAATGCCGGCTTTCTTCGCAGCCGTGCGGGGCTTTCGATCCTCTTCGTCTCGGACGAGCCCGAGCAATCTGACCTGCTGGGAGGAGGCGTATTTGGAGACCTGGAGTTCTACCTAGACTTCTTCCGGTCCCTCAAAGGCTCTCAACGCCCCGAACTCCTGTCCGCCCATGCGATCACGGCTGGGCAGGGCACCTGCACCGGGCCCGGCGGCACCGCGTCCTCCAGCGGGCGCTATTTGGCCATCGCAGAGCAAACCCAGGGCGGGGCCGGGTCCATCTGCTCCGTGGATTGGGCCCAAACTCTCTCCGGACTGAGACCGGGTCTTCTCGGCTATCGCACCCGTTTTCCCCTTTCGCAAACCCCCGTCCTGAGTAGCCTCCAGGTGTTCGTGGACGGGAGTCCGCTGCCCGCGACCAGCGCTTCAGGACAGGTCAACTGGACCTACTCCGCGGCCACCAACACCGTCGACTTCATGGGTTTCAGTACGCCCGAGCCCGGGACCCAGCTCAGGCTCGAGTACACGCCGGAGTGTCTCTAACCCGCGCTCGCGCCCCGGGCTGCGCGTTGATAGGCTCCCTCCGCCCGCGAGGCGCAGGTCATGCCCGTCGACTCTCCGGATTCCACTTCGCTCCTCGACGCCCTCGAAGCGCACTATTTCGCCCACCTCGGGCGCCCCCTGGGGAGCGCTCCCTGGACGCTCACGCGAGGCGCGGTCGAGCTTCGCCGGTACGAACCGGTACCGGGCATTCTCGTCCTCGCTACCTTCGGGGTATCCGCCTTAGGGCTCGAGCCGAGGGAAGCCGTCCTCTCGCTGCCCGCCGACCCTCCCGAGGACATTCTCGCGGCCGCTTGCCGACTTTGTGGCGCGTGGGCGGAGCACATGTTGACCGAGCCCGATCCCACCGATCTCCCTGCCGAGGCCGGAGGGGATTTTGAATCGGTGTTGGTGCTGCCCCCAGTGAGCTTCACGGAGGGGCTCGCTCAGCTCCGCACCCCGGCGCCATGGCCCCCCCTGCAGGTCGTGTGGCTCGTTCCGGGCTTCCGGGAAGAGGCCGAGTACCGGCGCTCCCACGGGACCGAGGCGCTTCTCAACCTCCTGCGCGCTCAGCGCCTCGACCCCGCGGACTTCGGCCGTGGGCCCGCCTCGACCCTCGTGACCCCGGAGGACGCGGCGCGGCTGGCGGGGGCCGACCAGGGCCGCGCCGGATACAAGGTCGAGCAGCAGCGCGGAGGCATCCGTATCGAGAGGAGGCGAAAGCGGATCGGACGCTCGGACGAAGCCCCAGGGCGCGTGGCCCTCCCCGCCCAGCCCTCACCTCCGACATCCACCGGGGCCCATCGGCCCACCGGCCGGAGCCCGGCAAAGCCCACTCGCCCGGGACGGGCACGTTTCGATCTCGACGGCAGCGCCCCCGCGAGACCGGGGCCGAGTCGGGCCCGGACCGTGCCGGACAAGGCACCGTCACCGCCTCCCCCCCAGGAGAGCCCGGAAGAGGCCAAGCGACGAAAGATCGAAACCCTGAAGGCCAACGCTCGGGCGGCTCGCGCCCGCGCCGAGGCCCGAGCGCGGGGCGAGGCTCCGGAGGCGAAGGTCCCCCCCGTCCCTTCTCCGGCGCCGGAGCAAACGCGCTCCGTCACTGCGGCAGAACGTAGACGACGGCGACTGTCGGGCCCCCCGAAACCTCGGCGGCGCTGAGCGGCGCTAGGTTCTCAACCCTACCTTCAGATCGACCTCGACGCCGCCCTGACGTACGGGCCAGGCATGCGAATCCTGGTTTCGGGGGCCACCGGGCTCATTGGAGGTGCCCTTCGGTCGGCCCTCATCGACCGGGGCGACACGGTCGTGACCTTGACCCGCCGCCCGCGCCAGGCCCCCGCTCCGGCGGTGGGGTGGGACCTGAGCACAGGGCATCTGGAGGCCGGCGCCCTCGAGGACGTCGACGCGGTCATCCACCTGGCCGGTGAGGGCATCGCCGCGACGCGGTGGAACGAGGCCCACAAGCGTCGCGTGCTCGAGAGCCGCACCTTGAGCACCAAGCTCCTGGCCGATGCTCTCGCCGCCTCCGCCCGCCCACCGAGAGTCTTCATTTCGGCCTCAGCCATTGGGTTTTACGGGCATCGCGGCGATGCTCGCCTCGACGAAGGGTCGGAGCGAGGGCAAGGCTTTCTGTCCGACGTATGCGTGGCTTGGGAGGCCGCCGCCGAGCCGGCTCGAGCCGCGGGGATCCGCGTCGTGCACCCACGCATCGGTATCGTCATGGCTCCGGACGGGGGGGCGCTCGACAAGATGCTCCTCCCTTTCAAAATGGGTCTCGGGGGAAGGGTCGGCTCCGGCCGCCAGTACATGAGCTGGATCGGCCTGTCGGACGTCGTGGGACTTGTCCTTCATGCGCTCGATCGCGAAGTCGAGGGACCGCTCAACGTGACCGCGCCCGAGCCCGTGACCAACGCCGATTTCACCCACGCTCTGGGCACGGCGCTCAACCGTCCCACCCTCGTCCCCCTCCCCGCTTTCGCCGCCAAGGTGGCGTTGGGGTCAGAGATGGCGGAGGCGCTCCTGCTCTCGAGTACCCGAGCCGTACCCCAAAAAGCGCTCGATACCGGCTTCACCTTCCAGGAGCCGGACCTCCCCACCCTGCTCAGAAGCATGCTCTGAGGTAGAAAAAGGCATGGAAGCACTCTCCCACTGGGGCTGGGGCCGAGCCGACCGGTTCATGGACGCCGAGAGCCGAAGAGCCCTTGGCAGTACCGCCGCAGGCTGGCTCGGCGTGGAGCCTCGAGACGCACGCGAGCCGGTCGCCCTGACCGAGGTCGAGGTGGCACCGAGCCGTGTCCCCACCCCTGCGGAGCTCCCTTTCGCCCGAGTTGACGATGAAGCTCGGATTCGACGCACCTGGGGGCGCAGCTATCGGGAGATTCTCCGTGGGTTCCGAGGTGACTTTTCAGCGGCTCCGGACCTGGTGCTCACCCCCGAAAACGAAGCGGACCTGGAGCGAGGCCTTGCGTGGGCGGACAGCGCCCACGTCAAGGTCGTGCCCTACGGCGGCGGTACCTCGGTGGTGGGCGGAGTCACGGTGCCGGCCGGAGACGACCGACCGCCGACCGCCGTCCTCGATCTCACGAGGCTCACGGGGCTCATCGAACTCGATGAGACCTCGGGCTGGGCCCACGTGAGGGCGGGCACCCGAGGCCCCGATCTCGAAACTGCACTTGCGGCCTCGGGCCTCACGGCGCGCTTTTACCCCCAGTCGTTCGAGCTCTCTACGGTGGGAGGATGGGTGGCCACCCGAGCCGGGGGCCACTTCGCGAGTGGCCCTACCCACATCGATGACCTGGTCGCCGGCCTTCGAACGCTCACCCCCACCGGGTGGCTCGAGTCGTGGAGCCTCCCCGCCTCGGGGGCTGGGCCCAGTCCGGATCGCCTGATGCTCGGCTCGGAAGGCCGGCTCGGCGTCATCGCCTCGGCCACGCTCCGGGTGCGACGGCGCCCGAGCCAGCGCGGGAAAGCAAGTGTGCGGTTTCGGAGCTTCTCGGAGGCCACGGAGGCGCTCCGCGGAATTCTGCAAGAAGGATTGCGACCCGCCAACTGCCGAGTCCTCGACGAGAAAGAGGCGGCTTTCAACATGGTGGTGGGAGATGGCTCGGCCGTGCTCCTGCTCGGCTTCGAGTCGGTGGAAGCGTCGGTGGGCCCGCTCCTGGATACCGCGCTCGCGATTGCTCGAGAGCACGGCGGCGACTGTCCCGAAGGCCCCAATCTGTTGGGAGATAGCCGGGGGGCGGGCGCGGGGGAG
>JBCBRU010000039.1:0-26595 GCA_039819565.1 Myxococcota bacterium | reverse complement strand
CTGGACCATGCGCTCCTCCGCGAAAGCGTCGAGGGGCAGCGCCGGACCCGGACGAGCGTCGAGCTCGGTTCCTGCGAAGAAGAGGTCCCTGTCCTGGCTCTCGTCGTTCACGACGCCTCCTCCTTCGCGAAGCGCTCGCGCAGCCGCACCATGCCGAGGCGCAGACGGCTGCGGACCGTCTCGCGCGGGATTTCGAGGAGCTCGGCCAGCTCGGGAACCGTGAAGCCGGCCACGTGGTGCAGAGCTACCACCACCCGCTGGGCTTCGGGGAGCTCGTCGAGAGCGACCGCCACCGCGCGACGTTCGAGGAGGTCGCGGTCGCGACCGTCGGAGCCGGTGAGTTCGATCTCGGACTCCACCTCCTGCGCGTCGATCATCCGCCGTCGCTTGAGGTGCCGAAAGGTCTCTCGTGCCACCAGGCGATCCGCCCAGCGCTCGAAGGGCGCGTCCCCACGGAAGGTGGGGAGGCCTTTGAGGACCACGAGCAGCGCCGTTTGGGTGATGTCGTCCACGTCTCGGTCTCCTCTCAGTAGGTAGCGCACCAGGTTCCGGACCCGAGGCAGGAGCGCGCGGATCACCGCCTCTGCGGCGTCCCGGTCTCCTTTCGCGGCCGCGCGGATACGCTCGGCCCCGAGCTCGCCATCCATTCCTTTCCCCATAGAGGTCCTCTCCCGGAAGAATGGGTCAGCGCCCCTTCGAAGAGCCCCACCATTGTGGGTCCCACTCCACCCCGAGGCGGAGCCAGGGCGACACCGGCCACAGCTCCGCGACCTCCTGGCCGTCGTCGAGGACGTAACGCGGCTGCCCGAAGAAGGCGTCGAGGCCGAGGGTGAGGTCCAAGCCCCAGGACGCATCCAAGCCCCAGGCGAGCCCCACCACCGGGGTCGCGGAGGCCCCCCATATCCATCGCTCCGGCTCCGCTCGAACGCCGGCGCTCCGGGCTTCGGAGCGACGCTGCCAGCCCACCACCGCTCCGCGGAGCCCGAAGCGGAGCCGCAAGCGATCCGTCCAGACCACCGAACGCTCGAGGTCAGCGTGGGCCGCCCACCGAAGCACGTCCATGCTCAGGTCGGCGTCCGCGTGGGTCTGCGGGAAGGCGCCATCGACGCCCACGCCGAGGGACCAGCCCCCCCAAATGAGCCCCATGGTCCCATCCGCACCGACGGTTCCGGCTCCGAGACCCCACGTCTCACCGCGCAGACCGCCTCGCACGAAGAAGGCCGAGGCCGGACGGCTCTCGTCGGGAGCGGCCGCGACCGCGGGCAGACCGGTGACCTCTCGAACCACGCCGCGGACCATGACGGCCGCCGCCTCGTACGCGGCGAGGCTCTCGCCGAGACCTTGGAGCGAGCGGCGATGGTCCCCGTGGGGGGTCTCGACGACCAGCTCGAGTCCCCCCGGAACCCGTTCGAGCCGGGCGCGCACCCTCCCCGAGGAGAGGACGGGAGGTCCGGAACCGGTCCGGACCGACCAGGGCAGGTCCGACAGCTGTCCTCGAAGGCGAGCCACGAAGCCGGCCGGGGCGTCTCGCGTCACCCACACCACGCCCCGAGCGGCCGGGGCGCGAGCTTCAACCGCGGTCGCGGTGGAGGTGGAGGCGGCCGCCAGAGCGGGGGCGGGGACCCCCACGACCGCGAGGAGGAGCCAGGCGGCCACGCTAGCCGGCCGGATCCGACCGCGAGCCAGCCCGGCCAGCCTGGGCGAAGAGGGCCCGTTCCGCAGATCCCATCTGTGTGGTTCCGGTGCCCTAGAGCCCGAAGAGGACGTAGCCGAGCCCAAGCCCGAGGAGTATGCCCAGACCGAGCATGCCGAGCATCGGACCAGTGGCGCTCTCCCGCGGCCCGCGCTCGACCACCGCGTCCGGCCCGGGCCCCGAGCCCACCGGCTCATCGACCGTCGCCACGGAGATCTTCTGAATCTTGAGGAAGGCGGTCAGGTCCGTGCTCAGTCGCTCGTAGGCCTCGGCCTCGAGATCGATGCCCCGTCCGTGGCGCAGCTCGAATTGCCGACCCAGCATCCGGAAGCTCCGGAGCTCGCAGCGCCCTTGGGCGGCATCCACCCACCCCACCACGATGGGGCTCGCCCCGGAGTCTTGGGTGGCCACGAGGACCATGTTCTGTCGGGCCTGACGACCGCCGGCGGTCGAGAGGGCATCCGTCTTGGACAGCTCCAAGCGCCGCGGGCGCTTTTGCCCGAACACGACGCGGGCGAACTTGAACTCGAAGAGGTCCGTGAGCTGGAGCGCCTGCTGGGCGTGAAGCGTGCTGTCCGGCGTGCTCATCCCGCCGAACGAACTATCACGCTACATCTCCCCTCGCACCGTGGACTCGCAGCGATGGGCGCGCCGGCCGCTTTCTGCGTCTTCGAGGTCCACGGACGCGTTGTAGACGGAGATGCGCTCGCCCCCTTCCCGCTCGGCGAGACGACGCAATACGCCCCGGGCTACGAAGTCGGCATCCGACGCACGCGCCACCATGTCGTAGACCCCGGACAGGCGCATGCGCTGCTCCAGCGTGGAACGGAGATACTCGGAGTCGAGATCTTGACCGGTCTCGTCCGCAAAAGCCGCGAGGAAGACCCTCGGCTTGGCTACGTCGGCGTCCTCGTGGGTGCTCCGCCACCGCTCGATCCATCCCCCCCCCACGCATCGACTCACGAGCCGTCGGGCGATCGTCTTGAAGTCCGTGCGCGTGGGTCCGCTCGGAGGGGGAGGCAGGTCTGATTGCACCACGGGCGGAGGGGTGGAGCCGCCGCAGGCGGTCATCAAAGCCACGAGCGCGGTCAGGAGGGCAATGCGCATAGCCTCCTCTTACCGAGACTCAAGGACGCTCGCTACGTCTTCACCATGTGCGCTCGCTCACAGAGAACTTCAGTGGATGCGGCCGTGAAAGCGAGGCGCCCACGAAGTCGACCTCGGTGGGGAGCGCTGCGAGCTCGACCTCGCCCCCGCAGGACCGCTCCTGAAAGAGAGCCTTCACCTCATCGGTGCTGCCCCAGACCGAGCGCACCAGCGTCCCCTCCCGAGCCCCTCCCGTGGCCTGGGCGATACGCTCGGCCGCGTCCGCCGAGGACGCGGAGAGATGCCAAGCGGCGGCGGTCGCGCCGTTCGGCCCGACATAGATGGCCAGTCGATCTTCCTGCAGGCTCTGCGCGTCGGCCAGGTTGCGGGTTAGACCGAGGACCGCCGCCGCCCCGAGCTCGTCGAGCACGTGAAGCTGCCACCCGGTAGGAGGGACGGGGGGCAGGCAGGTCAGAGGAGGAGGTTCGGCCTCGGTGGGGGTACCGCGGAGCCAAGCGCGGAAGCGCCGAGGAGGCGAAGCAAACATCTCATCAGGACGAGCTCCGAGCGCGAAAACGTGCGCCCCCACGGGATAAACGAGCAGGCGCTGCGCCCGTCGCCACTCGGTGGGGTTCAGCCCGGAAATGATGTTGTCGCGCCAGTCGAGATAGGTCCGCTCCCACGCGACCTCCTCCGTGACCCCTTCGATCGCGGCGTAGACGCGGTCCCCGCCGAGGGTGGCATCCCCTTCGACGAGCGTTCGATAGGCGACGTCCTCGTCCGTCGAGTTGACGGCGTGGTCGAGGCCGAAGCGGCGGTCCTGGAACAGGTGTACGAACTCATGCGCGAGCACGAGGTTCGAAAAGGCGGTGTTCTCGGTGGTCGACTCCCGTTCCACGATCACGACGTCCTGAACGCCGGGGAGATAGAAGGCGGCGATACCCTCGGCCGAGAAGTCGCCGTCGACCTCCTCCAGACGCATATCCGCCGGGATCAGGCCGAATCCGGCCAGCGCCGCGTCGATCTCGGGACGGGGAGTGACCTCCGCGGTGGCGCGATCGATCAGCTCGCGGAGCTCCGCGGGGGTAATGCTGCTCACGGAGGGGAAGGCCCCGGCCTCGATCCCCAACATGGCCGCGGTTTCGTCCAGAAGGGCCTCCTGACAGTCGCGCTCCTGAATGTTGCACGGAAGTTCCACTCCGCCGCATCCAACGGCGAGAGCCGGCAAGAATAGGAACCAGGGGCGATTACGCACGGGTCTCAAGATATCAGGGATCTTGCCGACCCGGCCCATTTCTTGGATACCGCAATAAGATGGTTGAAAGGGGCTATGCGGTTCTGGGGCCGCTTACGTCGAAGGACGATGGCCCCGACGCGTCTTTGCGTCGGACGCCTTCCCGCATCTCTCGCGGGGGGCGCCCCTCAGAGCTGGGCTGTGAGGTGGTCGACGGGCTGCCCCGATCGGATCTGCCGGTTGTCCTGCTCCATCTGCCCGCCGAGCTGACCGAGGACACCAAGCGCTTCTCCCGGTCCCTCCGAGAGGTCGCGTTCGCGACCCGCCTCGATCACCCCGGTATCCTGCGCGTGCACGGGGTCGAGCACTACGAGCACGGCTGGGTGCGCATCACCGACTTCGCCAACGGCGAGCCTCTCGATCGCATGCTCGACCTCGAAGCGGAGTCGGCCGCAGCGTTGGCCCCGGAGATCGCCGCCCGCATCGTCCTCGATGTCGCCGCCGCCGTGCACTACGCCCACGAGGCGGGGGCCCGCTCGGTCACCGGCCGCCCTGCGGTGCACGGAGGCATCCGGCCCGACACCGTGCTGATCGGCTTCGACGGGCGCACCCAGCTCGGGGGCTGGGGCGCCGCCAGCCTCGCCCCGAGCGGAGAAGAGCGGAAGGAGTGGGCCGCCTTCTCGGCCCCCGAGCAGATCCTCGGAGGCCGCGGCACCACCAGCGTCACCACCGACGTCTACGCGCTGGGGGCCCTGCTCCACGCTCTGGTGGAGGGGCGACGACCGTTTCACAACGCTCGCGATCTCGACTCTGCGGTCCTCAGCCAGGAGCTCCCCGCCGTCGCCGCCGAGGAGGACCTGACCGGTCGACTCCGGGGCGTCATTCGCTCTGCGATGGGAAAGCGGGGGAGCGACCGCCCCGCCACCGCCGAGGCTTTGGCGGAGGAGATACGACGAGCCCTCACGGAGACCGGACAGCGACCGGCGCCCCCGGCGGCGGTCGGCGCGTGGGTCGAGGTCCAGGTGCCCTCCGATGACCCGGACCGCACCGAGCGTCGCCGTCTCTTGGATCAAGCGGCCGAGGTCGAACCCCGTCGCCTCGACCCCACGCCGTTCGCGGCGGAGGAGCTCGACGCTGAAGTCGTGGCCTCCGCGCGTCCGGTCCACACCCGCGAGCGAAGCCACTCGAGCCCGCCGCGGGACTCGGCCCTCCCGTCCACGACCGACCTGGTCCCGCCGTACTCGACCGGACCGACGCTCTCGTCGGTGGGCACTCCCGCCGCGGATCTCGATTCGACGAGAGCTCCGGAGGAGCCGCCGCCGTCCGACCCCTTGGCCGGCGCTCGGGCGGCCGCGCCGCCCCTGGCGTCGAGCGTGCCCACGGTGGTCCCCGAGCCGTCCGGCACCGTCCCCATGCCGCAACCTGCTGCCCCCCAACCGGCGTCCACCCCGGGCCCCAGCATGGCCCGACCGGCCTCGGTGGATGTCCCTCCGAGCGCCGCTCTGCCCGGCACCGCAGGCTACCCTGCAGGGTGGGTGCCCACCCCGATGGCCACCGCCGACGTGCCCACCTCTGCTTCGGCGCCCACCGGATGGCCGCCTCCTCCGGTGGGGTACGCGTACGTCATTCCGATGCGGGTCGACCCCCGCACCGGCTACCCCGTGATCGTGCCGCTGGATGCGGCTCCCGTGGCGGCAGCGACGCCCACCGCGGCCACCCACAACCCCATGCGGGTCCCCACCGGGAGTGAATCCTGGCCGCCCTCCTCCGTTCGCGAGGGCTCGCTCCCCGTTTCGCCGGCCGAGGCGAGCGCGAGGTACGTGCCCCCCGCCGGGGTGCCCACGCCGGTGCAGCCCCTGCCCCCGCCGGCCGGGGTGCCCACGCCCGTCCAGCCCCTGCCGGCCCGGGTTCCTTCGCCTGCAGCCCATCCTGCAGCAGGCTACGCTGCGCAGCTCATGCCCGCGGGCCCGAGGGCGGGGCAGTCTTTTCTCGCCGACGCTCAGGCGGAGTCTTCGGGTGACCTCCTGAGCAATCAGCCGGTGCGGGGGCTGCCAGCCCCGGCCCAAGCCGTGGTGCGCGAGGTCAGCTCTCGTATCACCGCCTTCAATCGCACGGCTGGGGACGGCTCTCGGAGTCTGCTGTACATCGCGCTCGCGGCCGCCTTCGGGGGCATCATGTTCGTGCTGGTGGCGCCCGGGGAAGCACCCGAAGCGCCCGAGGCGGGCGAGACGAAGGTGGCGGCTGCCGCCATGGTGCCTGCGGTCGGAGAGCCGCCGCCGCCAGTGAAGCCCGCCCCCGCCAAGGCTCCGGAGGGCCCCGTAGGGGCTCTCAAGGTGCTATCCGAGCCGGCGGTCGACGTCTACGTGGACGGCGAGCGGCTCGGCCGCACCCCTCTCGATACGGAGCTCCCGACGGGGAAGACCACGCTGCGCCTCACCGACCGGCGCACGGGCATCAACGTCTACCGGACCGTCCTCCTGGACCCGGAGCGACCGGCGCGCATCGACGAGCTCTTCGAGACCGGCGAGCTGGTGGTACGGGCGCCCCGCGGGGCCCACATTCATCTCAACGGTCGCTTCCTCGGGGAGGCCCCGCTCAACGGACCGGCCAAGATTTACGAGGGGCCGTGTCTGCTGAAGGTGACCTATGAGGGCATGCGGTGGACGGAGCGCTTCAACGCGGAGGCGGGCCGCCGCGTGAGCTTCGATGTAGAGGAGAAGCGGCTCTAGTACCTCGCCACAGGAGTCCTGACGCGAGGTACTAGGCGGGCCCCCGAGGGACGGCCCGGTAGTCAGTCGAAGAGCGCGTCGACGTCCTCGACGGTGAGGATGCGCGTGGTCCAGCCCTCGAGTTCGTGCGAATTTGCGGCAAAAACCCGCGCGCGCACCCATGGAGACACCTCGCCGAAGCGGAGGTGGAGAAGTTTCAGGAGCGTACTCTGAAGGGTGCTGTGACGACCTTCTTCGAGGCCTCGCTGGATGCCTTCGCGACGTCCCTGCTCCAAACCTTCTTCGCGTCCTTCGGCCCTGAGTTGTTCGGCTGCGGTCATGATCGCCTCTTCGGCAGCTGGTGGAAGCTGTCGCGCCAGGGAGTGTAGGTCTTCGGTTCGCAGGTGATCAACGGTCCTCGTAAGGTACTCGAACAAGGCCCCCAGAGCACGTATTCCCTCCTCATTGGTATCGAGCTGCTGCAGGAGGGGGAGCCACGTCTCCAGGTCCCGACCGGGTTCGGGGCCGCGGAGCATCAACGCGAGCAGCGCGAGCACCCCAAAGACGTCCAGCGGACGCGCCCGCACCTCCTCCGGCGTGGTCTGGGTAAGATCGTCGAGAATGAAGCGCAGCCTCGGCACGAGCGCTTCGAGCTCCCCGAGGGCCGGCACCGACACGAGATCGCGGACGTCGGTCGGCGCGTTCCAGGGTCGAGGTCCGTTGTAGAGCACGATGGGGACGACGAACGGGAGCCGCGGGCCCCGAGACCGCTTGGTCCAGATCCGCACCACGTAACGGAGGATGCGGAAAGCCATCCGCGGATCCACGGTGCTCTGGTGCTCGAGGAGAATGAGGAAGTCGATGAGACCCCCGTCCTCGAGCTGGGCCGAAAAGAGGAGGTCGACGTGCAGCGCTTCGAGGGAGGCGTGGAGAAAGTCGGTGGGCTCGACTCTGAGAGTCGACCATGCCACCTGCTCCGCCAGCTCCTGCGGTATCTCGAAGCGAAGGAGGGCCTCTGCCCGCGTCGCTTCGCCGAAGGCAAACTTGACGAGCTTATCGTGGGCCGAAGAAGGCACTTCGCGTTCACCGTCGCCAGCCGAGCGCGAGACGAAAGTCGATACCGAGCTCGGAGGGCCCGGTGCCGATCGGAGTGAAAGCCACGTCGACCGCGTTCTCGAGGCTCGTGTGCAGATAGAAGCCCGCCCCGAGCTCGGCCCCGGCGCGGGCGGCGAGGACCACCCACGGAGCCCCTTCGGCCGGCTGCGGCAGAAAGAGATCGCGCCCTGAGTCGACGGACTCGAAGGCCACTCGGGCCCCGAGCTCGAAGAAGCCCCCGACCTCGGGGAGGCCGGCTCGAACTCGAAACCTCCCTTGCGTCACCGGAGCAAGATTGGAGCTGCCTCCGGGATCTTCGTCCACGGCGGCACGATGCACGGCCCCCGCCACGGACCATCGCCGCCACTCAAGCGCGCCCTCCGCGGCCAGCCCCCAGAGATCCGCGCTCAGCCCCTCGCTCCCGAGACGATCTCCTCGCGCTCCCCAAACGGAGAGCGTGAGCCAACCGAAGCGACCCTTGAGGTGCGGTCCGCCTTCGAAGATCAGCACCTCTTCGCTGGCGCCCCCTCCCAAGCGGAACTCTTGGCTGCGGGCGAAGCGCGCCCAGAGGCCAAACACGGACGCGATCTGGAGCTCGGCGCGAGCGTCCAGGTCGAGATTGGGGATGGTGGTGGGAGCGGCGGCTCCGGCCAGGGCCGAGAGGCGCCCGGAGAGGTCGACGAGCAGGGGGCCCAGAATCTGACCGGTGCGCACCCATCCCTCCACCCGGGTGAGATCCACGTTCAGATCGTGCTCGAGGAAGGCTCCGCCCTCGAAGAGAGGGGCGGGGTAGCGGCGAATGCGGCGGTGGGTGACGCTTCCCTGAGTGGGCTCGCCCAGCACGCTCGGGGGAGCCGGCGTGAAGAAGACCTCGAGCTCCCGCCGCTCTTCTCCCGTCCAGCGCACGAGCCCCGAAGCTTGGACCCTGTCGGCAGCCTCGCCGGACACCAAGCCCGCGGTCACCCGCAGGGAAACCTCCTCGAGCTCCCCCCGCAGGGTGGCCTGCGCAAGGTGAAGCGGGGAGCCCCCGCCCTCATCGTAGTCGTGGCCGAGCTCCACCCGCCAGGGCTCCCCCCGGCGACCCCACAGGTGGGCTCGGCTGGTGACGGAGACCCTCGGCGAGGACGTCGCGGGACGGTCGACACTGACGGTGCCGGTCCGCACCCGAGCCGCTTCCACATGGTCGACGCGGGCCGAGACGCGCACCGCGGCCGGTCCGGCCCGGCCTCCCAGGCTGGTCCATAGACCGCCGCTCCGATCCGCGGTGCGGCCGCGGATCGCCCCATCGGCCGTCCAGCCTTCCGCTCTCGGCGGGGCCCAGCCCCGAGCCACCGCATCCGAGATCCAGGGCCGCGGTCCGTCCGCCGCGGTGGGGGCCCGACGCACCTCAATCTCCTCGAAGGACCAAGCCTCGAGACGCCCGGCCGGGAGGCCGTCGACCCGGAGCTCGTCCACGAAGCGGAGCCCCCCCACCCGTCCTCGAAAGCTCCCTTGCAGCGTGGGCAAGACCTCCAGAACCCCGTCGAGGTCCCGAGCGATAGGCTCCAGGAGCCGGCGACGGGACACTTGGCGGCGCCACGCTCGTCCCTGGATCCAGACCGGGGGCGGAGGCAGCGGGGGCTCGGCCGCGACGGTGGCGGTGAGGGCCTCAGCCAGCGCGAAGAGCTCATCGTCGAGAAGCTCGTCGGGGGCAGGCGCGGCCGAGGGAGCCGACTCGGCGGCCGGTCGAGAGGGCGGGATCAAAGGGGGCAGCGACGGGCCGGACTGGGCCCACGCGGGGAGAGGCAGACTGGCTGTCGCCACCAGCAGAGCGAGGCCGCGCCGTACCATCCCGGCGGAGGCTAGCAGGCACCGGATCCGCAGCCGAGACCACCTCCCCCGAACGAGGCGGGAGCCGTGTTTTCGGGCTTGGCAGCGGCATCGGCCGAAGGTAGAAGCATCGCCCCACGCCCGGTTAGCTCAGTTGGTAGAGCAGTGGACTGAAAATCCGCGTGTCCCTGGTTCGAGTCCGGGACCGGGCAACCCCTCTGAATTAGGTCAACTTCTCCTCTCCACGGCCGAGCCGCGGAAGCTGGAGGGGCTGGCCGAGCAGGTCCTCCGAGGCTGCACCTTGGTAGCCGGGAGTCGTCGGTTCGCTATCCGGGAAGTCGAAGCCTACCTCTACGGGCCGGGCCACGAGGATCCCTTCGCCCATCAGCACCCGAACCAGGGCACGAGCGGGCGCTGGCACTTTCATCGACAGGGGCGGAGCTACCGGGGCGGCACCTTCAAGGGGCTCGACCTCACCTTCGGCCCGCCCGAGACCCGCGCCGGCCTGCTCCTTCGCGCTCTCTCTGAGACCGCGGGGGACGCTCCGGGCGACGGAGTCTCCGCGGAGGTTTCGGCCTCGACCGGCAGCGGCGGCGGCGGCCCGAAGCGAGAAGATGTCGCGGCGGGGGTGAGCGGTCCTTGTCGGGTCGTCCACACTCTCCTCGAAGCCACGGGCCAGGCGACGGTGGCCGCCCTCGACGCCGAGCTCGGATCTGCTCTGGATCCGGACACCCCTCTGCATCTCGTGGCTCGACCCTGGGCCGGCTCGCATCGGATCTACGCCTCGGCCCGCGTGGGGCTCGGCCTCGCCCGCGAGGCTTCGCACCCTACGATGCGCGAGTTCCTGGGGCTCAGACTCCGATGGCTGGACGCCCCCCACATTCGGGAGGGGCGGGACCTCCTCACCGTCGCTCTTCACGAAGACGGCTGGGCCCCCGAGGAGATCTCGGCCCGCCTTCGCACGCCTCTCCGCACCGTCCGGGCCCGCATCGAAGCCTGGTCCCGAGGGTACGCGGGGGGCTGGGCGGCGACCCCCGGCGCTCATCAGGGGTGCGCGCAGCTCGGCGCCTTCGCGCGGGCCATGGCCTCGAGAGGGACGGGCGAGGATCAGTAGACGAGCATCCGCTTGGCGCTCCGGTAGCTCGCGACCTCGGGATGACCCGCCTGCCACGAGGACGGCCGGTCGAATTCACGAAAGCGAAGAAGGAAAGCCTCGGACGGACCCGTCTCATAGTTCAGCGTGATGACCATGCTTCGCACGTAGGGCATGTCTCGGTTCCGTTTCGTGCGCAGCGTGATCCAACGCTTCGTAAAGAGGCCGGGCGGGATCGTAAACGTCTCGCTGAGCAGATGCTCCTGCGGAACAAGGCCTGCGCGGTGGAGTTCATCGAGCTGGGTGTCGATGGTGCGGGCGGTGAGGACCGTGGCGCCGCTCAGGGCTACCGCGGCCGCGGCCCTTCGGACCTCGGGGGAGGTCGTGGAGGCGGCGACCCCATACGCCACCCCCGATACCACGAGACCGGCCATCTCGAGGTTGTAGCGCCGCATCGCGGCCACCCGCGTGGCTCCGTTGGCCCAATCCAAGAGGTCCGAGCCGAGGGGGATCTCGACGTTGTCGTTGAGATCATCCGAGCCGAAGTCGATATCGACTGAAGCAACCCTCTTCCACGTCGACGACTTGTTCTCGAAAGTGAGATCTATCACCCCAAAGTATTGGGTCGCGAGCTCCCGATCTTCGGAGGCGCTCACGACGATCTGGGACGGAGAGGGTTGAGGTCGCCGCGTGTTCACCTTCTGTTCGAAGGTCTTTGATGAGACGGCGTCATCGACGGGTAGACCATATCTCCCTGAGCCGTGAACGGTCGCGCACGCGGAAAGAGAGAGGGGGATGACAAGAATGACTGCAGCTTTCGAACCTTGGGTCACCTCACCAGGGTAGCGAGTTCGGTAGCTCAGGCAAGGTGTGGAGCGTCACGCGTTCAAGCTGGGTTGCGGCCAGAGAGGCGCAGGGGCGCTCGGATCCGAAGCAGGCACGAAAGGCGCTGAGCCCTTCGGTCACCACGTCGCGGGTCGCGGGTCCCTCGAAGCCCCGCTCCGGCCAGGCCGGCGGGTGCGAGTGTGGGGAGGTCACCCCGAGGACCGGATCCGGCCGACGTCGCAGGGCCAGGTGAAGCTCGGCTCGCCAAGCCTTCGGTGGTAGCGCCCTGGGGCGTGAGCTCGGCTCGACATCGCTGGAGCACCCGGGCCCGGGTCGCGGAGGTCGGTCGCGACGGCGCCGTGTCCCGGGCGCGCATGGTGGACCTGATGCAAGAAGCGGCCGCCTGGCACTGCGAGGCCGCCGGCTGGTCGCTGGACCGAACCCTCGGCGAAGGGCTCCTGTGGTTCGTCCGTGAGCTCGTGGTCTCGGTAGAGCGCCCCGTCCGGAGAGGCGAGAGCCTCACCGTCGAGACCTGGGTCTCGGACTTTCGACGCTTCCGGACCCACCGCGAGTACCGGGTCCTGGTCGGCGAAGAGGTGGCAGCCCGGGGGCAAGCGGACTGGCTGTTCCTGGCCCGGAGTCCGGAGGGCGCGATTCGACCCCGGCGGCTCCCGGAAGACATGGTCCACGACTTCGCTTTCGACGACGAGACGGCCCTCGGAGATCGGCCCAAGCCCGCCTGGCCGGACTTGGAAGGAACACCGAGCTTTCGGATGGTCCGCGAAGTGATGGCCTCGGAGCTCGACGAGAACGACCACGTCAACCACGCTCGCTACCTCGACTGGTGGGAAGACGCCTTCGCCAAAGCAGGCCTCGCGGCGCCATCTACCTTGCGACTCGAATACCTGAAGGACGCGAACGCGGGAGACGAGATCGCGGTGGAGATCTTCGAGGGCGGCGGGCGTATCGTTCGCCGGGACGAGATCCTGCTCAGGTGTGCTTGGGCGGCCGTTGAGGGTTGAGCTAGACCAGACCTAGGTGGTCAGCGATGGCCGCAGTGAGGGCATGCACGCCGCGCGCCTTCTTCAAGGTGACGGAAGTCAGAAGCTGCTGCTCTGCCAGCTCGAAGAGCGCCTGGGCGGCTACGGCCGGATGCGGGTCACGGGTCATATCTTCGAGCTGGCTCTTGAGGATGGAACTCGCATCAGAACCCACCCTCAGGGTTTCGGCGAGAGCGATCACACCCCGCCAGCGGACCTCGGGATGACTATCCTCCAGCGCCTCGGCGCGGGCCTGGTCAGCGGAAGGGCCGTCCGCGCGCGTAAGTCCGACCTGCGCCGCTTCGCGGACCGTTTCGTCAACGTCGACCGACGCCCGGGCGAGATGCGCGATGCGCCAGCTCGCCTGGCCGCGACCGAGCCCTTCGACGACCTCTCGTCGGATCTGAGCGTCTGGATGGGCCAGCCATTTGCGTCCAGCTCGGTCACCTTCGGGACCATCGCTGCCTGCCAGGAGTTCGAAGACGACGGGGAGAGCAACGTGGAGGCCGTGCTGCTGGTGACGGTCGAGTCGGGCCAAGAACTCCTGGAAGAACTCGAGGGCCCGCTCGAGTAGGCGGCTGGGGAGCTGACATCGGGCTTCTTGCGCGGCTATCAGGATGTAGATCGGATAGAAATACGTGGCGGCATCCGGAGGTGCAGAGCCTCCCTCGACGCCCATAAGGAAGTCCTCAAGCAAGCCTCGAAGTGCCGGCTCAACTTCGGGGCCAGATACGACGCCCAGAGCACGGGCCACGTCGTGGGATACAGTTCCGACATCAACCCGGCGTCGTCGAGAGCCGGCCGAGAGAACGTCGATGCCGGCTTGGCTCAGCGCTTCGATCAGGAGTTCCTGACTCTCCGCGTCTTTGAGCGTAGCGAGGCTGCGAGCGGCACTGGCCACCACGGTGATGTCGGCATCGGTCAGTCCCCGACGGAGAGAGGCCAGAGCCTGCTCGCTCTGGGTCGAGGCGAGGACTTGCGCACCGTGGACGCGTAGCCATCGATCGGGCTGGTCCATGCCCCAGACTCCGACGGCGTCGCTGCTCGGGGCGCCGATGTCCCCGAGGGACGCGGCTATCCGAAGACGCAGCTGGTCGAGTTCACCCGCAAGAGGAACGCCAAACGCACGAGCTGCCTGCGCGTTCTCTCGCACCCAATCGCTGCCTCGCCGAAATGCCTTCTCGAGGGCCTCTATCGCGGCTTCGGAGCGAATGCGAGCGAGACCCTCAGCGGCCGGAAGCTGAATCTCTGTTCCACCGCGTTCGAGCGCGAGCGAGAGGATCTCGGTGGCCCGCGCATCAGCCTGGTCTGCGAGCACCCGCCAAACCGGATGACCCCGTTCTGGGGCGCGTTCGAGACGCTGCCGGGCGACTCGAACAAGCTCAGGTACGACGTCCGGACCTGCTGCTCCAAGACGCCGGACGGCCTCGTCGTCGTCCCAGTCGAGGCGGCCTGCGGTCAGCTCCACTTGCGCAAGCAGTCCTTCGGCTCGGCGATATCGAGCAAAGATCGATTGCTCTCGATCATGGTCGACCTCCACATACCCATCCTCCAGGCGATAGGCCCCATCGGCCCATCCCACCGCCCAGGCTTCCAAGAGGTCCGACAGGCTGTCGAAAACGGGATACGGAATATCGGTTCGGGAAGCATATAAAACCGCGCCGTGCCTACCGTCGAGATAGTGACCGTCGCCGTCGGAGCTGGTCAGTGGGAGTTGCAGCGCCGGTCGAAACTCGAAGTTGGGCTCATTTAAGCTTTCCTGAGCGAACCGATACCAGTGGAGCGACTCTTCGAGACTATAGAGTTGATAGTATCCCAGTAGGCCAGGGCCGTTGGACTCGCCATCGATCACCGAGAACCAAGCCCAGACATCGGGATGAAGAGCTTCGTCGACCTCGGCGGTTCGCTCTCGCACCGAGTCGTATGGATGAACCGAGAGACGCCAACGTACTCCGGAGGGGAGGCGCCTACGCAGGTGCTCGCTCACTAAGCGAGCCAACCGGGAGAGAAGAAGGCTGTCCTCGACCACGAAGGGGATCTACCTGAGCGGCACCGCGAGGTCGCGCGTGGCGCTAAGGAAGCAGCTCCGCTGCGTCCACCGCGTCGTCGCGCTCCGGCCAGGGGATGGCGTCACCCGCTACATAGGTGAGCTTCTCCCGATAGCTGCCGTCGGGGTTCGGGCCCCGATGGACCTCCACCTGGCCCTCGTGCGGCGCGACCAGCCAGTACTCGGGCACCCCGCCCCGTGCGTATACGGCGGCCTTCTCTCGGTCTTCGGCGAGGGTCGTCACGCTCAGCTCCATGACGAGGACCACGTCCGCGCCAGTGGGGTGGGGACGCTCGCCTTTGGCGGGCTCGCCCCGCACGAGGGCGAGGTCGGGCTCCGGCTGATCGAAGTCGGTCGCTCTCAGAGGGCTGTGATCGCGCACGTAGTGGCCGGGCCCATACGCCCCTTCGAGGACTTGGCGCAGCCAGACGGTGTGGTTGGCGTGGATCGGTCCCTGGGCGTTCATGTCGTAGAGCCACCCGTCGATGAGCTCGACGGGGGCGCCGGCCAGCCGCCCCGAGGCGATGAGGGCGTCGAAGTCGTCGACGGACAGCCGACGTCGGGTGCGGCGGGCCGCGGTCATCGCCGCAAGCGTACCACGGGCGTCACCAGTCGGTGTGGAAGGTGCCTTCTCGGTCCAGCCGCTGATAGCGGTGGGCGCCGAAGTAGTCGCGCTGGGCCTGGGTGAGGTTGGCGGGGAGGCGGGCCCGGCGGAGGCCGTCGTAGTAGGCGCGAGCGCTGAAGAGGGCCGGCGCCGGGATTCCGTGCTCGACGCAGCGGGCGAGGGTGCGCCGCCAGCCCGCTTCGCGCTCGGCGAGGACGGGCCCGAAGCCTCCGAGGAGGAGATTCTCGATGGCGGGCTCTTCTTTGTAGACCCGCTGCAGGTCAGCCAGGAGTCGCGCTCGAATGATGCAACCCGCCTTCCAAATGCGAGAGATCTCGGCGAGGTCCAAGGCCCAGCCGCGCTCCTCGGCGGCCGCCTGCAGGACCCCCATCCCCTGGGCGTAGGCGCAGATCTTGGCCGCGTAGAGGGCGTCGCGGGCGTCGTCGATCCAGGTCTTGCCGTCGGCAGGAGGCGCGTCGCCCGGCGAGGGCCCCACGAGCACCTGGCTGGTGCGGCCGCGGAGCCCCTTGAGCCCGCTCATGAGGCGGGCCTCCACCGCGGAGCCGATGGTGGGCATCGGTGAGGCCAGCTCGGCCCCCTCCTTCACCGTCCAGCTGCCCGTGCCCTTCATCTTGGCCGAGTCGAGGATCGCGTCCACGAGGGGCCGGCTCGGGTCGGCGTCATCTGCCTTGCGGAGGATGTCCGCAGTGATCTCGACGAGGAAGCTCTCCAGGGGACCCTGGTTCCACGCCCCGAAGGTGTCCGCGAGGTTGTCAGCCGAAACGCCACCTGCGTTGCGGAGCAGGTCATACACTTCGGCGATGAGCTGCATGTCCGCGTACTCGATGCCGTTGTGGACCATCTTGACGAAGTGGCCGGAGCCGCCCTGCCCGATGTACGTGACGCAGGCGCCGTCCTCGACCTGGGCCGCGATCGACTGGAGCACCGGCTCGACCTCACGGTAGGCGCCCTCATCGCCGCCGGGCATCATGCTCGGCCCGCGTCGGGCGCCCTCTTGGCCCCCGGACACCCCCATGCCGATGAGGTGGATGCCGGAGGCGAGCCAGCGCTTTTGGCGTCGCTCCGTCTCCGTGTAGAACTCGTTTCCGCCGTCGATGACCACATCGCCCGGGTCGAGGTGGGGCGCGAGGCTCTCGAGGCTCGCCTCCACCGGCTTTCCGGCCGGGACCATGATCAGGATCCGACGCGGCACCCGCAGCGCCGCCACGAAGCCCCGCGTATCCTCGGCGGGGACGAGCTTGGCTCCCTCCCCGGCCTCCTGCACCATGGCCTTGGCCTTTTCGGGGTCGAGGTCCATCAGGGCCACTCGGCTGCCCTTCTCCTCCATGTTGAGCGCGAGGGAGGCCCCCATCACGCCGAGACCCACCACTCCGAAGTCTGCCTGATCCGTCACGCGTTCTACTCCTTGGTGTCCACGCGAGCGGCGGCTGCGGCGTCCGCGAGGATGAAAGTTGGTTTGCCGGCCCGAGCCGCGAGAACGCGAGCCAGAGGAAGCTCCCCGCCCGCCAAGACCTCGGCGAGTCGGTCCGCTTTGCTGGCGCCGGTGACGAGAATGATCACCTGGTGGCAGCGCGCGATGAAGGACTCGGTGACCGAGATTCGGGCGTGGGGGGCATCGACAGGGGGCGGGGCTGCGATCACGTCCCGGTTCCAAGGCACGGTGCGCCCCGGAAACAACGAGGCCGTGTGGCCGTCTCCGCCCATGCCGAGGAGGAGGAGGTCGGGGGTCGGGCCGATGGTACGGGAGAGGGTCTCCTCGTACCGCGAAGCCGCGGCCTCCCGGTCGTCCATCTCCGCCGGAACGCGCAGCACCGTGGCCGGATGGACCCGGTCCAACAGAGCCTCCTTCGCCGCCCGATAGTTCGAGTCCGCGTGGTCCGCGGGCACGCAGCGTTCGTCTCCGAAGAAGACGGTGGTTCGAGACCACGGCCAGTAGCGAGCCGCGGCCAGGGACCGGTAGAGGGGCAGCGGGGTGGAGCCGCCCGCCAGGCCGAGGCTGAGCTGGCCGGGGGTGCTATCCAGCACGATCCGCATCTGACTCAGGGCCGCGGCCACGAGGCCTTCTTGAGTGGGGCCTACGATAAGCTCTCTCATGTCAGTACCTCAGCCCACCGGGCGGCTCGGGCGTATCCTTCGTCAGCGCTCCGCCCGAGGAGAGCCCGAGCGAGGAGCCCGGCGGGCTCGGTCGCGTGGCGGCGCTGACGATCGATGCCCTGTGGCGTCTCCACGACCATACTCCCGTCCGCACAGCGATGTACGGACCGAATGCCGTCCGGACACACGAAACGCAAAAGAAGTCCCGTGTCCCCGGGGACCCAGCCGAGGCGCACCTCGCCCTGTCGGTGCTGGGCCCGACCTCGATCGAGGTCGCGAACCCCCATGCGGTCCGCGACCCAGCCGAGAGCCAGCGCGGCCTCTCCGCGCAGACCCTCGGGGGCGTGGGCCTCCACCTCTTGGACCCGAATGGAGGCGTCCGGGTTCTCGTCGAAGGCCGAGGCCACTGCGCTTCGCAACTCCGCCTGCGAAAACCACGCTCGATCCGCGAGCCCTTGTCCCGCCTGGAGCCGAGCCCGCACCCGAAAGCCTTCGACCTGCGCATCTTCGAGACCGTGAATCACCACCCGGTCCGCGAGCCCGAGGAGCTCCTCGGAGAGAGTTCCGAGGGCAGGGACCCCCGCGAACACCACCCCCACCGGCACGCCCGGAACCAGTAGGGCGCGGATGAGCCCGGGAATGTGTCGCCGTCCTTCGACGGTGGCCTGCAAACTCACCTCCTCGCTGCAGACCAACTTGCCTCCGTGAGGCGCGAGGATGCAGTTCGCGGAGATCCAGCTCTTGAGAGGGGCCTCGCCGTCGGGCGCATCCCGAAGCACGAGAGCTCGCGCCGCGAGGTGCCGAGGCAGCGCCGAGGCGACCGGGTCCAGACCGGGGTCCGGCGCGAAGACCACGTTCCAGGCGCAAGCCCGGGTGACGGCCATCTCTCCGTCGCTGGCCTCGCGCCACACGGCCGAAAGCTCCCGCTCGATGCTCGCCGGATCGACGGCGTGGGGGGTGGAGATCCGCTCCAGCTCCGTTTCGACGCTCACGGCTGCCTCCAGCGGCGTCCGCCCCGGGCGAGGAGGCTCTGCGAGGCGTCCGGACCCCAGTCGCCGGCGGGATAGAGCTCGGAGGGAACCCTCAGCTCCCGCCACGCCTCGTGGATGGGGGTGATGAACCTCCAGCTCGCCTCGACCTCATCGCCCCGGGTGAACAAGGTGCCGTCTCCGGACAGCGCATCGAGCAAGAGCCGCTCGTAGGCTTCGGCGGCCGGCACTCCGAAGCTCGACGCGTAGCGGAACTCCATGTTTACGGGGGCCACCTCGATGCCCTGGCCCGGTACCTTCGACCCGAGCTGGAGCGAGATGCCTTCGTCCGGCTGAATGCGAATCCGAAGCGCGTTCGGCGGCGGCGGGCCTCCGAACAGTCGATGGGGCGCCGGCTTGAAGAAGACGGCGATCTCCGTGACCTTCTTGGGCATGCGCTTCCCGGAGCGCAAGTAAAACGGCACCCCCGACCACCGCCAGTTGTCGATGAACAGCTCGAGAGCCACGAAGGTCTCGGTGACCGAGCTCGGATCTACCCCGTCCTCCTCGACATAGCCGGGCACGTCGGTGCCGAGCACGGAGCCCGCCGCGTACTGGCCTCGCACCACCCTCTCCCGGATGTTTTCCGCCGTGACCGGCCGCAAGGCGTCCAGCACCTTGGTCTTCTCGCTGCGGACGGCGTCGGCGCCGAAGTTCGAGGGGGGCTCCATCCCTACCAAGGCGAGGATCTGGAAGAGATGGTTTTGCACCATGTCGCGGAGGATCCCGGAGTGGTCGAAGTATCCCCCGCGTCCTTCCACGCCGAGGGTTTCGGCCCCCGTGATCTGCACGTGGTCGACGTAGCGACCGTTCCAGAGGGGCTCGAAGAGACCGTTCGCGAATCGGAACACGAGGAGGTTCTGAACGGTCTCTTTCCCGAGGTAGTGATCGATTCGATAGATCTGCCTCTCCTCGAGCACCTGCTGGAGCTTGACGTTCAGATCCCGCGCGCTCGCGAGGTCGGTCCCGAAGGGTTTCTCCACGACCACCCGCGC
The DNA here is from genome assembly GCA_039819565.1 of Myxococcota bacterium. Lineage (GTDB taxonomy): Bacteria > Myxococcota > Kuafuiibacteriia > Kuafuiibacteriales > Kuafuiibacteriaceae > JAHQVK01. The sequence goes on along the minus strand of JBCBRU010000039.1, from coordinate 7,223 downwards.
GAAGGGCTCTTCGGAGGGCGGAGTGAGGCCTGCGGCGTCGAGCCGCGCCGCGATGGGCGCGAAGGCAGAGGGCGGAGTAGATAGATAGAAGAGCCGATGCGCGGGGAGGTTGTGCTCGCTCCGCACCGCCTCCAAGCGCTCCCGCAGGCGCGGATAGCTCTCGGCGTCGTCGTAGCCGCCGAGCTGGAAGTAATGGATACGGGACGCGAAGCGGGCCCAACTCTCTTCGTCGACGGCGCTCCGCGCGTGAGCTTCCACCCCTTCCCGGAGTGAGGCCCGAAAGCTCTGGTCGGAGATGTCGGAGCGCGCGCAGCCCACGATGGCGAGCGCGCCGAGGTGGCCGCCGGTGGAGAGGTCCCAAAGAGCCGGGACCAGCTTGCGCCGAGTGAGGTCTCCGCTCGCCCCGAAGATGACGAGGGTGGCTGCCGGAGGCGTGGAGGCCACGGGCTCGGAGCGGAATACGTTGGTCACGAAGTATTAGCTCCGCCAGGCCAAGCGTCGAGTCAAAGGCCATCGCGCTCTGCCCTGGGACGGTTTGAACGGTCACAAATCTCGCTCCCCACCCGGATCCAGTGGCATGCTCCGGCCGTGGCTGCGGGCTTGTCCCCTGGCGACCGCGTGGGGCCCTACGTGGCGCTGTTCGCCCTGGGAAAAGGGGGCATGGGGGAGGTGTGGGCTTCTTTGCCCTTCGGGGCGTCACCGGATTCGGTGCCCTTCGGGGCGTCACCGGATTCGGTGCCCTTCGGGGCGTCACCGGATTCGGTGCGAGAACCGATCGCCCTCAAGATCCTCCACCGCGATCGGGCCGGCACCGACGACGCGCTGATGTTCCACGACGAGGCGCGGGCGGCCATGGCGCTTCGGCATCCTGCCATCGTGCCCACCTACGAGATCGGCGAGGATCAGGGCCGTCACTACATCGCTATGGCGCTCGTGCGGGGCCCCTCCTTGAGCGCCCTGCTGCAGCGGGTAGTGGTGGCGGGGGATCGTCTGGATCCCGCCCTCATCGCTCACCTGGGCATCTCGGTGGGCCGAGCTCTCGAACACGCCTGGGGTCAAGCCAGCCTCCGGGGGCAGCCGCTGAGGCTTATCCACCGGGACGTTTCTCCTCACAACATCCTGCTGGATCAGAAAGGCCGAGTGCGGCTCACCGACTTCGGAGTCGCTCGGACCTCGATCCAAGAGCACCAGTCTCGGGTGGGCACGGTGCGCGGCAAGCCGAGCTACATGGCGCCCGAGCAGGTCTCCGGCGGCACTCTGGACAATCGTACAGACGTCTTCGCCCTCGGCATCGTGCTCTACGAGTGCGCCGCCCTGCGCCGGCTGTTCGGAAGAAAGAGCGCGCTCAAGTCCATGGACGCGGTGCTTCGCCACCCGCCTCCGCCGCTTCGGGAGGCCGCCCCGGATCTTCCTCGGGGTCTGGCGGAGACCATCGAACGCGCCCTTCGGAAGCGGCCCTCCGAGCGCTTTCAGAGCGCCGCGGAGATGGTTCACGCCCTCCAGGCAGCCGTTCGCGACCTCCAAGGGCAGCCGGAGCAGAGTCTTCGGCGGAAGATCGGCCGCCACTTCGAGGCGGGCGCCTTCGACGCCGAGAGTCGCATCGAAGCCGCCCTCTCCGTCGCTCGAGCGCAGGCCGAGGCCGAGGCTCTGGAGGCTCCGACCCGAGTTTGGCCGGTGGCCTTGGGCGCGGACCCGCTCGCTCCAGAGGCCCTCGATGAGGTGCGCACCGTCTACCGTCCCGCGTCCGCGGTGATGCCGGAGCCTCGGGTGCTCCGCCCTCGTGAGCCGTCCGCGTTTTCCGGCCTCCCGCCCGGGCCCAGTTTCGAGGGCCGTCCCGAGAGCCGCCCCTCCGTGGACACTCGACCCAGCTTCAGCTGGGCCTCGGCGGTGGGCACCGGGGCGCTTCGGGGCGTCACCCTCACCGGCACGCAGGTGCCAGGGCGCGCCACGGCCCTACTGTGGCTCGCGGCGGCAATGGTCGTGGGCGTGGCCCTGACCGCCGCCGCCGCCCGCTGGGTTCACCGCGAGCCCGTGCCGGCCCCGACCCGAACCGTGCCGAGATCTGCGGCTCCGCCGTCGCGGGCGAGGCCCGCGGTTCACCCCACCGCCAACGCGGTCGCCCCCGCTTCCGCCGCGGCCGAGCCGCCGCGCCCCCGAGACGTCCCCTCGCCCACGCCCAGCCCACGTCCAGCGCCCGCCCGCGTCTCGACGCCCCCTTCCCGCGCTCCGCCCCCGCCACGGCCAGCGCCGCAGGCGCCCCAGGCCCCGAATCGGCCTCCAACCTACGAGGAGGTCCGGCGCTTGGTGAGCCGGGTCCGGGCCATCGATCCGGCCGTGGGGGGGGAGATGCTCGCGACGTTGATCGAAGCGGGCCAGGACAACCCCGAGCTCCACCGCCGGCTCGTCGACCGCGCTCGCGCCTTCCTCGCGGAGCGGGGCACCGAGTGATGCCCGCGCGCCGGAGCGGAGCTGGACGCTTCGACTCCGAGTCGAGCTCTGCCCCGCGCGATGAGGCGCGTGCCGCAGAGGCCCCGGTCCGCCGCGAAACAGACACGCCCGGCGCAATTAGTTCGAGCCGCAGAGGCTCCGGTCCGCCGCGAAACAGACCACGCCCGGGGGGTCCTCCTGATCGAGCACGGCCCACGTCACGGCCGCACCGGCGATGGCCACCGCCCCCACGCCCGCCCAAAACCACGGGCTCGCGAAGAATGAACGCTCCGGCACGGGGAGGGTGGCGTCCACGCGGTTTTCGCCCCGTCGAAGCGTGACCGTGTCTTGCCAGGGGAGACGTCCGGACTTTCGGAGCGTCACCTCGTAGGGCCCGGGGAGGAGGCGCTCCAAGGTGCAAGGCGTAATGCAGATGCGACCCGCGACGCTGACCTCGGCCTCGGAGGGCGCGGACTGGATCTCGAGCGACGAGACCTGACCCCACACGTTCGCCGGCACCACCCCGGGGAGCCGACGCTCGAGGGCGCCCTCGAGCGACATCCCGAAGGGCACCTCGTCGCCGAGGGCGGCGAGGGCCCGGCGGCCTCGGGTCTCGATGAGCCTCAGGCCGAGCAGGAGGTCTTCATCCGGCCGATCGACGCTGACCGTGAGGAGCAGGTCGACGTCGTCGCGGGCCGCTCGGAGTCGCCGCACGAAGCAAGCCGCGTTACCGGCACACTCACGAATGGCGGCGTCCCGCTCTTCGAGCCCGATCGCCTCCAGGGGTGCGACGCGCAGGGCCGTATAGCGCTCGAGAGGACGCCGCGCCGCGCCGTACACCTCGGAGACGGGGAAGCCGGACTTGTCGCCGGAGAGGACGAGAACGGCGATGGTGCGATACGCGGCCGGGGCGTCGGTGACCTGAGGCAAGGCCCCCGTCCAGGTCCCCGCCGGCACGGCTCCCCCGCCGAGGGAAGCGAGCTCCGGCGGCGGAGGGGTGGCCAGGAAAAGGGCCAGGACCAGCTCGGCGGCGAGCACGGGGGGAGTATCGATCAGCCGAGGCTCGTGTCCAGGGCGGGCGTTTAGCACGCCCGGCGAAAGCCGGGCCCCTATCGGGCTAGGCGAGGCGCGACAGGTCGCGAACCCACCGGGCCCGAACCTCGCGCGCGGCCGCGACGGGCCCCAGGTAGCGCTTCAGGAAGTGGTGTCGCTCGAGGGGGCCGATCTCGTCGGCGGAGAAGTCTTCGGAGATGCGGAGGAGTTCCCGCTGACGGGCGGCGCGGGATCCCCGCAGCAGCGATTCTGGATCCAGCAGGACCACCGCGTCTTCATCCACCAGGACGCGATTCGGATAGAGGCGGGGGGCCACCCAGCCGTGACGGTGCACCTTTCCGATCGCCTCGGCCAACCCGCGGACGCAGCGACGCCGTTCCTGGGGATCACCCCAGACCCCGGCGTCGCGCAGCTCGGCCAGGCTCGGGGCGAGGACGTAGGGGGTGATCCACCAGCTCGGACCTTCCTGGGCGTTCTCCGGAGCCATCCACGCGAGGACGGTGGGGGTCCGAACGCCGAGGGCGCGGAGGCTGTGGGCATGGGCGTGGGCGCGCTCCGCCGCCGGCGCCGTACGCGGGGACTCGGCCGCGCCTCGGTTGAGCACCAGTGGGCCCCGGGGGGACTCGAGGAGCATGGCCCCGGGGCCCAGGGAGCGCTTCACCACGAAGGGGGCGGGGATGACGGCGCGGAGAACCTCGGCGTCCGAGATCATCGATTCGAGCTCGGGCGACTGGGCCAAGGCCTCGAGGAGGTCCTCGAGCTCCGAAACCTCGATGCGGCGACCTCCCCGCGCGCCGTGACCGACGAGCGGGATCTCGCCGCGGCGGCGGGCCCTCCGAGGGGCCAAAGAGATCACTTGCGGCCGGAGGTGTGGCCTTCCACCGCGAGGAGGTGGAGGTCGGCCACGTTGGTGTCGGTGGGGCCGGTCTCGAGTCGGGCCCCGACCTTGCCCAGAGCGTCGTAGGATTCGTACTCGCCGACGGCGCGGCTCACGTCGACCCCCGCCTCCCCGAGGCGGCCGATGGTCAGCCCGTCGACGATGCCTCCCGCAGCAGGGGTGGGGCCGTCGGTGCCGTCCGTGCCGGCGGCCAAGAAGGCCATGTGCTCATCGTTGGCCATGGCCTGGGCCATGAGCAGGGAGAGGTGCTGGTTGCGGCCTCCGAGACCCGGAGTGGTGCCGCTCGGTATCTCCACGGTGGGCTCGCCCACCGCCACGAAGACCTCCCGCCCGGTGCCGGAGCGCACCATGGAGCCCGCTCGAGCCATGTACTTCTCCACCAGATCTTCGACCGGGCCTTCGATCGGCTTGGTCGCGCAGCGCACCCGCAGGCCCAGGTTCCGAGCCGCTCGGGCGGCGGCCCGCGACAGGGTCTGAGGCCCGCCCACCACCGCCGCGAAGGCTCGGGAGAGCCGAGGGTCGCCGGGCTTTGGGGACTCTGGAATCTCGCCGCGCACGCCAGCCTCGAGATACTCCAGCACGCTGTCCGGGATCCGCTCGTACACGGCGGCCTTCTTCATGTTGGTGACGGCGTCTCGAAACCGTGAGGGGTCGGCGACGGTCGGCCCCCCGCCGATCGCGGGGAGCTTGTCGCCGACGACGTCGGATAGCGCGAGGGTCAGCACCGAAGCCGGCGCTGCCGCCACCGCGAGGCGCCCGCCCTTCACCCGCGAGACGTGGCTCCGGACCATGTTGATGGCGTGAATGTCGAGCCCGGAGTGAAGCAGGGTCTGGGTCAGCTCGATGGTGTCCGACAGGCCCACCTCGGGCACCGGCGAGGTGAGCAGGGAGCTCGCCCCCCCGGAGATCAGGACCAGCAGGAGGTCCTCCTCCCCGAGCTCGCTGACCAGCTCCATGACCTCATCGGTCGCGCGCACCGAGGAACGGTCGGGCAAGGGGTGGCCCGCCTCGCGGACCTCGAAGCCCTCGACATCGCGACGGTATCCGGCCTTGGTGACGATGATCCCGAAGGTCATCTTCTCTTTGATGGCCTCGGGGACGGCTTCCGCCATCGCCGGGGCGGCCTTACCGACGGCGACGATGCCTACGTTTTCGACCCGGTCGAGCGCGATGGCCCGGCGACCCGCACGTATCGCACCGCTGGAGACCTGAAGGCGGAGCTCCACGGCCTTTCCCGCGTGGGATGCATCGAGGGCCTCCTTGTAGATGGCCACCAGCTCTTCCGCGAGCGGGCTGCGACTCATTGAAGACAGGTATAGTCAAGTCCCGAACTTTAGGGAAACGCAAAAGTCCTCGCCTCCTCCGAGAAAGGAGAACCGCGCGTTTCTGCGGGGGTTTGGGAGCCGTAGCTTTTTCGGACTCAGGGCCCAGCGTCGCCGGTGCCGGCGTCGCTGGCGGTGGAAGTGCCCGCGTCCATGACCACCGGCATGGTGGCCGTGAAGGTGCATCGACCCGCCACGCAGCTGAGGCCAGAGTTCGGAAATCCACACTCGGTGTCGACGGCACAACCGATGTAGCTCGCGGAGGACTGAATGCAGGTCCCGCGGAGGCAGACCTGGTTGGATGCGCAGTCCAGCGCGCGGTCGCACTCGTTGCCGCAGCTGGCCAAGAGCCCGGCCAAGGCCACGGCGGGGACGAGAAAGGCAGAGTGAAGCGCGCGCACGGCAGGCCGATGCTAGCCGCGCCGACCGGAAGTGGCAATTTCCCCGGCGGACGGATCCCGCAGCTGTACGGATGCTGTCCACTGGACGCTCAGGCGGCGACAAGGCGCTCGACCGCCTCGAAAGCCACGCAGCCCACGGGCAGCACGTGAATGTCGCGCGGGAGTTCCTCGTAGGAGAGCACCCGCGCCGGAAGTTCGCCGGCCACGAGTTCCTGGAAGAAATACCGCACGGGCGCGTGGGTGACGATGATCGGCGCCGCGCCGGCGCCCATCACCGGCTCTAGAACCCGCTGCGCCGCCTCGATGATCGCTCGACGGTGCTCGGGAGCGAGGGCGAGCGAGGATCCCGAGGGCCGCTCGACCACCGCGTCCCGGACGAGGTCTTCGAGGACGGGGTCCACCGTCACCGCCGAAACCCGTCGGCTCGGCCCGGCCCACGCGGCGACGATCTGCAGACCGAGTTCCGCGCGGACGCGCTCCACGAGCTCGATGAAGTTGGCGCTGGTGCCGCCGTGGGTGCCGAGGGCGTCGACGATGGTCTTGAGGTCTCGAACGCTCACGCCCTCTCGGACGAGCTGGCGGAGGACGTCCCGAGTCTGGCTCAGGGTCACGGTGCGGGGGATGACCTGGGCCACCAGGTCCGGGGCGCAGCCTTCGAGGCTCCGCACCATCTCTGCGACCTCCTGCAGGCCCACGAAGCGCTCCGCGTACTCGAGGGTGACCCGGACGAGGTGGAGGGACAGCGCGGCGTCGGTGGCCCACACCGACACCCCCGCGGACTCCACCAGCGGCGCCACCGCATCCGAAACCCAGGCGGCGGGGCGGCCGTTGAGCGGATTTGCGGTGGGTCGACCCGTGACCCCGAAGCGCCGCAGCTCCGAGGGCCCGGCGAGGGCGAGGGTATGGTCCACGGGCAGCTCCTCCGTCGCCACCGCAACCTCGTTGACCTTGAAGAGGACCTGCCCCTCCGGATGGGACGGGACCGTCCGCAGCTTTACGGGAGGCATGCGCACCCCGATGGTCATGACCACGTGCTCTCGCGCCTGGGGAATGAGCTCCGAGAGGAGCCGGGTCTCGCCGTCGCGCCCCTCTCCGAAGCCCATCTTGCGGGCGAGAACGGGG
>JBCBRU010000038.1:0-26826 GCA_039819565.1 Myxococcota bacterium | reverse complement strand
GAGCAGCATGACCCCAGCGATCACCGCACCACCCAAGCCAAAGTGGCGTTGATTGACGCCCTAGGGGATCTCGTCGACGCGGACGGCATGGATCCGCTCCTCCCCTACCTCGACGATCACCACGACGACGTCCAAGCGAGCCTCATCCAGGTCATCGAACGGCATCGCCCGGCCTCCGCGGCGGAAGCGCTGGGGCGGGTTTGCGGGAGCGAGATTCACTCCAGCCGAATCAAACGCCTCTCTGCAAAGACCTTGAGCTCGCTCCAGCTCTCCGTGCGCTCCTCCTACGAGAGCTTCGACGACGAGCTCAAGGAAGCCTATCTTCTCGGGAAGAAGGGCCAGCTCGTCGCCCGCGGGTGAGAGACCTCCTCGCGCCCGGCTCCATGTCTCTGGGAGCCTTCCTCGACGCGCATGGGCTTGACCCCTCGGCCGTGGAGGGAGGCCGGGTCTTCGTAGATGGGCGTCGAGCCACCCAGGTCGAACGCGTCCTCCGAGCGGGGGCTCGAGTCCGCGTGCACGACGCCACCCCGAGCCCGCCCGAGGCGGACATTCGGATCTTGTACGAGGACGAGGCGCTCCTCGTTGTCGACAAACCGGCCGGCGTGGCCGTGAACGTCTCGGAGACCTCGGCTCGACGGGCGCTGGTGGAGCGCTTTGCCGACCGTTCCGCGATCGCGGTCCATCGCCTCGACCTCGGCACCACCGGCGTATTGCTGTTCGCGAAGACCTCCCGGGCCGCCGCGGCTCTGTCTCGAGCGTTTGCCGAGCGTTCCGTCGGCAAACGCTATCTCGCCGTTGTCGAGGGTTCCGAGGCTCTCGACACGGTTCTGAGCGATCCGATCGGCAAGGACCGCCGGCGTCCACGAGCGCGGGCCGTCCACCCCGCGGGTCAGGCCGCTGAAACGGCCGTCAAGGTCCTCGGGTCGACCTTGGAGGCGGCGGTGATCGAAGCCCGCCCGCGGACCGGGCGAACCCATCAAATCCGCGTTCACCTCTCGCACGCGGGGCGACCGCTCCTCGGCGACACCTTGTACGGAGGCCCCGCGGCGGTGCGTCTTGCCGGTGAGATTCGCCGGTTGCCCCGGCCCCTTCTTCACGCCCGAGCGTTGACGCTACCCAAAGCTCTCGGAGGCCATGAGTTCCAGGCCCCGATGCCGGAGGACATGCAGGCCTTCCTAAAGGCGGCCGGCGTCGATGACCCCGAGTGAGGCGGGCTCGTGCTAGCCTCTCCACCGTGAGCGTTTGGGTGTTGGGGGCTGCTCTCGTTGCCGCAGGCGCGGAGGCCGAGGCCCCGAAGATAGATCCGCGAATCAAATCTGTGATCGAGAAGACGGGGCCGGCCATCGACGTTTGCGTGGCCGCCTACCTGACCGATCAACCGAGCGCGCGAGGGACGGCTCAGGTGGTGACGACCCACGGTCTGAGCGGCGAGGTGCTCATCGCTAACGTCGACACCAAGCTCCCCAAGCCGCGGCGTCTGGCGTCCTGTCTCGACGGCGTGGCGCGGCGCTGGACCCTGCCGCCTCTACAGAACGACCGCGGCAAGCTCGAAATCGTGGTGGCGGTGTATCCGGGGGCCAAGTTCGACCTGGATCCTCCGAAGCCCGAACCCGCTCCCGAGCTCGAGGCGCCCCCTCGTCCCTTGGGAGACTTCACCTTCACCCCCGGCGGCTTCGTGAACTCGGAGTGGGGAGGTGGAGGGGGTGGGGCCTTGCCAGGCGAGGCTCCGGAGACCGGTCAGGGCACGGGCGCGGCCCCCGATGAGGGTCAGGGCACGGGCACAGCTCCCGAGGAAGGGCAGGGTACGGGAGCGGCTCCGGACGAACCTCTGGACACCGGGGAGGCTCCCGAAGAAGGACTGGGCACGGGAGAGCCGGGCCCGGAGTGAGTCCGAGTTCGCGGGGGCTGTGTGGAGGGAGGCGCTCGCCCTCTCCGGGTCCGATTGGTAGCGTCTACGTATGAGAACCGTCCCCGTGGCTGCCGTCTTGACGGTGAGCCTGGCTCTGCTTCCGCTGCGGGGTCGAGCTCAGGCTACCGGTGATACCGTCCCCACCTTCTACGGTCTCCGGCGCCTCGAGCAGGACTCGAAGGTTGCCGACGACGAGAAGGTACGTGCCTGGGCGGCCTTCATTGAGCGGGCCCGAAAGCAGATCGCCTACGCCGAGAAGGCCAAGGACCGCTGGAAGAACGCGGCCAAGTACCGCTTGGTGGAGTCCGCGCGGCTCGCTGAGAAAGATCCCACCCTCGGCTTTCGTCAGCGGGTGGCTCAATGGGAGGCTGTAGTTTCCAGCCATCCGGAGGCCCCGGAGGCCAAGGCCGCAAAGGAGAGAGCTGCCTACTGGCGGAGTCGTGAGCTTACGCGGCTGGTGGAGGCGGCGGAGAAGGTCGAGGGTGAAGGGGCGTTCAAGGTAGGGCGTATCCGCGCTTGGCTCGCGGTGGCGGTGTGGTCGCCCGAGAGCCGACCGGGGCAAGCAGCTCGAAAACGCATCGATGCCCTGCAGAAGCAGCTCTTTACGGAAGCCGAGACCATTGACGGCATGAAGCGGCTCGACGATCGCCTGCGTCTCGAAGCGTGGCAGGATGTGTTGCGAGGGGATCCCACCCCGGCCCAGCGGGCGAAGGCCGAAGCCCGAGTTAAAGCTCTCGGAGGGGACTAGAGGGGTCCCCGCTTTTCTCCGACGGGGAGATGATGGCAACGTGAGGGCGTGAGGTCGAACGGCGCCGAAGACTCCGCTCTCGTGGTTCTCCCCACTACTGCCGTCGTCCCGGTGGCCTCGCGTCGCTCTCTCTTCGCGACCTATCAGCGCCGGGAAGGGGTCCTGGTCAATGTGGTCGCGGTCGGCGTCTTTCTCGGCGCTCTGACCTCCGCGGCTGCTTCGAGCGTGGCCTTCGGGCCGCTCTGGGGTCTCGGTTTCCTCGGAGTGGGCCTCGCGTCGGTGCGCTGGATCGCCGATGCCTGGGGGCTCTTCGGTAACGAAGAGCTGGCCAGCCGCCTTCGGGAGAAGCTCGACGTCGAAGGCGAAGGCTGGACCTTCGTCGGCGTGTGTCGAGGCGATCAGAACCGTCTCGCGGCCAAGCTGCTTCCCCCACGGATCGATACCGACGAAAACGTCGGTTTTCTCAAGCTGGACCGCGAGCACCTCGAGCTTCGACTCGAGGACGTGACCGTCCGGATCCCCCGCACGGACGTTCGGGACGTTCGCACCGAAGAGGTCGTCGAGGCCCCCTGCCTACGCTGGATTCGGCTCGAGCTCTTCGATGCCGATGGCCAGGTCACCTCGTTCCTCCTGATGTCCCGTGAGGCCGAAACGCTTCGGGATCAGCAGAGCGAAAATGAGCGGCTCTTCGAGGCGATCCGCGACTGGCACGTCGAGGACAAGCTGGCCCCGCTGGTGGCGGCTGGGGAGCTCCCGGCGCTTCTTCTTGAGCCGGCTTAGGGCGAAGGGTCGTCCGGAACGCGACTGAACACCGCCACGTCGTGGCGTACGCCGGCCACCAGCATGCCGTTTCGCAGCGTGCCCTCCCGAGTGAAGCCGGCTCTCTGCGCTACGTTTTGACTCTTGAGGTTTCCTACCGCTGCCCGGATCTCGATCCGGTGTAGGTCGAGGACCTCGAAGCCGAAGCGGGCGAGATGACCGGCCGCGGCGGAAACCCAGCCCCGACCCTCATGAGTTGCGGCCAGCCAGTACCCTAGGTTGGCGGTGCCCTTGTCGAGCTCGATACCATTCAGTCCCACCGCTCCGGCCAGAGCTCCGCTTCGGTCCTCGAAGATCCCACACTCATACGCGGTGGGACCGCGAGGGCCGAGGGCCCGAGCCGATTGAATGAAGTGGGTGGTGTCAGCCAGGCATCTCACGTCGGCCTCCCAGTCCATCCAGGGGCGCAAGTGGCCCCGGTTCGCGTCCACGAGCGCGAGGAGCGCTTGGGCGTCGCTGGGCACGAGGCGGCGCAGCGTGGCTCCACAGAGCGCCCAACTCGAAGGTTCGAAGCCCACTCGACGTCTCCTCAGGGCTGGCGACCGTCTCGGGCGGAACGCAGGAGGCTACGGTGTCGGTCTGAAGGCGAGAGCTCGAAGGCGGACTCGAGATGCTCGATGGCCGACAAGCGATCTCCACGGAGGAGCGCCACTTCGCCCTTCTCGACCAGCATTTGGGCCGCGAACTGGCGCTCGGTCTTGTTAAAGAGCTGCGCGCGGTAAGCGACCCGCTGGCTCTCATCGGACAGAACGTCGAAAGCAGTCTTGACGCGCGCCGCGCAGGCCCGGGCGAGGTCTTGAACGTCCGGGGGAGCGCTTCGATAGGGGCCCTTGGCCACCGCGAACTCGGCGAGGGCCACCTGGTACGCGTCGGCAAAGGTCCGGGGGTGAGAGGACCAATGCACCCCGAGCACGTCGAAGTGGTTCTCTTTCGTGAGCTGTTCCAGCTTGGTGCTGAGCTCGCTCCGGAGTTTGGAGCCTGTGCCTCGCGAGTGGGCTCGCGGAGCGGTCGGCTGTCCGTTCGCCTCCGTCTTGAGCAGGCCGAGCGAGAGTCCAACGGCGGCGAGACGGAGGGAAGCGAGCTTGCCCACCGGGCTCAAGCGAATCGCCTCTTCCATGGAACGACGTCCGTCGATAGAGACCTGAAGAAAGCGGAGTTCCTTTGCCTGCAAGCCGAGTGGCCCCGCCACCCGCTCGAGACTCTCGGTGCTGCGCACCACCGCCCCCATACTTGGTCCCAGGAGCTCCTCCAGCTCGTCCACGCCCATCTGATCGAAGCGGCGGCGCAGATGGTTGGCGAGGATACCCACCCCGCGGGTGACGATCAGCTGACCTCGTCCCGGCGGGTCTTCCCAGGGGCCGAGCGCGAAGGCGCCCGCTCGCCAGCCAAAGCTCTGTTCGAGGCGAGAGCGGGTTTGCTCTCGGAGGGCGGAGACGACGTCCCCGGACTTGGCGAAGCCCAACGAAATGAGCGATCGGCCGAGGGGAGTACGGTTTCGCTTGGCCTTGTCGAGTGCGGTGCGAAGGGCCGACTCCGAAACCCTGCGGTGCTGAGCGAGGATTCGACCCAAGGAGGTGACTTCTTCGAACGGTGATGACTCGAGGAAGGCCACGTTGCCTTCGTGAAAATAGACCTTGCGCTGCTCTTTGTCGTCGCCTTCGAGGCGGAGGACCCCCTTGAAGCGAGAGGAGACGAGCTCGTCGAACAATCCCACGACGCTCTGCTGGCTCAGCCCGTCCAGGTCCCCGGTGCGCTGAGACTCGAGCTCGATGAGCTGCTCCACGGCCGGGGGAGGTCCGATCAACCCGTGGGAGGAAGTGCCTTCTCCCTCGAGGTTAGCCTCGAAGGAAGAGGGCGCCTCCGCCGGGGCTGGGAGTCCTTCGACGAGGAGCTGCTGAAGACGCGAGCAGAGCGCATCCGCGCCCGGCACCGAGAAACCCACTTTGCCGGAGTTAGCGAACACCACGTCCGCTTCGATGGTGCCGGGAATCTCGATGTCCCCCACCACGAGGGTGAGTTCATGCTTGGAGCGTAGGGGGAGGGGCTCGGACTCCACGAACAAGCCTCCGTTTCGTAGGTCCGTCTCCAGCTCCTTGCGCAGATCGCCGGCGTGCCTGAAGAGCACCCGGCCGTCCGACACCCGCGGGGGTTGGGGCGCCTCTTCTCCGCTCGCAGGCTCCGGGAGCATCAGTCGCTCCGTCGAGAGCCCCGCCGAGGACTGGGGGCTCACCGCGAGACCGGGGTTGGATAGCGGAGTATTGGGAAGGTCGTTGGACGCCGGGGGTGGCTCGGGTGGGCTCACCGGCGGGGGCGGCGGCTCGGAGGGAGCCGGGGCGAGGCCGAGGGGCTCGAGACTCGGGCGCCACGCATCGACGTTGTCGGCGATGAGGCCGCGGATCTCCTCCCGCTCTCCTATCTCTACGGTGAGCCAGGGTCCGATCCGAGCCCGGATTTCGGCGTCGACAGTCACCACGCGACCGGCCACGAGCTTGAGCGAGACCGTCTCGCCGATCCCGCCGTCCGGTCCTCCATGAACGGTCAAGAGTCCCTCGTGGAGTCCGTACAGCCATGCTCCGAGAAGGTGGGCAGGCGATGAAAAGCGCACCGCTCCGCCGGGGCTGGCTCGGAGGACCCCGAGCGCCTCGAGCGCCTCCGCGCCGTCAACGACCGGGGACGAGGGTTCAGGATCTGCACGCGGGACGTCTTGAACCGTCTGGTCCACCGTGGCCTGGACGTCGGGAGGAGCCTCCTGGGCGTCGTCGGCCTCCCCGATCTCGTGCGACGGCGCGTCTACCGTCGCGTCGTCGTCGTTCGCCTCCCTGTGGCCTGGGGCCTCCTCGGCGGGGGCATCGGCCGGCGAAGCCGCTGCGGCGGCGTCCGCGGTGGGTTCCTCGGCGGGCGCAGAGCCCGACGGGGGCGGGACCGAATCGGGTCTGCGAAACCCTGGGTCGGTCGGGGTCGCAACCTCCAGCAGGTCCGGCGTCATGGACCGAGTAAGGGTGTCGTGAGGGTCGCTCTCCGCACTCTCAATCTCGGGTTCGGGTTCGAGGGACTCCGTGGCCTCCTCGATGCCGCTTCTCTCCGTTTCGAAGGAAGGCGGCGGGGCGATCAAGGTGTCGCCGCGGGGACGGGGCGGTCGAGGCGCTGGCTCGGGGAGAGGTGTGGGGGTCGGGTCAGCTTCGGGGAGCGGCAGATCCGCAAGGTACGCGGTCAGGGCGGCGGTGAGGTCGTCGGAGGAGGGCGTGGAGGCCGGGGGGGCGACGCCCTCGGCCACGGCCTCACGGACTTCGCTAGGCACGATCAGCGGGCCCGTTTCAGCGTCGTCATCCACGAAGGCGGAAGGGGGAAGGGGGGTCGGCTCTTTGGCCAGGGGCGACGTGATCTCCCCTTCGACGGCTTGCCCCAGTCGGTCGAGACTCTCCAGCTGCTCCTCGAAGTCGGTGAGCTCGAGGCCGGCGTAGCCCTGACGGGCGAAAACCACCGTCGCCTGCAGGGTGACCGTCTCGTTCACCCCGGGGGCCTGAACGGTCACCGCGAGTCTCGCGTTGACGGGCAGCTCGCGCTCCGACTGCACGAACGCCCGGCCCCTCCCGAGATTTGCGGTCAGCTCCTCGAGGAAGTGCTCCCCGTCAATGAAGCGCATGACGTCGTCGCCATCCAGCTGCGCCGGTCGCTGACCCCCGCTCATGGTCCAGCCGGCTGTATACGGCGAGTGACCGCCCGAAGGCCACCGTTCGCGTAGCGGACTCCGTCGGCTTTCACAGGACGGGCTAGGCTTGCCCCGAGCCGAAGTCTGTGGCCCAAATAGTGAATGTTTGAGGGCCTCTGAGCCCTTCGGCCCTCGCCCGCTCCGACCACTGCTCGGAGACGGGCCGGTTTCGAAAATTGGGAGAGCCCTACTCCGACCCACTTAGGGCGACGAACGAGCACGCGATGAACGATACGACACCTTCCCCCGACGCGGACCTGCGCGCCCGGCTCCTCGACCTCCTGCACGACGGGCAGGAGGAGCGGCGTCGAGCGGCGGCGGTCGTGATCGGTGCGACTCGCCTCGACGATGAGCCGGCCCTCGACGGTCTGAGGGAATCCCTCAAGGACAAGGCCCCTAAGGTCCGTGCCGCGTCCGCCCGGGCCCTCGGCGAGATCGCTCCCAAGACCTTGGTGAAAGATATCAAGCCTCTTCTCAAGGACTCGAATGACGTGGTTCGCGAGGCGGCGAAGAAGGTCTTGGCCGAGGGGCCAGGGGTGCAGATCGAGGATCTCGAGAAGATGCTCGAAGCCCGGGACGAGAAGCAGCGGCTGGGGGCCATCGCGGTGCTCGGCGCCCGCGGAGGCGACGAGGCTCGGCGCATGCTGCTCGGGCAGCTCGCGACGGGCAGCGCGAAGATCCAAGAAGGAGTCCTCGACGCTCTCGCTCCCCACGTCAGCGCCCTCTCGTCCGATGACGTTCCTCATTTCCTCCATGAGGTCGACGGCTTCGTGGGCGATCTCGAAGACGACGGCTTTGCGCTGTGCGCGGGCACTCTGGTGGCTCTTCTCAAGGACATCGAGCACGGCGCGGTGACGGGCGTGCTCTCGCGAGTGGCCGAGTCGTCGGCCCCCGCGGAGGTCCGGGTTCGGGCCATCGAAGTGCTGCGCCGCGCTGCGCATGGCCACCGGGGGGCACAGGAGCACGTCTTCAAGACTCTCGTCGGGGTGCTCGAGGACCCTGAGACCCCCTCGAACCTCCTCTCTGCTTCAGCCGATACGCTGGGAGCGATGGATCTCCCGATCGCGCTCGAGCCCCGCGTGCGGGCGCTGACCCAGGCCGAGTCTACGCCGGTGCGAAGGTGGGCCATCCGGGCGCTTGGCAACCTCGACACGGCTCCGGCGGCGCGCGCGTTGGCGCTTGTGGCCGCCGATGGCGACCCCACGGATCGGGCGCTGGCCATCGAGGCAGCGGCGGCGACCGTGCACGGTCGCAGGGCCCTGGCCAAAGGTCTGGTGGGCGCCCACGACCCCGAACGGGTCCGCGCCGTCGTCGCGGTGCTGGAACCGCACGTCTCCGACCTCACCAAGTCGAACCTGGACGCCCTCGAGGATGCTGTCGTCGTGGCCAACCCCGAGGTGGCGGAGCTGCTCCTCAAGCTGCTCAAGAACCGCCGAGGATCCGGGAACCTGATCGAACGGGGCGAGGAGCTCAAGGCGGGCGCGCAGTGGACCGAGGCGGCGGAGCTCTTCCGTCGCATTGCCGGCGATACCAATCCCGAAGCGATGTTCCTGCTTGGGGTTTCGGAGCTGAAGCTCTCCAAGAAGACCCTCGGCCGAGGCCCCTCGCACGACCCTGCGGTGGCCACCTTCAGGAAGATGCTGAAGCACCCCAAGTTCCCGACCGTCGACCGGCTTCAGGACGAGCCGGACCTCGAGCCCGACGAACTTTATTACCTCGGCTTCTCTCTGGCCGAGGACAAGTCCGACGCGGTACGTGGGCTCGGCGGCGACATTCTGATGGGACTGGCTGAGCGGCACCCGGACGCCCCTTTGGGGCGAAAGGCGCAGCAAAAGCTGAGAACGATGGGATGGGTCGAATGAGGGCGGATGCCAACCCTTCCGGACACGAGCATCGTAAATCTCCATCGAACCGCGGGGGGGCCCGTGCACGTGGACCGCGTAGACGGTCCCGTGTGGAGAATTCGCGAGGGGAGTGAGCAAGCCGAGCCCCTCGAGGTGGGCGACCATCTCGAGCCCGGCGATACCGTGGCTCTCGGGGCCGCCGCTCAGCTCGAGGCGGGGTCTCTCCGCCTCCGTGGGGGCGACCACGGGCAGGCCCATGCCCTGGTCAAAGAGGGCGCCTTCCGTCCCAACCCGAGTCGAGCCGACGTGCCTCGTCTTCTGCTCCAGCTGGCCCAAATCGAAGAGCAGATGGGCTCCGCGGGCGAAGACCCCCTGGCGGTTCGACAAGGACCGGAGACAGACTTTGAGCGGGCCGCTTCCAGCGACTTTGCCCGGTGCAACCTCGTGCTCGCCGCCGCGCGCGAGCTCCCGGAGACGGTCGCCCGGGCCGAGCGCGCGGTATGCCTCTTCGTGAACGAAGATACCGCCTTCGTAGCCGTCACCGGGATCTCGGTGGCCAAGCTGCGAGCCCTCATGGAGGCGCTGGGGCGCCCCGTGAACCCGCATATGGTGGAGGAGGCCGTACTCGACGAGCTCCTCGACCGAGCCTACGGCCTGCCTAATTAAACTGAGCCCTTCGGGTTGAATCGAGGTGAGCTCGGATGAGTCCTTCTTCGGGATTCACGTTCTGGTGCGATCTGGGCTGTCTGTGCACGTTCGGGGCGCCGGAGCTTTCAGTGCAGCTGCTGCTCGTGCACCTGCCGAAGTACGGAGACTCGGACGATTCAGGTGCGCTGCGGTCCGCTTGGGGCTAGCTTGGACCTGTGACGGATCTTCGTACCCGGTACCAAGAGGCCGAGACCGCTTTCGCTCGCGGTGAATGGAAGACCGCCCTCGCCGGGCACCTCGCCGTCGTTCGCGCCGCCCCTGGCTTCGCGGCGGCGCGTTTCCGCATCGCCGATGCGCTCCTCAACCTCGGCCACCGCAGCGAGGCCAAGGCCGTTTACCGCGGGCTCGCCTGGCATCATATCCGGGGCGGACAGCCCTTGGCCGGACTGGTGGCGACCAAGATGCTGCTGGCCCTCGATCCCGAGCTCGACGATCTCCTCGCGATCCTCGCCGAGCTCTATTCCTCAGAGTCCGATCGCACCGGCGATGTCGACGTGACGCCTCCCGTAGGTCTCCCCGAAGGTGCGGCAGGAGAGGTTTCAGAGGACGGTCGCGTGCTCCTCGAGGTAGCGGCCGCCGAAGCCGGCAACATGGACGGGATCACCGTGGTCCCTGAGGTCCTGCCTCCGATTCCTCTCTTCTCTCATCTTACAGAGCAGGCCTTCTTTACGGTGCTGGAGAGCTTGCGCCTGCGGCGATTCGCGAATGGCGAGGCGATTATTCGCGAAGGCGAGGTCGGGGATGCCTTTTACATGCTCGCCGAGGGGCAGGTAAACGTGACCCGCTCCGTAGGGTCACAGGAAGCGCTTCTGGCTCGGCTCGGTCGAGGGGCCGTCTTCGGGGAGATGGCGCTCGTCAGTCGAGCCGCCCGCCAAGCCACGGTACGGGCGAACGGGGACGTGGATGTGCTCGAGCTCGACCGCGCCGACCTCGAGGCTCACGCGGGTCAGCTCGAGAGCGTGAAGCAAGCCCTCAAGAAGTTCACCCGAGGGAGGTTCCTGGCCAATCTCGCCGCCACCAGCCCTCTCTTTCAGGCGCTTGCGCGGCCGGATCGCCGCGCCCTGATGGGGCGCTTTCGTCCTCAGCGCGTGTTCCCGGGCGACATCCTGATCGAAGAGGGGGAGGCAGGGCGGGGGCTGTTCCTGATTCTCACCGGACAGATGGGGGTCGCGGCCGGAAGCAGCAACCTAGCTCAGCTGCGAAGCGGCGACGTCTTTGGCGAGATCAGCCTCCTTCATCAGGCTCCCACCACCGCTACCGTCACGGCGGAGAGCGCCGGCGAGCTCCTATTTCTGCCACGGGAAGACTTCGGCGAGGTGCTCGCCATCTATCCGGCCGTGGCTGAGACCCTTCGCGCCATGTCTTCCGAGCGTCTGGCGCAGCGCTTCGGATCGAACTCGGATGTGTCGACCGACGACGCGTCCGTAATGGTCTAGGGCGGCGGACGCGGCATGGACAAAGCGCGTATTCTGACCGCTTTGGCGGAGCATCTCGACGCCGAACTGGAAGGTCTCGCGGCCGCCGCGGCGGCGGCGCGAGAGGGCGCCACCCATGAGGAAGCCAAGCCGGAGAACGAGTACGACACCCGGGCGCTGGAGCAATCCTATTTGGCCGGCGCCCAAGCCGCCCGGGTCGAGGTCCTAGCGGCGGCCTGCGAAGCGGTTAAGGGTCGGGTGCCGAAGACCTTCGATGGGGATAGCCCCGCGGCGGTGGGAGCAGCGATCGTCGTCGAAGACGAAGAAGGCGAAGTGCGTCGCTACTATCTGTGTGACGTGGGTGGAGGAGCTCGACTCGAAGTCGACGGCCAACGATGGTGGGTTCTCACTCCGAGCTCACCGCTCGGGAAGCGGCTGCTCGGCACTCGCGAGGGAGATGCCGTTCAACACTTGGCCCGCGGACGAAGTGTAGAGTTGGAAGTGGTCGAGATCTTCTGACCTCAGAACCCTCCCTTTGGGTCCGGCCTAGCTCGAGCGCTTCCCCCGGGGGGCGAGGAGGTCGCCATGGTCACGGCGGAGAAAAAGAGCCTCCACGATGAGGGCTAGAGCTCGCGTTTTGCGGGGAAGGGGAGAGTCGGCCACGTGGCTGACCTCTACAGGAGCCGCACCATGACCAAGATCGTAGCTATCCCTCGCCCTTCCTTCCCGGGCCTCCTCGTCACCGCTGCCGCGGCCGGAGCCTGCGGTGGAGAGGATGTGAGGCCGGTCGAAATTCTCGATATCACGCCGCCAACCCTCGAGATCTCCATGAACGTGGTGGGAGCGGCGACGGCGCTTCCCATGGAGGTGCGCTTTCACCTCAGCGAGCCCGTGGTGGGCAGCTTTACCGAGGAAGACGTGGTGGTTGCGGGAGGCGTCCTCGACCGTTTCGAGGCTCTGGGGCCGGTCGACTTCGTGGGTGAGGTCCGTCCCGCGCTCAACACTGCTGGTCTAGCCGTGGTCTCGGTGCCGGCGGAGGCGTTCCAGGACCGTGCCGGCAACCCCAACGCTCGCGGGGCCTCGAGCTACCGTCCCTTCGATACCCGAGGCGCCCTCCTTTCCGACTTCGAGACCGCGAGCCCCCGGCTCTCCGGTTTCGACGGGGTGGCGGCATGGCTGGGGGAGGATCCGGTGGCGCCCGAAAACCAGGTGTTGACGGTGTCCCGGCCTGGAGGCTCGGGCACCACCGCACACTCCGGGGTGGTTCTGGAGCTGTGCTCTGCCGCGCCCTTCTCTGCCGACGCCACGCACATCACCCTGCGCTCCCGGTCTCCGCGGGCTGGAGTGCCGATGCTGCTCAAGGTCGAGCGCTCCGATCGACCGGAGGTGTTCGTGGAAGTCGAGGCGCGCACAGGGCGCGCGGACACGTGGGAGACTCTCGTCTTCGACTTGGCGGACGGGCAGACCGAGCGCTCCCCGCGCCTCGATCCGGTCCAGAGCTACGATCGGCTGGTTCTTTTCCCCGCCTTTCAAGAAGAGCCCGGCGTCTATGGCGTGGAGAACTATCGGTTCGACGACATCGTGCTGCTCGGCGCCTCCTCCTTCGAGGCATGCTCCGGTCGGGAGTAAGGTTCAGGGGTGCTACTCCTGGGTGCGGAGCTGAAGGAGCAGCCAGGCTCTCGCCTTGGCCCAGTCCCGCTCGATGGTGGCCAAGCTCACGTTGAGCACCCGAGCTGCCTCGTCAGCGCTCAACCCTCCGAAGAAGCGTAGCTCCACGACGCGCGCGTGGCGCGCGTTGAGCTCCGACAACTTCTCCAGGGCGAGATCCAGAGCGAGGAGGTCGATCGCTTCGTCTTGGCCGCCCATGGCCACCCCACTGACCGTAACGTGGGCTGCCTCTCCTCCGCGCTTGGCTGCCCCTTTTCGCCGCGCGTGGTCGACGAGAATGTCCCGCATGACTCTTGATGCGATGGCTAAGAAGTGCTCCCGGCTCTCGAAGACGGCCGAATCCTTGCGATCGAGCTTGAGGTAGGCCTCATTGACGAGGGCGGTAGGTTGAAGCGTGTGCCCCGAACGTCCTTTCAAGTATCGGCCCGCCACGGCGCGAAGATGCTGATAGGTCGAATCAGAGACGTCCACGTCGTGGACCTTAGTGCATTCGGCGGATCGGGGGATGAATCCCTCGTCGTCGGGTCGAAGAGGCCGGGCCGTGGAAGGGGGCGAAGATGAAGCAGGCGGCTACGGCTCTCCCGCTCCCAGCCGACCTGGGCGAACAGATCGGTGCGTATCGGCTCGAGCGCGTCATCGGTCAGGGGGGGATGGGCTGCGTATATGCGGCGACCCACGTCACTTTGGGGCGGCCGGCCGCCGTCAAGGTGGCGTACGCCCGGCTGTCGAACGACGAAGCCTACGCGGCCCGTCTTCGAGAGGAGGCGAGGATCGTGGGGGACCTGCAGCACCCCAACGTCGTGGACATCATCGACTTCATTCGCACTCCGCCGCCCGTCAGACTCGCTTGCGTGATGGAGCTTCTCGAGGGACCCAGTTTGGCCGAGGTCATGGACGAGCGTCGGCTGAGCCCCCGGCAGGCGCTCAACGCCGCCCTCCAGCTCGCCGAAGCCTTGGAGGCGGTGCATGCGCGAGGGATTGTTCACCGGGACCTCAAGCCCTCCAATGTGGCGGTGGTGGCTCCCCTCGACAGCGACTTCAGTGGGGTTCCCAGCGTCAAGCTGCTCGATTTTGGCATCGCCAAGGTCGCGGATCCTTCGGTCCCCCCGGGCAGCTCGGGCGCGGTCTTGGGGACTCCTCCCTACATGGCCCCGGAGCAGATCGCCGCCGAGCCCTCGACCCCTGCGGTCGATGTCTACGCCCTCTTGGAGGTCCTCGCCGAGATGCTTACGGGAGAGCCGGTCTTCTCCGAGGGAGGGCTCGAGATGATGCAGCGGAAGATGGTGGGGCCGGTTCCCGGGATCGAGCTCCCTGCCCTTCCGGGAAGGCCCATGCTGCGGGCTCTTTTCACTTCGGGGTGGGCGGTGAATCCAGACGAGCGGCCCCTCATGGAGGAGGTGTCTCCACGTCTCCGCGCCATCCGAGATCGCCTTCGAGATCTCTAGCCACGCGAAACCCCACCTCATACGTCGTATATTTCACCCACTCTCGGATGCAGGACCGAAGGCTGGACGGATGAGCCTGAGCCCCGCCGCCCCGGATGACGATACGAGTGCAATCCCCGCTATGACTACTTAGCCACGGAGAGCCATCCGTAGGAGCGTTGGCGTAGGTGGGATGCCAGCAGTCCTCCACAACCTCCCACACGTTTCCGTGAACATCGTACAGACCGAATGCATTGGGGGGAAACGAGGCGACGGGGGCGGAGTTGGCCCAAAATCCGGAGACCAAGGTCACCGTGTCCCGCTGCCAGGGGCTCCCGCAGGCTTCGAGGCAGTGGGCGCGCCCGGCCCCCAGGCTATCTCCCCATGTATACTTGGTGTTCGTGCCGGCCCGCGCCGCATACTCCCACTCGGCGGAGCTGAGGAGGCGGTAGGGACGTCCCGTGACTTCGGAAAGCCACCGCACGTAAGCGCGGGCACTGTCGCGGGTGATGAAGTTGACCGGTTTTCGGCCATCCACCGGTCGCCAGTCCTGATCCCAGACCTCTCCGCAGGCTCCGTATTGCACGCAGGCTTCGAATTGATCGAAAGTCACCTCCGTCCTTCCGACGGCGAAGTTCCGAGGGATCCGAATACGGGTTCGCGGAAGCATGGATGGGTCCCGCTCCTCCTCGTCCCCCATGAGATACTCCCCGGCCGGCACAACCACCATCTCCGGGCACTGAGAGGCGCACTCCCGGAAGGTTGCCCCCGACCGAAGCGCCCGCTCCGCATCCCCGGAGAGCGCAAACGGGGCGAACTCACGAGCGACATAAGGATCCACCCAGGCCGTGCTTCGCGCCCAGCTGAGGAGGGGCTGGCGGAGGAAAAAGATGGGCGAGAGCAAGGCGGCCACGCCCAGGGCCGCACCGAGGCTCCGTCGACGGAGACGGCGGCGGGCGTCTCGTTCTCGAGCGTGGCGAAGGTAGTCTTGCTCGATGGGCGAGGGCGCGGGAGCCTCGGCGCCAAAGGCTTCCATCAGCTCTCGGGCTGAGTGAAGGAGCCCGTCTCTGCGACGTCCCCCTCGATGCCAGGCCAGCGCCGCCGCCCGAGGGTGAGGACGCGAGGCCCGCCGGCTTCGTCTTTCTCCGAGCCAGCTTTCGAGGCCGGACCACTGGCGGAACAGAGCCTCGTGGGGAACCACCATATCGGTTTGCCGGTCATGACGCACCAGGCCCTCGGTTTCGAAGCGCGCCAGGAGAGACTGCGCCTCGGACTTGAACCGAGCGCGCAGAGCGGGGCGCGCCAGCACGGAGCCGTCGTCGTCCACGTCGAGAAGAGCGGGGACGAAGATCTCCCGAGCGAGGGCGGATCCGTCCGCTTCGGCTCTGAGGGCTCGTTCCACGGCCGCGGATACGAGGCCGTCCAGGCGCCCCGCCTCGACATAGCTCGGGCCCAGACCCGCATCGTGGGGGCGGCGCCACAGCGCACGAAGGGCGAATGCGAAGACCGTCAGGGCGTCTTTCGAGGGCGTATCCTCGAGGAGATCGTCTACGAGCTCCGGCTCCAGAGCACGACCGTACCGCTCGGCTGGGCCGGCCGCGATCTCATCGAGGCGGAACAGGGGGACGGGGCGGAGGCGTATCTGCCGGGACGTCCGAAGACTCAGGATCTCGAGGCGTTCCGGTCGGACCGTCAAGATAACCTGCAGAGCGGGTTGGGGCTCCAGCAGCGAATCCAGCGCTCCGCGGTTCATTTGGTGCCCGCGCGGCTCCTCGAGGTCGAGGAACTGCAGCGTGCGGACTCCGTGTCGCTGATAGTGAGCGCGGGTCGTTTCGAGGAGCTCCAGACTCTGTGCCATGCTCAAGCTTCGAAGATCGAGGACCGGGGGGACTCGCCACTCCGGAGCGCGACGCAGTCGAGGTACGAGCCCGGCCCGTACGAAGGATGTCTTTCCGACCCCGGCCGCTCCGGATAAGACGATGGGGAGGGTCCCTTCGGGCAGAGGCTCGCCAGCGAGGAGTTGGCTGAACTCCGCCAGCTCTCGGCCGCGCCCGAAGAACACGGCTGCGTCGCCATCCTCGTCGGAGAAGGGGAAGGGCCCCGGAAAGGGCTCCGGTCGCCTCCGGCGATCCACGTCGAAATCGCCTGGCTCGAGACGGAGCACCTCCTTCGCGAGCCGTCTCGGGTCATGGGTGCTCATGGCGCCCGCGAATCCTAGAGAGGCGGCCACGGGAACGCTATGAGGACTTGAGCGCAGATCAGCATGAGCGAGGCCGACGAGTACGACCGATTGATGTCGGTCTTTGAGGAGCTGAGAGAGGCCGATCCGCGGGAGCGCGCACTCCAGCTCGACCTCCTTCGCAGCGAAGCGGAGCCCGGCTGGGTGGAGATGCTCGAGGAGCTCCTGAAGATCGATGCGGAAGGAGACTCGCCGCTGGAGCAAGGAGCTCCCCTGACCGACTTGTCCGAGGAAGGTCTCGGCTCGTCGTTTCCTCCCCGAGCCGAGGCCCGTCCCCTACCGGCCGAGCTCGGAGAGACGGTAGGAGCCTACCGGCTCACCGACATCATCGGTCGAGGCGGGATGGGTTGCGTATACCGAGCGACGCACGTCGAGCTCGGCCGAGTCGCCGCGGTCAAGGTCCTCGAGCCTGAGTTGGCCGAAGACGAATCCTACGTGTCGCGGTTTCTCCATGAGGCCAAGATCGTCAACGCGGTTCGACATGCAAACCTCGTCGACATCATCGACTTTATCGATGCTCGCGCGCCTCGGCGGGTGGCCCTGGTCATGGAGCTGCTCAAGGGACATCCTCTGGGACAGTACATCCGGACCATCGGATTAAGCCTCGACGAGACCGTCGGAGCTACCTTGCAACTCTCGGGCGCCCTTGCCGCCGTCCATGCGCAAGAGATCGTGCATCGGGACCTCAAGCCCGACAACGTCATGGTGGTGGGACCCCTTGGGTCGGGCCCCCGCGCCCCACCCGGCCTCAAGCTTCTCGACTTCGGTATCGCCAAGGTCTCGGATCCGCTCGCCCTTCACCGCACCGCGAGCGGGACCTTCCTCGGTACGCCGGCCTATATGGCGCCGGAGCAGTTCAGCGCGGAGCCGATCACGCCGGCATGTGACGTCTACGCCCTGGCCGAGCTGGTGTACGAGATGCTAGCCGGGCGCCCCCTCTTCGAGGGCCGCGGCTTGGCCATGATTCGGGGCAAGATGGCTGGCCTTCCTGACTCCCTCGAGCTTCCCGAGGAGCTCCCTCACTCCGGCGCCGTGCGCGATCTTCTCCATGACTGTCTTCAGGTGCGGCCCCACCTGCGTCCGACGGTATTGGAGTTTGAGCGACGTCTCGAGTCTATCTATCCAGAGGCGGTCAAAGTCTGGAGAGGAAGGGGTAAAGATGCTCAGAGGGAGAGCTCGAAGCGCGGTCAAACGGCCTGGTCGGTGGGCCTAGGGCTGACCGCTCTCCTCGTGAGCGGCATCGGCGCGCGGGCTCTTATTTCCTCTCCACCTCCATCCTCGGTGACCGAACTCTATCCGGACGCGGATCCCTCCGCCGGGCACGCGACCACGGCTCTAGGGCCGCCCGCTATCGTCTACGCGGAGGGGGACGAGGCCCTGTATCGGGTCAGCGCCTCGATGGGGAACTTTGCCGCCCTCGAGATCGACGAGGCTTGGAGTGACAACCCGGCCTCGGGAGAGAAGTGTGTTCGACTCTACTATCGAGACTCCACGGGCTGGGCGGGGGCTGCGTGGCTGGATCCCCCTCGGGACTGGGGCCGGATCCCCGGCGGCTACGGATTTCCCGGGGCTCGGCAGCTGAGCTTCTGGGCACGCGGCGCGGCGGGGGGAGAACGGCTCGTCTTTGGCTACGGACTCATTCTCCGCACCCAACCTTATTTCGACACCGCTCGGGACAGCGTCGAGGTGGTCCTGAGACGATCCTGGCAAAGATACGTTATCGATCTGGAAGGACGAAACCTCGAAAGAATCAAAGTCGGCTTCTTTGCCGTCGTGGGTAACTCCGACGCTCCCATCGAGATCTTTGTCGACGACATCGTCTACCGGTGAAGTGAGCTCGCCATCTTGATTGGCGGCTGGATTGCGCGCATCTTCGTTTGATGAACCGCCTGGTGTTGGTCCTCTGTGCTGCGCTCGTCCTCGTGGCTTGCGGTGATGATGGCGAGGGGGGGGCGCCTGTGGACGCAGGGGTGACCGACGCGGCCCGTCCAAGTGACGCAGGCCTGCCCGAGCCGCTGACCTCCGAGCCCCTCAGCTGGACCTACGTGCCCTTTGACGAGACGAGCTGCGGCAACGGCGACCCGCTCGGCCTCGCCGTCAACATGAACCCCAACGACGACCGGGTGCTGATCTTCTTGGAAGGTGGCGGTTGGTGTTGGAACGCCGAGACCTGCCGAGCCGGCAACGCAGACGTCACGACCTTCACCTTCTCCGGCGTGACCGAAACCAGCGTGCTCGACGTCATTCAGCGCGAGAAGCGCGGCATCTTCGATCGGACCGACCCACTGAACCCCTTCCGCGACTACAACATCGTGTACGTTCCATATTGCACGGGGGATATGCACTTCGGACGGGAAGCTAGCCCCGGCTACCCCACTGCTCACGTGGGCGCGCTGAACATGGAAGCCTTCCTCGAGCGTATCGTCCCCACCTTTGCCAACGCGAGCCAGGTCGTATTGAGTGGTGTGAGTGCCGGAGCCTATGGCGCTCTGTGGAACTACCATGGGGTTCAGACCGCATTCGGAGACGTGCCGGTCCACTTGCTCTCGGACTCTGGTCCGGCTCTGGGCGCGCCGGCCTTCCCCGATGAGCTGCTGTCCGCGTTCGCCAGCCGATGGGGCCTCGAGTTCCCGGTTATCTGCTCGACCTGCTCGACGCTGCCCGAGCTGCTGGCGGCGGTGACCGCTGAACATCCGGCTCGACGTCAGGCCTTCGTCGTGGCTGAGGCGGATTTGGTGCTTCGACAGCTGTTCGGTCGCACACCGAGCGGCGGCCTTGGGTCGAGGGTGTCGGTGGCGGCTTTTGCCGACGGGGTCGACGTCCTGACGGCGAGCCTAGACTCGTCGGCTGGCGCGCACCCTTTCACGATCACTACGGACCAGCACGTGTTCGTCGACAAGGACCTACTCAACACGGCGGTGGGCTCAACCTCGATCGGTCAGTGGCTGGCCGCTTTTGAAGCGGGAGAGCCCACCTGGGGGCCGGTCACGGACGACGGCGACGTATTTCAGTTCGAACCTGGGAGCTTGGGCTTGAGCTATGGGGATCCCGCGGCGGACGTGGCCTACGCATATCCCACGGACCCTGCCTACGGGGCGCAGCAAGACCTACGGCGCGTGATCGTCAACCCGTCCGGCCGGGCCCTCGAGGTCGAGATCCGCACCGAGGAGCTTTCCAACGAATCGGGCGCGGCTCGAGGCTTCGACACTCTCGCCCTCACCATCTTCATCGAACGCCCGGGTGAGGCCGGCCTGGCTGAGTTGCCCCTCCTCGACGCTACGGGGCCGGAGGATCTGCGCTGGAGCTGGATGCACCGCTTATCTGGCACGCTAAACGACGTGCATACGACGGAGGGGGCGAGCGCAAGCGCACCGGGCCGACGCTTGATGGACTCCCCTGCCGTCGACGTGGTGATGGCTCGCAACGCAATCAGAGTGACTTACCAAGCCCCCGAGGGGGAGGGCTGGGAGGGCGCCCGCGTTTTCGTGACGAGCTGGGACGTGGACTCGAGCGGTGCCTATCTGGATATCACTCCGAACGCCGGGCCGCGGACCTTTGGGGGAGCCCCGGGACCTCGGATCATGGACGATCTTCCGCCCATCCGGGTACCTTCTCCGATCTCGGTTGCCGATCCCTCGAGCGACGAACGGTATCAGTACCCTACCGGGGATGGGTTTGAGGGGGCAGGAGACCTCTTGGGCGCCGTCGTCCGAAGCTCGGGCGGAGCGATATCCCTCGGTCTACAGATGCGAGAGATCACCGCGCTCTGGAATCCTCCGAATGGCTTCGACCACGTGACCTTCACCCTCTTCTTTCACCATCCGGATCGCCCTGGCTCCACCGCGCTCCCGTTTCTGAACGCCACAATGCCGGACGGACTCGACTGGTTTGCGATGGCGCGGGTCCATGGATTCGGCAACGAAGCCTTCGGGTCGGACGGTGCGGGCACCGATACCTTCGGAGCCCCCTTGCAGCCGGTGCCGCAGGTGGTGGCGTCGGCACCGGCGCGAAACGTGACGTTGTCCTTTGCTCAGGACCTTCTCGGCTTGCCGAGCTTGAGCGGGGGCAAAGTCTTCGTGACGACGTGGGACTTCGATGGCATCAGCGGCATCTACCGGGAGCTTCGAGCGAACCCAGGCGGATTCGAGTATGGCGGTGGGCAGCCGAACGAGCCGAAGCTTATGGATACGCTGCTGATTGACCTTCCCTGACTACGCGTAGCGAAGGAGGGCTGGGCTGACACCTGGAGGTGTATGGCAATGTCGGGCTACTAGCTTTGCACTTGCGTCCAGGCGGCCGTTTGGTCCCCGAGGTAGACGACCTTGCCCGCCTGCTCGAAGCGGAGATCGTAGCGGACGAAGAGCTGACCGCGGATGTTCCGCTCGCGTGTGGCCCGAGCTTCGAGGAGCAGGGGTTCTCCGGGCTCGGCCAGGGCTTTGAAGCTCGCGTTGTGAATGCGTACCCCGTAGCCGATCCATCCCTCTGCGTGTCGCAGATCCAGGATGTAGTAGGCGTGGACGAAGCCCATGATGCCCGTCATGTGCACCATGAGGCCCCCAGATACGTGGCGGGGGTGTCGCACCGGGTGCGCGCGCTGCTCTCGCGTGATGGGCAGGTCCTCGGTGGCGGGCATCCGAGCGACGACTCGGCTCGCTTCCCGATCCACGACAAGAATATCGTCTATCAGGAGTGCGCCCGGCCCGTACGGGCAATCTGCGGCGAAATCGGCATCCAACACGGGCCGGGTGGTGGCACGGAGGACGACAGATGCCAAACCCGCGGATGGCCGGGGACCCATCATTGACCGCCGGGTTCGAACGTGGGGAGGTCGGCCGGTGCTCGAAGGGCCCTACGGACTGGTGTTCGTGGCGCTAGGGGCCACCCTCGGCGGGCTTCTGCTGGTGGCCTTCGCGCTAGCCGCCGTCTATGTGCTCGTCTCCTTCAGCCACTGGATCGTCGACCGTCGTCTCCGCGGGGTCGAGCCGGGCCTACCCTCACGCGAACATCTCGACGCCCTCACCGCCACCTTCACCGGCGAGCTGATCAGCGCCGGAACCTTCTTCGCGCTGCACCCCTTCGGAAGCATCGACCCGCCTCTTCCCCCCGAGAAGCTCGTTCGCCAGGGGCGTCCCTTGCTCCTCGTGCATGGCTTCATGCAGGCCCGGTCGAACTTCGTACTGCTCGGACCTCGACTTGCGGGCTGGGGTCTCGGGCCCATCTTCACCGTGAACCTGCGCACCATGGACGGTGATCTCGAGCATCACGCCCGCGTACTGTCGGAGCGCATCGACCAGATCCGCCGAGCTACGGGGGCGCGACAGATCGACTGTGTCGCCCACTCGATGGGCGGCTTGGTGGCGCGGCTGGCCGAGGCGGGACGTAAAGAGCCACGGATCCGCCGACTCGTCACCTTGGGAACGCCCCATCACGGCACGCAGGTAGCTCTGGTGGCGCTGGGCCCGGCGGCGCGGGACATGCGCCCGGGGAGCGAGGTCATTCGCGGGCTGCCTCCGCCTCCTCCTGGCCAGCTCGTGTCCATCAGCAGCACCCATGACTTCATGGTCATTCCCCCCGAGAGCGCCCGAGTGGCGCCCGAAGGCCGCGACGTGGTCGTGCGCCACGTCGGGCATCTCGCTCTTCTCACCGATCACGAAGTGAGTCTCGAAGTGGTGCGCGCCCTTGGCGAGGATATCTTGCTGCGTCGAACCTCAGACCTCTTCGAACCTGTCGAAGCCCGGGAGCCGGAGCTCGCCGCCTCGCCATGATCCCGGAGCTCGAGGATCCCGAGCGGGTCCGTACGCTGCTAGATCGACCGGTTCAGGTCGTCGCCGGCAAAGGAGGAGTCGGGCGCACGACGCTCGCCGTGGCTCTCGCCCTGCGTGCCTCCCGGGCTGGGCAGCGGACTCTGCTCCTCGAGGTCGACGCCCCAGACTCGGCAACCCGAGCGCTCGGGGCGGACCCCGCGCCGGACACACCGCGGGAGATCGAAAACCAGCTTTGGGTGTGTCGAATGACCCCTCCCGGAGCCTTGAAGGAGTACGCGCTCCTCGTCCTCCGCTTCAGGCTGCTCTACCGCATCGTCTTCGAGAACGACCTCGTGAAGTATCTCCTGCGTTCGATTCCATCGCTCGCGGAGGTCACGATGCTCGGGAAGGCCTGGTGGCACGCCACCCAGGACCGCCGAAACGACGGGCGTCTGCGTTTTGAGCGCGTGATCATCGACGCCCCCGCTACCGGTCATGCGGTCACCTTCCTGTCCGTAGCTCGGGTGGTGGCTGACGTTGCCCCAGCTGGGGTCATGAAGGATCAGGCCGAAGAGATGGCTCGGATGGTCGAGGACGCGATCATGCACGTGGTGGCGCTCCCGGAGGAGATGCCCGTCACGGAGGGGCTCGAGCTGTTCGGGGCGGTGCCGGAGCGGCTTCGGATTGGCAAAGGACTGGCCATCTTGAACCGAATGACCCCCGGTCGGCTCCGTCCCGATGACGCCGCCGTCCTGGCGGCGCTTGAAGCCTCAGGCGCGGCCGCTCCTTACGTCACGGCAGCGAGGCGACGTGAAGCGCGAGAGACCCTGGAGATCGAGCACCGAGATCGCTTCTTGGCCGAAGCTCGACGTCCCGGCTTGGTCGTTCCGGAGATTCCCGAGCTGGGGCGATCTCGTCTCGAGGGCGTCATCGAGGCTCTCGACAGCGCCGCCGGCACCGCAGTTCGCAATCCCGATGGCACTTTGCGCGATGGCGGGGAGCAAGCAGGTTGAGCGGTCTGGGGCCGATCCTCGACGAGGCACGCTCGCTGGTCTTCGTCGGCCCCGGAGGGGTTGGTAAGACCTCGACCTCAGCCGCGGTGGCTATCGAGGCGGCCCGCCGCGGGCGCCGGGCAGTGGTGCTCACCATCGACCCGGCGCGCCGACTCGCCAACGCCCTCGGGCTTCCGGAGATCGGAAGCGTCGAGACCGATATCCCTCCGGAAGCCTTCCAACGTGCAGGCCTGACTCCGCCTGCCGGGCGGCTGTCGGCACTGATGCTCGATATCAAAGAGGCTTGGGACGATGTGATCCACCGCTATCATCCCGACCCGGTCCAGCGGCAGAAGCTCCTCGACAACCGCCTGTACCACGCGCTGTCTACAGCCCTCGCCGGCTCTCAGGAGTACATGGCGATGGAGAAGCTCCACCGTCTCGCCCACCGGACCGAGGATCGACCGGATCTCATCGTCCTCGATACTCCCCCCGCAACCCATGCCCTGGATTTTCTCGAGGCTCCGAATCGTATCGTGGATGCCCTCGACAATGACGCCACGCGCTGGCTCCTCGAGCCCTCCAAAGGGGGGCGCGGATTGTCTCGAAGGATGTTCGGGGCGGGGTCGAGCCTGTTCATCAAGACGATCGCGCGCTTCACGGGCATCGAGCTCCTCGAGGAGCTCGCTGAGCTCCTGGGCGCCTTCTCGTCCATGTTTGATGGCTTTCGCGAGCGCGCCCGGGCCGTCAAGAGTCTCCTCGCTGAACCCGAAACGCGGTTCTGCGTGGTGGGGCATCCCTCTTCAGTGGGCCTCGTTGACGCACGGAGCTTTGTCGAGCGCCTCGACGAGCGGGACGTCCATCTCGCGGCCATGGTCCTCAACCGCGCCACCGTAGATCCCTACTCGGAGGGCTCCGCCGACCCCGAGGGTCTACGCCGAGCCGTGGCGAGCGTGGGCGGGTCCCGCTCGTTGGCAGAGCGTCTCGAAGCCGTGGCGGAGGATGCGGCTCGAATCGCCCGCGAGGAGCGGGCGGGCGCCCGCGCTCTTGCTGAGGACTTCGCCCGGCGACCCGTGGTTGTGGTGCCCGAGCTGCCCCGCGACGTCCACGATCTCGAGAGCCTCGAGCAGCTTCGAAGGCACTTGTTTGCTCACCCCTGAGGTGCGGAGGTCCAGAACCGATGGCAAGGGTGACCGCGTTGCCGAACATCGGAGCTCGCGTAGGCCGGGCCCTCGAGGCGGTGGGCCTGGGCTCCGAGGAGGATCTACGGGGGGTAGGGGCGCTGGAAGCCTATCGTCGTCTGTGCGCGGCCGCGAATCGGACCCTTCCGCGCCGTCCCTATCTATACGGCCTCGACGCCGCGCTCTCCGGCATCCCCCTCTCGGATCTCCCGGTCCGGCGGAGAGTGCTCCTCAGTCGGGAAGCTCTGGGGCTGCCCGCCGGCGGCCTGGTCATCGACAGTCGACCCCAGGTCGTCATTCGAAGCCGAGGAGGTCGCCGGCGAAAGAGTCGGCGGTGACGTTGGGGCTCCGCCCGCGGCGCTGGCCCTCAGCTGAGGCTGAGGAGCCTCATCAGCATTATCGACGAAAAAGGAGAAGGGCGTGTCCTCTTGTCGTCGCCGTTTCCGTTTCCGCAGGTAGACCCCGGATTTCGTGACCCCCTAGCCG
Organism: Myxococcota bacterium; assembly: GCA_039819565.1. GTDB lineage: Bacteria > Myxococcota > Kuafuiibacteriia > Kuafuiibacteriales > Kuafuiibacteriaceae > JAHQVK01. Next base: position 1,940 of record JBCBRU010000038.1, on the reverse strand, counting down.
CTAACGTCGCGCGCTCGGGCTCGCGAGCACTCCCTCTGCATGGGGCCGCACGTCGCGTGTGTCTCGTGTAGATGGGTAGTGAGATCAATCTTCCGCGCCCGTTCCGGTGCATCCTCATCATTATGGCTCTCGGTGAGTTTATGGGGCCGAAATACATCTATTGAAGTATCATCTGGTGATGGTTCTGAACTAACTTTGAGTTTCGAACCGGTTCGGAGTTTCGTGGTGGTATTTCTACTTTGATGCTGCTTCGTCCTCGGGTGTGTCTTTCGGGTTCATGAGATACGTTACGTGGCTTGGCATCCTTGATGCATATGTATCTCCGGCAGAGGCCGCAGTTGAGCGGCCCGAAAGGAGACTGAGTTGAACAGCAGAAACAAGAAATACACTTTGACGGGAATCGGAATCGTCATCATGGCCACCGGTTGCGGTGGGATGGAGGACGGAGCTCGAGAGATGCCGGCCTCGCAGGTGAACGGGCCTGCGGTGGCCGTCGATCTGGACGACCTCATGCCGACCCCGACGCTGTGTCCCGGATTCGCAGACGCGTGCTTTTTCGTGACCAACACCGATCCGGGAGTTGTGCCCGGCTCTTTCGCCCAGGCCATTCAAGACGCCAATGGGGCGGCGCTCGGTGGCTCTCAGACCACGATGATCGTCTTCGATATTCCTGGTGCGGGAGCACAGGTAATCGACGTCGACTCACCCCTGCCCCCCATCATCGGGCCGGGGATTATCGTGAATGGGCTCTCCCAACCGGGGGCTGCCCCCTCGACGGACGATGAGGCCGCGACCGTCCAGGTTGTGCTCGACGGAAGCAGCTTCCCGACGAACCCCGTTCAACCCGGGATATTGGTCACGGGCGACAGCAACGTCATCAAGGGATTAGGAGTACAGAACTTCTCTGGCGCGGGGATCCTGGTGCGAGGGAGTCACAACGTCGTTCGAGACAACCGAATTGGTGTCGACGCCGCCGGTCAGGCGCAGCCCAACGCGGGCTCGGGGGTAGACATCCGGGAAGTGACCTTCGCCAATCGGGTCGAGGACAATCTCATCGACGCGAACGACGAGCACGGGGTGAGTGTGCTTCGGTCCGAGGGAACCGTCATCCGCGAAAACGCGATCGGCGCCACCTGGGACCGGCAAGTGGGCGAGGGGAACGGCGGGAGCGGAGTTTGGCTCGACCGTTCGTCTCACACGCGAGTGGGGGGAGGTACGGATGAGGCCAACTTCATTGCCGGCAATGGCGAAAATGGGATCACGGTAGTGGGCGATGGCGCGGCCAATCGCTTCGAGAGCAACGGGATCTGGGACAACAAGTATCTCGGTATCGACCTCGGGAACGACGGCGTGACCCCTAACGACGTGGGCGACAAAGACGAGGGTCCCAACACTCTTGTCAACACCCCCGTCATCACGGGAGTGACGCTCGATCCGAAGAGTGGCCGGTACGTCGTCGACTACGCGATGGAGGGCCCGGTGAACGAGCAGAACCGCTACCACGTCGAGTTCTTCGCCAGCCCGCGGTGTCGTCGTCTCTCCGCGGGAGGGCAGATCGATGTGGGTCGCAGCACGATCCAGGTCAACGGGCCTGGGTTTGCCACCGGCAGCTACGAGCTACCTGGCTCGGCCCAAGTCGGTCCGAGGTCGTTCATCACGGCGACGGCCATCATCTGGAATGAAGGGCGCACCAGCTTCGATCCGGACGTCGAGGGGAGCACCTCCGAGTTTTCGGCCTGCTATCCCGTCCCCTGAATCCTCGGTGCAGGTGAGCCCTCCCGGCGTTGGCCGGGGGGGCACACCGATTCGACCTCGAGAGTAGGTCGGCCCCGGGAAGGTACGCGAGTTCTTGTCAGGTCTCTAGATGCGCCCGGCGTAAATTCTGATACCCCCCGGCCGCGCCTCTCGCCGCGTGCTCGCTCGGCCGTCGCTTCGCGACT
>JBCBRU010000037.1:0-27414 GCA_039819565.1 Myxococcota bacterium | reverse complement strand
CGTGTCGGACGCCCCCGTCGAGGCCCTCCCGCTCGTGTACACCGCCATGCACGGGGTCGGCGGGCCGCTGTTTTTACGAGCGCTGGAGAGACGAGGCTTTCGGCAGGTCACGCCCGTCGCGGAGCAGCTCGAGCCAGACCCGGCGTTTCCCACCGTAGCTTTTCCTAACCCCGAGGAGAAAGGCGCTTTGGACCTCGCGGTGGCCACCGCCGAGCGCGCGGACGCAGAGCTGGTGCTCGCTCACGATCCGGACGCGGATCGGCTCGGAGCGGTCGTGCGTTGTCCTCGGCGGGGTTGGAAGCCGCTCACCGGCAATGACATCGGAGTACTCCTGGCCCGCTATCTCATCGACCATGACGAGCCCGGGGATACGAGTCGCTTGGTCGTCAACACGGTGGTGTCGAGTCGGCTGCTGGAGCGCATGGCTCGGGATCTCGGAGTTCGGTACGCCGAGGCGCTGACCGGGTTCAAGAACATCTCCAAGGTCATGATGAACCTCGAAGAGAAGGAGAGCCTGCGACCCCTACTCGGCTACGAGGAGGCCCTCGGCTACGCGGTGTCCGCCGACGTTCGCGATAAGGACGGCATCACGGCGGGTCTCGTGCTCGCAGAGATGGCGGCGGTGGCTCGCGCCGAGGGCCGGACCCTCCTCGATATGCTGGAGGCCATCCATCGCGCCCACGGCCTGTTCGTCGGTAGCAGTCGCAGCGTGGTCATGTCGGGGCTCGACGGGCCGGAACGCATCCAGCGGGCCATGACGGCGCTGCGCGGTGCGGACCTCGATACGCTTCGCGGGATGGGCGTGCGCCAGCGGTGGGACCTGCAGACGGGGACCCGGGAGGATACCGGCCGCGATCCGTCGTCCGGGCCCAGTTCGGCGTCTCCGTATCGGGCTAACGTGCTCGTTTTCGAGCTCAGCGGCGGGGGAAGGGTGGCCGTCCGACCGTCCGGGACCGAGCCGAAGCTCAAGCTCTATCTCGAGCGGGAGGTTCCGTGGCCGGCCGAAGCCACCTACGAGGAGGTCGTATCGCGCGCCCGTAGCGACCTCGAGGCGATCGAGCGCGGCTTCTTGGCGTTGGGGGAGATCCCGAGCGGGCGTTGACGGGGGCCCGTCCCCGTCCTAACCGAGGTTTCTGTGAAGAAGGTCGAGGCGATCATCAAACCCTTCAAGCTCGACGAAGTCCGGGAGGCCCTCGGCCAGGCCGGCGTACAGGGCATGACGATCACCGAGGTGAAGGGATTCGGCCGCCAAAAAGGCCACTCCGAGCTCTACCGAGGGGCCGAGTACGTGGTGGATTTTCTCCCGAAGGTCAAAGTCGAGGTCGTGTGCACCGACGAGCAGGTGCACCAGGTCGTCGAGACCCTGGAAACGGCCGCGAAGACCGGACGCATCGGCGACGGGAAGATCTTCGTGTTCGATGTGGCCGAGGTGGTGCGTATCCGCACCGGCGAGCGCGGCCCCAACGCCGTTTGACCGAGGTCTCGGTCGCTGCCAGTAACCCCAGCATGTCCCCGTCCGAAGTTCTTGCCCTCTGCAAGGAGCAACGCGTCCAGATGGTCGACCTCAAGTTTGTCGACCTTTTCGGTACCTGGCAGCACTTCACGTTTCCTATCGACGAGCTTGAAGCCTCTATCTTCGAAGACGGCCTCGGCTTCGACGGGTCTTCGATCCGAGGGTGGCAGGCCATCAATGCTTCGGACATGCTCGTCATTCCGGATCCCTCGACGGCGGTCCTGGATCCATTTATCACCCAGGTGCCCACCCTCTCCCTGATCGCGACCATCTCCGACCCTATCACCCGAGAGTCTTACTCTCGCGACCCTCGGTACGTGGCCTTGAAGGCCGAAGCCTATCTCAAGAGCACCGGGCTCGGAGACACCGCGTTCTTTGGACCCGAACCCGAGTTTTTCATCTTCGACGAGCTCCGTTTCGACACCCGTCCTGAGGGGGCATTCTACGAAATCGACTCGGCCGAAGGCGTGTGGAACCAGGGCCGGAAGTATAGCGATCGATCGAACCTCGCGTATCGACCTCAGCACAAAGGTGGATACTTCCCGGTCGCTCCCTCGGATGCCGTTCACCCTCTCCGCATCGAGATGGTTCAGGAACTCCAGCGTCTCGGGATCCAGGTCGAGCGCGAGCACCACGAAGTGGCCACCGCCGGGCAGGGGGAGATCGATTTTCGCTACCGCTCCATGGTCCAGTGCGCCGACGCGGTGATGTGGCTCAAGCACGTCGTGAAGAACGTGGCCGCACGGCGAGGGAAGGTGGCGACCTTCATGCCTAAACCCATCTTCAACGACAACGGTTCGGGCATGCACACCCACCAGTCCATCTGGAAAGATGGAAAGCCCCTGTTCGCCGGAGACGAGTACGCGGGCCTCTCGGACCTGGCGATGCACTACATCGGCGGGGTCCTGAAGCACGCCCGGGCCATATGCGCGTTCTCCAACCCCACCACGAACAGCTACAAACGCTTGGTACCCGGCTTCGAGGCCCCGGTCAGTCTCGCCTATTCCTCGCGCAACCGCTCCGCCTCGATTCGCATCCCCATGTACTCACCCTCTCCGAAGGCCAAGCGCATCGAAGTGCGGTTTCCCGACGCCATGGCGAATCCCTATCTGGCCTTCTCGGCCATGCTCATGGCGGGGCTGGATGGAGTTCAGAATCGCATCGATCCCGGCGACCCGCTCGACAAGGACATCTACGGTCTCACTCCGGAGGAGCTGGTCGACGTTCCCACCTGCCCATCGAGTCTCGAGGACGCGGTCGAGGCCCTAGAGCGCGACCATGAGTTCCTGCTCAAAGGGGACGTCTTTTCCCCGGATCTCATCGAAACCTGGATTGACTGGAAGCGCACCAACGAGATCGCGGAGCTACGCAAGCACCCTCATCCGCTCGAGTTCGCGATGTATCACGACGGCTGACAGAGGGGTGGTAGGAGTTGATGGGGCCACCCGAGGTCCGGGCGGCCCCCACCTCGTCAAAAGACGATGCTCTCGAGTCGGTTCCGGAGGCGCCGGGGGTGGATGTGATCGAGGGAGATGACCTGGGCCGGCTCGGTGCGGAGGTCGATGACCTCGATGTGTCCTCCGTCCCGGTTCGTGCACACCACGAACTCCACGTCCTTGAGGTGAAGGGTCACGCGGAGGCCGTTGTCCGTGCTCTGGGCCCCGGACTCGAAGGCATTCGCGACGCCCCGAATGGAGAAGCGAACCAGGTGGTCGAGGCCGAGGGCCTCGAGATCATGGGCCGCGCTGGGGCTCGACGCACCGTCCACCACCGAGCAGAACCCCGGTGAGCCGCTGACGTCGACCTTGGGAAGACCCGTCTCGTCATCGATGAAGACATCGCCCGCCAGACCGTCGTTCACGACTTCGAAAGCGGGGTGCCCCTCGTCGTCCACCTCACCCACGAGGCCGAAGACGATCGCATCCACCCCTCGGCCTCCCGAATAGAAGTCCGAACCGTCGCCGGGCTTCCAGATGAAGATGTCCGAGCCTCGCCCTCCGAAAGCCTTGTCTCGGTTGTTGGCGGAGAAGTGCTCGACGCCCCCTACGAGCACATCGTCGCCGCGGCCCCCGAAGAGGAGGTCGACGCCGAGTCGGCCGATCTGGAGCTGATCCCGAAAGCTCCGGGCGAAGATATCGCTGAACTGCTGACTCTGGTCTCGACCGTTGCCCGCCGCGGCCGGGTCCTGACAAACGATGCTTCCGTCACGCTGAGTTGCGCAGTCCCCGGGCTGCACGAGGTCAAAGTTGGCTGAGTTCAGGTCCGACCCGATCTCCAGGACCGGGTAGCTTCCGTAGGGCGACCAACCGGGATTGGCTTGGGCGTCGGCGCTAAAGGCGAAAACGCCGGCCAACAGGGTCCATCCGATAGATTTCTTGGTGTCGATCATCTCATTCCTCCTTGCGTCGAAGAGACCGCAGACCGCCTGCGTCTGTTCGCCGCCCCACGCGGTGGGAAGGCGAGAGAACCGCCTCGGGCTCGTCCTCGGTAGACCGCATCGTTTGATGCCGCCCATAGCGCGGAGGCATATGATCGGGCTCACAGGCATTCGAGGAAGAGTTGCGTTGAACGCTTACGCAGCCAGGGTTGACCCCGTCGAGGGCTCGCCTTCCGGAGGTGGACGGGGCTCGAAAAAGCACTCCTGGTCAGATCCGGCTCCTCCGGCCGGTCTAGGTTCCGAGCATGTCCAACACAGACATCGACTACCGAAGCAGCTGGGAGAGCTACGCCGCCATCTGGAAGCTGGAGGGCGCGGAGGCGAAGGCCAAAGCCTGCCGCAACATCCTGGACGAGGCGGTGGTGTACACCGACCCTCTCACGCAACGAAAGGGCTGGAGCGAGCTGACCACCTACATGGCCGAGTTTCACGAGCAGATTCCCGGCGGTCACTTCGTGACCAAGGAGTTCTGGGCTCACCATGGGCGTTCCGTGGCACGATGGAACATGGTCGGCGGCGACGGGACGGTGCTCGGCGATGGAGTGAGCTATGCCGAATATCGAAAGGACGGTAAGTTGACGTCGATGACGGGGTTCTTCGCGGTCGACAGCTGAGATGCGGTATCTGGAGCAGGTCCAGCGGGGCGTGGACTACATCGAGGCCCACCTGGACGTCGACATCGACTATCGCCAGGTCTCGAAGGCAGCGGGCATGAGTCACGCCCATTTTCAACGAACCTTTCGGGCCCTTACCGGTGAGACCCTGGGGACCTATGTTCGATCACGGCGCATGGCCCACGCGCTGGACCTGCTCCTCGGCACGGATCGCCGCGTGCTCGACATCGCTATCGCGGCGGGCTTCGACTCTCAGGAAGCCTTTGCTCGAGCTTTCAAGCGCAGCTTCGGGATGACGCCGATGCAGTACCGCAAGATCGGCGACAAGCATCTTTTCCTGAGAAAGCTCCGCTTCGACGAAAGCTACTTGCGCCATGTCGCCTCCATGCGGCTCGAGCCCGAGATCCGGGAGGAGCCCGCGAGGGCGATGGTAGGTTTTCGGACGGTCTTCTACGGCCGAGAGAGCGAGAAGAACAATCTCGGCGAGGTCCTGCCCGAGCTATGGGAGCGATACATGCCGCGCTCGCGAGAGACGCCGTATCCCGTACCCGGAGACTACTACGGAGTGGTGAGCCAGGATGAGTCCGACCCCGAACGCCTCGTGTACCACGCGTGCCGGCCGGTGTGGCGGGAGGCGGCACTCCCTCCAGAGATGTCCTCCGTTCGAGTGCCGGAAGGCACTTGGGCCGTCTTCGAGCACCGCGGGGAGGCTCGCAAGGTCGACGAAACGGTCAACTATGTCTACAGCACGTGGCTCGCGACCGCGGGGTGGCGCCACACCTTCGGACCCGACCTCGAGATCTACGGTGACGACTGGCACGCAACGTCCCCGGAGTCGGTGATGTACTACGCGATCCCCGTCATCCAGGCTCAGGCGTACGCGTAGGGCCCGCCCTTTTCGAGCGCCTTTTGATAGTTGGGGAGAGCGTGAACCTCCTTCACGAAGCGAGCCACGTTCGGATACTGGTCGAGGTCGAGGCGGGTGCCTGCAGCTTCGAGAGGAAAGCTCATCATGATGTCGGCCGCGGTCAGCTCTTCACCGCAGAACCACTTCGTCTTGCCGATCTCCTTGTCGATGTAGCTGAAGTGAAGGGCGGTCTGGGGGTCGATGAAGGCAGCGCTCACCTTGTCCACGATGCCCTTGGCGATCGGCTTGATGAAGAAGGGGACCGGGCCCTCCTTGATGCGATTGAAGATCAGCCGGAGAAGGAGGATCGGCATCAAGGAACCTTCCGCGTAGTGCATCCAGAAGCGGTAGCGTTCGAACGCTTCGGTGCCGATCTCGGGACGCAGGCGTCCGCCCCCGTACGTCTCGACGAGGTGCTCCACGATGTTTCCGGTTTCGGCGTAGACCCGCCCCGAGTCCTCCAAAAGGGGAGACTTGCCGAGAGGGTGAATCGCCCGCAGGGCTTCCGGGGCGAGGCTAGTCTTTTTGTCTCGAGGGTATCGCTCGACCCGATACTCCAGACCGAGTTCCTCCAGGAGCCAGAGCACGCGCTGAGAGCGAGAGTTCTCGAGATGATGAACGACGACCGGCATGGCGGGGGCACGATGCCCAACGTCGAGGCTGGGCGCCACCGTTGAAGGGCTCGCCGCGGTGACGTCGAATCCCCGTTTGCCTGGCGACCCACATGGGGTAGTCCGTCCGTCATGACGGACAGCGCCGAATACACGCCTCCTCGCGTCTGGACCTGGGATCAGGAAAGCGGTGGCCGGTTCGCCAAGATCAACCGTCCCATTTCCGGCGCCACCCACGACAAGGAGCTGCCGACGGGCGAGCAGCCGTTTCAGCTCTACTCCCTGGCCACCCCCAACGGCGTGAAGGTCACGGTGTTGTTCGAGGAGCTGCTGGAGCTGGGTCACGCTGCGGAGTACGACGCGTGGATCATCGACATCAGCGAGGGCGCGCAGTTCTCGAGCGGCTTCGTCTCCGTAAATCCGAACTCCAAGATCCCCGCCTTGCTCGATCGGAGCGGAGCGGAGCCGGTTCGGGTCTTTGAGTCGGGAGCCATCCTCCTTCACCTCGCCGAGAAGTTCGGAGCTTTTCTCCCCCAAACCGCAGCGCAGCGCGCCGAGATGCTGAGCTGGTTGTTCTGGCAGATGGGCAGCGGTCCGTTCCTCGGCGGAGGCTTCGGGCACTTTTACGCCTACGCGCCCACCAAGCAGGAGTATCCGATCAATCGCTTCGCCATGGAGGTGAAGCGGCAGATGGACGTCCTCGACAAGCGGCTTGCCGAAAGCACGTATCTCGCGGGGGACGAGTACACGATCGCAGATATGGCCGTGTGGCCTTGGTACGGTGCTTTGGCCCTCGGCAAGCTGTACGACGCGGGAGAGTTCCTCGACGTTCAGAGCTACACTCACGTCCAGCGGTGGACGGCGGCGGTGGGCGAGCGCCCGGCGGTGCGCCGGGGGCGGATAGTCAATCGGGCTTGGGGCAACCCGGCCGAGCAGCTGCGGGAGCGCCACTCCGCCTCCGACTTCGAGACCCGCACGCAGGACAAGCTCGAGGAGGCTTGAGCCTGGCGGTGGCCAAGCCTCATCCCAAAGGGCCCACCAAAACGGTCGAGGTCGCGTGTGCGGGGTGCGGCTCGCCGCTCTATCGATACCGGAAGGCTGGCAAAGGGGCGCTCGTGAAGTGCTTCAAGGAGCGTATCGTGGTCGATCACACCGACGCGCCCGGGGTCTGTCCTCAGTGCGGGATCCGCTTCGCGCGGGAGACTTTGGTCCGCGGCGTCCCCGCCCTCAAGATGGTGGGCGGCAAGGTCTCTTGCAGGTAGCGCTCTAGGCGTCCGAGTCCTCTTCCCCTGGGCTCGGGTCTTCGGTCGAAGGGGCGGACTCCGGGTTTTCGTGCGTGACCAGTTCCATGGTGGATCTCAGCTGGCCGTCGAGCTCCACGACGTGCTTCACGGGAGCTCCGGGGAGTTCGGGGGCAAACCAAGCTCGGGTGACCTTCAAACCCTCGGAAGTATCTTCCTCCACGATATAGAGCCAGGCGGAGAAGGTCCCCGCCGGGACCGTGACCTCGGTGGTCTCCACCCGCGTATGGTCGGCCTGGTAGGTCGCGTGTGACTCGAGGTCGGCCCAGGTGACCGGAGCCGACCGCGGATCCCCAAGGGGCTCGCCGTTCGGCCCGAAGTTCTGGCCAATCACGCGCACCCCGTCCTCGGTTACGTCTCGAAATTCGGCCGTCCGCTCCGTCACGCCGTCCGCGGTGGTGGTTCGAAAGCGATAGGTTCGCCCTTCCCGGGTGGCCTCCCGGATGGCCCGAGCGGGGAACGGAGGGGGATGAAGCACCGCTCCTGGCTCTGGGGCGGGAGGCGCGGGCAGGGCTGCTCGTTGCGAAGCCGGCCGCGAAGCGGGGGCGGAGGCTCCACCCGCGGCTGAGACACGAGGCTCCGCGGGCCTCGAAGTCTCAGCCGCGGGTGGAGCCTCCGAGGTCGCCTGAGGCGTCGAAGCGCAGCTCGTCGAGAACAGGAGAAGCATCGCGAACGGCGCGCGGGACATGGCCCACGGAGCTAGCAGGACCTCGGTCTCTCGGATAGACCTCCCGATTCAGTCCTCTTGCTCGCCGTCGTCGCTGTCGCGAAACGTGCGCTCGGCCTCCCACGGCATCATCGGTCGGCTGATGCGGTAGCCCTCTCCGAGCCAGGTCCCGAGATCCACGTCCCGGCACCGTCCGCAGCAGAAGGGCGCGTGTTTGGAATCGGCCGGAGCCGGCTTGCCGCAATTGGGGCACGTCGTCTTCATGGCTGAGGCCCGATGAGAGTCACCGAACGCACCCGTGTCCAGCCCTCCCGAGCCTGCGGCGCATCTCGTCTAGTTCGGAGGACTGAGGCGCCCTTCGACCGTGGAAGCCCCGACCACGGCGAGGGCCCCGCGGGTTTCATCGGTGGCGCCGGCGCGGGCCGCGATCAGCTCGAGGGCCACCTTGACGGCGATGCCGGTGGGGCTCTCGGCGGGAACTCGGGCCGCGAGGGTGGCCAACCGTGGAAGCGCGTCCCGGCCGCCCACGCGCCCGAGGGCGTCGGCGACGGAGACGGCCATCTCACGCTCGTCCGTGAGGCTCGGGCCTTCGACGGGCAGCCGGTCCAGCAGGCGGAGCAGGTCAGGCTCTGCCGCGGCGCCCTCGAGAGTGGCCAGCGCCTCCGCGATGCGGGCCGAGTTGGCCCAACCTGCGGTCGGGAGCTGGGAGCGGAGGGCAGCCCCGGCGCCCGCCTCGCCGAGCGAGGCCAAAGCGGGAACCAGGGCTCCGAGCAGGCTCTCATCCGCGGCGCCTAGCGCGTTGACGAGGACCGGACCCACCGTCTGGGGAGGATGATGGGACACCAGATGGCGGAGCGCGGCGTGGCGAGTCTCAGGGTGGAAGATCTCGCTGGTGAGGATCTGGCGGGCGAGCTCGAAGCCGATTTCGCCCTGGACGACGCGGGCCACGGCGAGGCGCACCTCCGGGGCGGCATCTTCGGCGAGGACCCGGGCCAGGCCCGGATCTAAGCTCAAGACGAAGGGCACGGCCTCGGCGCGGGCTTCCGGGCTCGGGTCATGCACCGCTGTGTCAATGAGCAGCGCGCGTCGAGCCGGCCCATCCCCGACCCGCTCCAGGCGGTCCGCGAGAGCGTCGAGGGCCAGCGCGGCGTGCCGAGCGCTCTCCGGATGATGCGTGATCAGGGTGAGTCCGCCCTCTCCTATGAGAAGCTCGTCCCCGGCGCGAAGGGCCTGCCTCACGGCCCCGGAGAGCAGGCCCGCGGCGAGCCCCTCGTCTCCGAGGGTCCATCGCATTTGCTCCCCGACCTGAATATGAAGACGCACCGTTTCAGGATGTCGCACCCGCATCGAGACGGACACCCGCGGCTCTCCCGCCCGCGCATCGAGGCGGATGGCGACCGACCGGGGCCCGAAATGCCCGACCCCTTCGGTCCGGTGCCACGACCAGCGCCGAGACTCGAAGCGGAGGCCCGTGCCGGACTGCTCGAGGGCATAGAGCAGCGCCTCAGCTCGATTCTGAGCGCGCTGGGAGAGGGTGTAGGCTACCCAGCCGGCGGCCATGGTCACGACGGCGAGGGCGAACACCCCAACACCATAGCGTTCCCTGGCGCTCGGAGGACAGGGGTGGGGCGTCCGACCCTTCTCTACCGCCGCCGACCGGATCCGGGCGGGGGCTGAGCTGCCTCGGCGGCCGCGGCGGCGTGCGCGTTGCGTCGGGCCACAGCCGGCTCGAGGTCGACGTCCTTGGGTACCGGCAGCCCCTGCTGCGCCATCTCCAGCATCAGGTCCTCGACGCTGTTGCGCACGCTCTCGAGGCTCCCCGCGTCATATATCCGAGGCGGATTCGCCGGGTCCCGAAGCCGAGCGTGCACGTTCGTGAGGAGCTTCAAGGCGGCGATGGGGTTGTCGTCCCGAGCCATGCTGGTGGCCTCGAGCAGGCTCGCCTCGACGGCGTCGGGATCTTCGGCTCTCACGGCCGCCAGATCCTCGTGGAGGCCCTCGCGACGTAGCACCATCCGCAGGCGCGCGCGCTCGAGGCGGGGCCGGATCGCGGTGGGAGACTCTTCGATGCGAGCGTTCATCCGCCTCAGCGCCTCGGAGAGACCGACCTTTTCCCCGCCGATGGTGGTGACGCTCGGGGTGACCCGGGGGGAGGTGGCCTCTCCTCGCTGCATCGCCTCGATGAAGCTGAGCATCTCGGCCGTCAGGACCTGTCCCCCCCGCGGCGTCGGCCGAAGGCTATCTTGCGCCCCGCAGGCTTTACAGGTGGTGTCGCCCACGAACGCCGGGTCGCCCCACTCGTCCTTGGCTTCGGGGTCCACGTAGGCTCGCGCGAAGCTATAGGTGCCGACCTCGTGGCAGTGCTCGCAGCGTAGCTCGACCTCGAGTTCGTCGGTCGAGCCGCCGCGCCGAGACCGAACCCTCTCCATGGCCTCCTCGAGCTTCCCTTCGAGCGGGGCGCCGTGAACCAACGAAAGGATGACCCAGGCGGCTTCCTCGGGTTCGTGAGGGAAGGCCCGGCTTTCGAGCAGAGGAAGGAGGCGGGCGTCGCCCGAATACATCGCAGCGCGGGCGGTGCGGGTCTTGTCGACCTCGCGAAGGTCGAAGAAGCGTCGCCCCACGGCGAGGGCGACACGCTCTGTCCGCAGGCGTTCGGCGAGCGAGATAGCCAGCGACGCGCTCTCTCCCAGCGTCTCCTCTTCGAGCATCTCCAGCACCGTCGTCTCGGCATCCTCCGGGGCGTCGGCCAGCCCCCCGAGGACGAGCCCGAAGAACACGTCGTCGCCTCCAGATTCGGCCACGGCCTCCAGGAATCCCACTCCGTGGCCAGCGTGGGCGACCGCTGCCGTGAAGCGCCGGAGGGTGGCCGCTCGCCGGAAGGCCTGCCGAGACAGGATGGTGTGAACGCGTCGCATGTCCCGCGGGGTCATAGCTTCGAAGCGGGCCGCGAGGTCTGCGGTGTCCTCGACGGACAGCGCTTCGGGTTCGACCCCGAGGGCCTTGGCGAGAGACGTCATCGCCTCGCTGCTCGCCTCGGGGTAGCCGGCCGAGACCACGAGCGAGACGGCCTGCGCGGCGGCCGCGAGGAAGATGCTGCTCGCTCCGATCTCGAGGTGTTCGAAGTCTCGCGCCCGGGCTACGAGCGCCGTCAGGAAGCCCTGACGACGCTGGGGGAGGGTGCCCAGCTCCTCGTCGTCGAGAGCCTCGGCGAGGAGCTCGAGGCTCGTCAGCGGCTCGAGGGCGCGAAGGACGTCGGCCACGCGACGCTTCGCGAGGGCGTCCTTGAGGGCCTTGCCGCCGTCCGCGAGCGCGGGCGCGGCATCTTCTTCGAGAACTTCGCGGACCCGGTCGTACAGCGCGTCCCCGCGCTCGATGCGGCTCTCGCTGTCGGGGAGCCCTCCCAAACTGGCCACCGCGGCGCGGCTCGGGAAGGTGGCGCCCTCTGGAGCCTCGACGTTGGAGTCCCCCACCGCGTCTCCGAGCACCCGCCGACACAGCCCCACGTCCCCGCTCACGAGGGCGGCCGTGAACAGCGATCGTCTCCGCGCCGGGTTCAGCATTCCCGCCCTCCCGAGGGCCTTCTTGAAGAAGGCGACCACCTCGTCTCCGCCCGCCACCGCGAGGGCCGTAGCCACCGGTCCGAAAGCTCGATCGTCGAGCCGCCCCTTTTCGCGTACCGCCTCCGCGATGCGCTCCGGAGCTAGCCGGCCGTACGCGGTTCCGAGCGCGGCGGCCCGCTCCTCGGTCGCAGACTCGGCTGCGAAGAGCTCGGCCACTTTGGCTTCCGCGTGCGGCAATCGCCGCTCCGCGACCACGGCCAGAGCTTCGCCGAAGACGTAGGGATCGTCGTCATCCAGGCGAGCCAAGAGCGCGGCAGCGATGGCCTCGCTGGTGCGCTCGCGGGCCTGTTCGACCCCGAAGCCGCGGACCACCGGGTCCGGATGGGCGAGAAGCTCGATCACCGCGCCGTCCTCGAGGACGGGCGTGACCGGGTCGGCGGTCTCGGGCCCGGGGAGGGCGAGGTCCGGTCGGGGCAGCGGCTCGGGCGCCGCCGACGCGTCGCCGGACCCGATGATGTGCACGGACATGACCGGACCGCCTACTCCTTCAGGGTCGGGTCGTCGAGCCTTCCGAGAAGAAGTCACCCACGAGAGCGTCCTGGGTAGGGCGACCGCTCCGGTCCACCCACGGCCCGAGCTGAAAGATCGCTTTGCGCAGGTCGTCAGGCGAGCGAGCTTGCAATATGACCTGCGAGCGGGGGCGGATCACGAGCGCCCGCGGCCCGAGCACCGGGGCCCCTCCCACGTCCACGAACTCGAACACCAGGGCGCTGCCGAGGAGATGCTCGAGACGCACGCGGAAGCTGAATCGAGACAGCAGGAGTCCGAGGTCCCCCCCGAGGTCCTGGGCTGCGTTCTCGCGGAGGCGCATCATGGCCTCGAACACGGGGCGCAGGGGCTCCAGGTCGATACGCGGAGGCGTTGTGGTGCGATCAAGGACGGGCTGACCGGGTTTTTGGCGGTTGTGGCGGGTCGTGAGGATCAGCGTGCCCGGCTCCAAGGTCCCCGGCTCTCCCGCCCGAGCGACCACGGTCACGGGCTTGTCGGTGCGCCTCTGCATCCGCGTACCGAGATCCGAGGCGTGACGACGGAGAGCGGCGATGATCGGCGCTGAAACCCCATCCCCGCGAACGTCGAGCCGGAAGGAAGCGGCGCGGTCCTCGGCCACTCGGCTCTCGAGGGCCAGCTGCTCGAGGCAAGCGCGACGCCGCTCGCGGGTGCGTTCGTGGTCCGCGATGCGGTCGGCGCGGGCGGGCATGCTCCGCTCGGAGAGGGCCAGATCGAAGAGCGGAGCGGCGTGGTGACAAGCCCCTTTCTCGTACAGGTGGTGGGCGGCGACCAAAGGGTCCATCTCCGGGGCTGCGCCCGGCGTGGTCCACACCCGACGGACGGCACCGGTGACGGTGGCCCCAAAGCGGCGCATCTCATCGGCGGCGGAGCGGGTGGCCCGCGGCGGAGCTCGGACCGAGATTTCGTGAAGGACCTCTTGGGTGGCGAGCGCCACCACCTCCACCCGGGCCTCCAGGGGCGCTGCGGGATCGGCGCGCCGCGGCTCGACCACCACCGCATCGTCGATGCCTTGGCGGGCGAGCCGCACGAGAAGGATGGGAGGGATGCCGCGGAACCGCTCCGTCCGCGGGACGACGGTCACGGGCACGCGGTAGGTGTCGCCGAGGCCTCTTTCGAGGGAGCGACCGAGGATCTCGATGTGGGCGGGCGGAGGCGCCTCGCCTCGCCAGTGAAGAAGAACGGCCAGCTCCCGCTGGGCCATTTTTACGAAGGGAGCCTTCGGTTCGGGGCTCGCGGCGGGCGACGGCGTCCCCGCGCATCCGAGCCCTCCGAGCAGAGCGAAGAGGAGGCAGGCTCGCGGGGGACGGAAGCGGCCTGGAGAGAGCGCGGGGAGCACAGGCCCGATGGAGGCGGGGTCCGTCCAGGTTGTCAATGCGCCCGCCGCCGGGTCGATGGCACCACCTAGATCCGGCGTAGGTGTGGGACCCACTGAGTGGTCTATGATGTCAATGCGCTGCGTCAAACTAATGACGAGGCGAACCCTCGGTTTTCCCGTGCCGATCTTGCGTCGACAAGGGCTCTCGCCGGGAATTCTACGCAGCCGCATCGCGTTTAGCCGGGAACGGTCTGGGGTCAAGGATGGAACGGCGTGAAATCGTCGGTTTTTTGCGGAGCCGGGGTGTTCACCTTTTGCGCGCCCCGCTAGGGTCCGAGGCCGCGATTCAGACGCACCCCAGGGTTCGTGTGGACGCTTTAGGGAGGGATGGTGACGAGAGGCGAACGCGGCACTCTGCTCGCTCACATCACAGATGCACATGTGGCTCCCCACGGGCGCGCGACAGCCGCGCTCAAGCACCGCAGTGTATCTGTTCTCGAAGACATAGTGGCTCAAGCGGTGGAGGAGGGCGTCGACGCCGTCCTCTTCGGCGGCGACAACATCGACAATCGCGGACACGGCGAGGATGACCTCGAGGCGTTCCTCCGCATCGTGGAACCGCTCGGCGATCGCTGGCTGGCCCAGTTCGGCAACCACGAGGCGGCCTCCGGCCGACCTGGGCGGCTCGACAAACACGCTTTCGCGAAGGCGGTGGCAGGTCGCGGCATCGGGCCCGGACAGCACGATTTCTCGGTCGCCGCGGGCGAGGTCCGCGTGATCGGTATCGACACCACTCTGGTGGGGTCTCCGTCCGGGTTCGTCACACCCCAAACGATGCGTTTCTTGGCCCGTGAACTCCGCGGCGCCGAAGAGAAGCACGTGGTGGTGTTGGGACACCATCCGATCTACCCGGCGTGGGCCCCCCATAGCCTCGACAGCTGGGATCGAGAGTATCTGGTGGCCAACCGCGCGGACGTCTGCGCTCTGCTTTCGAGCACGCCGAAGGTTCGGGCCTATCTGTGCGGGCACCACCATGCCTCGCGGATACAGCGGGTGGGCGGGCGCGGCCGGTCAGGAGGTTTTCACCACATCCTCACCGCATCGCCGATCGCCTTTCCCCACTACTCTCGGTGGCTGCGCTTTACCGACGAGGCGCTGGTGGTCAGTCCGCTCGTGCCTCGCCTCGAGGGGCTTCTCGACGAAGGGGCGGAGTGGATCCTCACCGGCCGAAAGGCCCGGCGCTACGCGGCGCTGGGCGAAGATCGGTCGTTTCTCGACTATCTTTCCGGGGGGCCCGAGGACGCGCACGTCACGATTCCCCTCGACGGTCGAAGTCCGTCCATTCGAGTCGATTCACCGCGCGGCCCCGCCCGGGACGAGGTTTTTCCGACCCTTCGGTCACACTGAGCTTGGCGAAGCCTGCGCGGGGCGCTTCAGTCTGCGCCCGGAGCGCCGGTCATGTATCAGCCCTCGTCCCCAGAACCGACCCTACCGATGTCCGAGCGGCAGCAGAGAGCGGCTCTCGCTCTCGCTGAGGCCATCGTCCCCGGGAGCGAGCGCATCCCTCCCGCGGATCTCGACACGCTCGCCGCCGTCAGCCGCATGGTCGAGCACGTCGACCCCCGAGCCCCCGCGATCTGGGCCCGGGCGCTGCAAGCCCTCGACAGCGCCGCGCTGTTACGCACCGGGCGTCGTTTCCAGTCCCTGAGCCGAGAGCGACAGCAGCGTCTGCTCGAGCAGTGGGAGCGCGACCCCGTGCTCCGGACGCCCCTGTCGCTGGTGGCGCTGGTTCTGAAGTTCGTCCACTTCGATCGGGTTCGCGTTTACGGACAGATGGGCGGGCGACTGAACGTCGTCGAGCAGCTGGAGACGCCGCGATGGCTGGATCAGGTCAGCCGCGGCGCGGACTGGGCGGGTGAAGACCTCGAGGCCGAGGTGGTGGTGGTCGGTACAGGGGCGGGCGGCGCCGTCGTGGGCAAGGAGCTCGTCGACCGCGGAGCCGCGGTGGTCTTCGTGGAAGAAGGAGAGCTGGTGCGGAGGGACCGATTCACGGGCAGCTCCCGCACCGCTCATCTGCAATTCTACCGGGCGGCCTTCAGCCTCGGAAATGCACCCATGCCGGTCTTCATCGGGCGCATGGTCGGCGGCTCCACCGCCGTGAACGGGGGGACGTGCTTCGAAACCCCGTCCTGGGTGCTCGAGCGATGGTGCGAGACCATGGACACCGACGCGTTCGCGCCGGAGGACATGGCGCCTCACTTCGAGAAGGTCAAAGAGATGCTCCAAATGGCGCCCTCGCCCAAGAGCATCATTGGCCCCATGGGAGACCTCATGGCTCGCGGCGCGGACGCGCTGGGTTGGAGCCACTTCCCCATCCTCCGCAACGCTCCGGGCTGCAACGGCGAGGGTTTCTGTGACTTTGGGTGCCGCACCGACGCGCGACGGAGCACCAACATCTCCTACATGCCCTCCGCTCTCGAGCGCGGGGGCATGCTGGTCACGGAGCTGAGCGCGGAGAAGCTCATCCTCGATAGGGGGCGCGCGGCGGGGGTCCGCTGCCGAGCGCGTAATGGCACCGAGGTCCGCATCCGGGCTCCGATCGTCATCTTCGCAGGCGGCGCCGTGCCCACCCCGATGTGGCTGATGAATCAGGGGCTTTGCGGCACCTCCGGTCAGCTCGGCCGAAACCTGACTTTACACCCCTCCAGCGGAGTGGCCGGGCTGATGCCGGAACGTGTGGACGGCATGCGTTACGTCCCCCAAGCCTACGGCATAGATGAGTTCAAGCGGGATGGCATCCTCATCACCGGAGCTTCCCCAGACTATAATTATGCGCCGATCCTCTTCTCCGTCACCGGTGAGCGCCTTATGCGTCGGATGGAGTCCATCGAGCACATCGCCAATTTCGGGGTGCTCATCGCCGAGCAGAGCCGCGGCTGGGTCCGGCCGGGACCGAAGGGAACCCCTCTCATCGGCTATCAGATGAACGACGCGGACGCCGAGCTCATGAAGCAAGGGCTATTGCGCACCGCGGAGATGGTCCGTGCGGCCGGAGCCAAGGAAGTATATATGGCTCTGACCACCCCCACCGAGCTGAAATCGGACGCGGACTGGCGGGCCTTCGAGGGTCGCAAACTCACGGGTAGCGACTTCATGCTCACCAGCTACCATCCGCTGGGCACCGCCCGGATGGGGCGGGACGCGCACTCGAGCGTGGTGGGTTTGGATCATCAAACCCACGACGTGCCGGGTCTCTATCTGGTGGACGGATCGGTCGTGCAGGGGCCTCTCGGAGTGAATCCGCAGGTCACCATCATGGCCATGGCCACCCGGGCCGCGGACATCATCGCGAATCGACTGTAGACCTGCGCCCCAAGACCAGGTTCGCGGTCAGGCGGGGGCTCTCGCCCAGTAGTCCTCCATAAAGTCGAGGAGGGCCCGGGTCGTGGCCGAGGGGCCAGGGAGATAGACCATGCTCAGCGGTTCCTCGACGACGACCTCGGGGAGCACCTGCCGAAGGGTGCCTTCGGCGAGGGCGCTCTCCGCCATCGACGCGGGGACCCGGCCAATCCCCACGCCCTTCTGCACGAAGGTAAAGACGTAGCCCACGCCGTGGGTACTGATCACCGGAGGTGGGGTGGACACCCGTGTCCCGTCGGCGAGGCGCCAGGGCACGACCCGATCGGAGAAGTCGCGCTGCTCGATGATGCGATGCTCTCCGAGGGCCTTGAGAGAGGCCGGCTCACCGTGCTTTGCAAGGTAAGCTTCGCTCGCCACGAGGAAGAGGCGGTCTCGGAAGAGGTTGCGTACCTGGAGGTCGGGGTTTGAGCGATGGCCCATCTGGAGCATCACGTCGAAGTCGCCGGGGCGATGGGCTCGAGGGTCGCGGCCCAGGTCGAGCCGGAGCTGCACCTTGGGGTGGGCGAGCTGGAAGGTGGCGAGACACTCCGCCAGCTCATCGCTGACCCCCACCATCGGCCCCCAAAGCCGAAGACTGCCCGCCGCCTGCCCGCCCGCCGAGCGCACCTCGCTCTCCACCCGACGAAGGCTGCGAAAGACCGTCCGTAGCCCTTCCGCCAAGCGATGCCCCGCCTCCGTGAGGGCGAGGGCTCGCCCCGCGCGGTGCACCAGGCTCACCCCCAGCTCGGCCTCCAGAGCCTCCACTCGGCGCATCACCGTAGACCGCGCGAGGCCCAGACGACGCGCTGTGGCCGCGTAGCTCCCGGCCTCCGTGAGCTCCAAGAAAAGGCGCCGGTCTTCGATGGACATGACTCATCCTTGCAACGTCAGGTTGCGCTGTCGAGGCATCCTGACCCGGGCTGGAGCGGTTAACCTAAGCGCCATGCACGACTTGGTGATCCGCAACGGGAAGATCGTGGACGGAACGGGACGCCCCGCTTTCTCGGGGGATCTGGCTATCGACGGGGATCGCCTGAGCGCGGTGGGCGGAGACATCGGGCGCGGACGGCGCGAGCTCGACGCCGACGGACAGCTGGTCACGCCGGGCTTTGTCGATGCCCACACCCACTACGACGGCCAAGTCACCTGGGATCCCGACCTCGCCCCCTCGTCCTGGCACGGCACGACCACGGTGGTGATGGGCAACTGTGGCGTCGGCTTCGCCCCGGTGCGGCCCGACCAGCACGACTTCATGATCCGGGTGATGGAGGGGGTCGAGGAGATCCCGGGCGCCGCTCTGGAGGAGGGGTTGGCGTGGGACTGGGAGTCCTTCCCCCAGTATCTCGACGCCGTGGCGCGGCAAGAGCGCACCCTCGACGTCGTCGCCCAGGTCCCCCACTGCGCCCTCCGCTGCTACGTGATGGGGGAGGAGCGGGCTCTAGACGACGAGGCGCGGCCCGAGGACATCGCCAAGATGGCGGAGCTGACCCGCGAGGCCCTCGCGGCTGGCGCCCTCGGGTTCTCCACCTCACGCACTTTGCTCCACCGCATTAAGGGAGGGGAGCCCGTGCCCGGCACCCACTGCCGTCCCGAGGAGCTCCTCGGGATAGCGCAGGCCTTCCGCGACGTAGGCCACGGCGTGTTCCAGATGATGAGCGATCACATGGGGCAGGATCCCGACTTTCCGTGGATGAAAGCCATCGCCGAGACCACGGGGCGACCCCTCGTGTTCACCCTCGCTCAGCTCCCCCACGCCCCCCACGCCTACCGCGAAGTTCTGGCGGCCCTCGAAAATACCCACGCCGAGGAGGGGCTCGATATCCGAGCGGGCGTGCCGTGGCGTCCACCTGGCGTACTTCTCGGACTGGAGGCCACCCTCAACCCCTTCGCCCTGCACCCCAGCTACGCCGCAGTGCGCAAGCTGCCCTTACCGGAGCGGGTCCGCGCTCTACGTGACCCCACCCTCCGCGCGCGTCTCGCGGCGGAGGAGACCGAGGCGACCAACCCGGTCCTGAAGAGGATACTCTCCGACGGCACGAACCTCTTCCCTCTCGGCGATCCCCCTGATTATGAGCCGCCGGCGAGCGCGTGCGTGGCCTCCCGAGCGAAGGCGGCGGGGGTCTCCATGACCGAGCTCCTCCTCGACCTCCTCACCGCGAACGAGGGGCGAGACTATCTGTACTTCCCTCTCAGCTACGTCGATCGGGACTTCAGCGTGCTTCACGAGATGTTGAGTCATCCTCGAAGCACCGCGTCCCTCTCCGACGGTGGAGCCCACGTGGGGAGCATCTGCGATGCGAGTGTCACCTCCTACATGATGAGCTACTGGGCTCGGGATCGGCAGCGTGGCCCTCAGCTCCCTCTGGAAGAGGTGATCCGCAAGCAAACTTCCGAGACCGCGGCGCTGTACGGACTCAGGGACCGCGGGGTGGTGGCTCCCGGCAAAAAGGCGGATCTCAATGTGGTCGACTTCGATGGGCTGCGCCTCCACCGGCCTGTCGCCACCCGAGACCTCCCCGCCGGCGGCCGCCGCCTCATGCAGCGCGCGGAAGGCTATCGCGCCACCGTGGTGTCAGGACAGGTCATTGCCGAGCACGGCGAGCTCACCGGGGCCCGCCCCGGGCAGCTCGTCCGGGGGGCCCAAGCATGATCCGGCCCTTCCCTGTCGAGGTTCCCCAGGCCACGCTGGATGACTTGCGCGACCGGCTGGGTCGTGCTCGCTATCCGGAGCCTGCGACGGATCCCTCACAAGGGCTGGACTTCGAGACGCTGCAGGCTCTCATGCAGCGGTGGGCCGACGCCCATGACTGGCGGCCCTGCGAGGCCCGACTGAACGCCGCCGGCTCTTCGATGGCTACCCTCGATGGCCTCGATATCCATTTTTTGCACGTGCGCTCGGCCGAGCCGGCGGCGCGGCCCCTGGTCATCACCCACGGCTGGCCGGGCTCAATCCTCGAGCATCTGGATCTCCTCGGACCCCTGAGCGACCCCGTGGCCTACGGGGGACGCGCCGAGGACGCCTTTCACGTGGTGGTGCCGAGCCTCCCGGGCTTCGGCTTCTCCGCCAAACCGAGCGCTCCCGGGTGGGGCACGGACCGCATCGCGGACGCATGGGACGAGCTCATGGTCGCCCTCGGCTACCCGAGCTATCTCGCCCAAGGGGGCGATTGGGGCTCGATAGTGTCCACGGCGCTCCTCAAGCGCCACCCCGAGCGATGCCGCGGGGCCCACCTCAATTTCGCTCCGGTGGTTCCGCCCCCGGAGGTCATGGCGGATCCCACCCCCGAGGAGGCCGCGGCGTTGAAGGTGATGAAGCGGCAGCGCAAGGTGGACAGCGGCTACGCCCGGATCCAGAGCACCAAACCTCAAACCCTCGGCTACGGTCTCGTGGACTCGCCGGTGGGGATGGCGGCTTGGATCCTGGAGAAGTTCGTGGCTTGGACGGACGGTTCGGGCTTTGGCTCCGTCGATCCGAAGTGGCTCCTCGACAACCTCACTCTTTGGTGGGTCACCGGCACCGGAGCGTCGGCGGCGCGGCTGTACTGGGAGAGCTATCGCCACGTGGATCTCGGCGTGGTGGACGGACCCGTGGGTTTCGTCGCCTTCCCCGGAGAGCTCCTCCGCCCTTCGCGGCGCTGGGTCCAGAGCCGCTTCCCCAAGCTCCTCACCTATGCCGCTCCGGAGGCGGGCGGTCACTTTCCGGCCCTCGAGCAGCCCAGCCGCCTCATCCACGAGATCCGCGCCTTCGCCGCGGCCGTGGACGCGTAGACCCGCCGTCTTCGAGCGACTTGTCCGGCGCCGATTGACACGTGGTCCTGACCATTCGAAGGCAGGGCATGCGCGGAAGCACGCTTCGACACGCCGGTCTCGGCCTTCTCCTAGGCGCGGTTGTGACCGCATGTGCGGCTCCCTACCAGGTCGTTCAGCAGTCCGGGCCTCCCTCGGCGCTTCGGAACCTGGAGACCACCATCGTGGCCTTCGACTATTCGAGGATGATCGTCGAGGGCATGTCCCTCGACGCCTGGATGAAGAAGAAGACCGCCGAGGATGCGGAGTATCCGAAAACTTGGCTCGATCTCCAGGGGCGCTGGGAAGAGGCGTTTCGACTGGGCTTTTCCGAGACCGGGAACACCGTCGAGGCGGGCACACTCGAGTCGCAGCCGACGGCCGGCCAGTGCAAGCTCGTGGTCAGGGTCCTGACCTTCACCATGGGTAAGTACTTCGTGGTTAGCGCCACCGCCACGAGGATGGATACCGAGATGGACTTCGTGGTGGGACCTGACGTCACGGACATCATCGCCTTGCAGGCCGCTCAGCAGGCCGGGGCCTTCAATCCGTCGGTGTTTCAGCACGTGAAGCCGGTGGGCCAGGCCCTCGGCCGCAACGCCGGTAAGTTCTTCGCGGATTCTCAGAACAAGTAGCGCGAGGCCCGAGGACTCGGGAGGCCGCGAGCAGGGTCGTTGCCCCCGACTCGTCCTTCGGGGGAGGCTTCGCGCCGTGAGTGACCGCAAGCTTCTGATGATCCCAGGGCCCATCGAAGTGTCCCCCGAGGTCCGGGCGGCGCACGACGGTCCGCCGCCCGGGCATCTGGCCCCGCCGGTGGTGGAAGCCTTCGGGCTCTCGCTCGAGCGGATGCGCGCGGTGTGGCAAGCGCCCGCGTCCGCGCAGCCCTTTCTGATCGCGGGATCCGGGACCCTCGCCATGGACATGGCAGCCGCCAACCTCGTTCAGTCTGGCGATCGCGTCCTCGTCCTCGGCACCGGGTACTTCTCGGACCGCATGGCCGAGATCCTCCAGCGCTACGGAGCCGACGTGGCCCTCGAGAGTGCCCCGGTCGGAGAGGCGGTGAGCCTGAACCAGGTCGAGGCGGCGCTCGAGCGGGAAAAGCCAAAGGTCGTGTGCGTGACCCACGTGGATACGTCGACCGGGGTTCGGATGGACGCCCAAGCGGTGGCCGCCAAAGCCCGCGCGGCCGGGGCCCTCACTGTGGTGGACGGCGTGTGTGCCACCGCCGCGGAGCCCCTCTCGATGGAGTCTGGCGACGTCGACATCTATCTGACCGGTTCCCAGAAGGCGGTCGGGCTTCCCGCCGGTTTGGCCTTGTTCGTCGCGAGCGAGCGGGCGATGGCCGCGCGTGAAGCCTTGGCCCTCCCTCCCCCCTACTATCTCGACTTCCATCAGTGGCGGCCGATCATGAGGGCCTACGAGGCCCGCGAAAAGGCGTACTTCGCGACGCCCGCCACCAACCTCGTCATGGCCGCCGCGATTGGGCTCGAGCAGATTCTCGACGATCGCTTCGGGGGCAAGACGGGCATGGCTGCCCGCACCGCGCGGCACGCCCATGTCGCCTGCGCGATGGAGGGAGCCTGGCGGACCTACGGCCTCGAGCACCTGTGTCGCGCCCCGGCCGACCGCGGGGTGACGCTCAGCGCTCTCGAGTATCCGACGGGAGCAGGACCGGCCCTGGTTCCTGAGATCGGCAAGCACGGAGTGGTCGTTGCAGGTGGCCTTCACCCTGAGCGCAAGGCGGATTACTTTCGTGTCGGCCACATGGGCTGGGCCACGACCCAGGTAGGGATGCTCGAGAAGACCGTGGCGGCGGTCGGGCTCGGGCTGCGGGCTCTGGGCGTGAAGGCCGACGTGGAAGCGGCCGTGGCGGCCTTCCGCTCTACCTACGATTCTGAGGCTTGAACTTAGGCGCCCACGGCGACCTCGAGCCGGGCCAAGAAGCCGGTCAGAGGGTTGGAGAGGTGCCAAAGCTCGAGCGCATGTCCGATCCCACGACCCCGGTAGCTTCGAGGACGTTGGGGCCGTTGCTGCCGCTGGCGGGGTAGGGCCCTTCCTGGGCTCCTGTCGGGCCGGGCGCGCTCAGCACTCTCGGACGAAACAGCGGGTGGCCACGGCGTGGCGGAGCGAGTGAGCGATGCTGCGGGTGAGCGCATCGACGTCCTGGGCATCGCGTCGGTTCACTTCGTGCCGGGCGAAGCGGTCCTCCTCGCTACACCCAGACCAAAGCGAGTAGCCCCAGCGCTCCGTGCCCCGCGGGGCCCACACGTCGACGTAGATCTGAGCCATTCCGCAGGCGAGGTGGGAGGCTGGGTCTTTGACCTCTTCGGAGTACAGAACCTCGGAGGACATCGGGATCTCAGGATCCTGGGCGAGGGCGACCGAGAGCGACATGGCCACCTCCTCGTACACCTGCTCGCGATGGGACGGGTCGACGGACATGCCTACGTCCTTCATGGAGATCCGCTGGAAGGGGAGCTCAGCGCTCATCTGGAGCACGTAGGGGGAGTAAAGGCTCATGAGCCCCGCATCGGCCTCGGGCTCCGAGGTGCGTTCGGCAGTGGAGGGTCGGCAGGCGGCGGTAGCCGCGATCACGGCGAGAAAGACCAAGCCGAAGCGCATCTCCCGCAATGTAGGGACAGGCCGCGGGTTCGGCAATGGGTGAAAGGTCGGCGCCTCAGCCCGAGGCAGCCCGGGGGAGGGACCGTGCGCCGCGGGCCCTACAGATCCTCCTCGAAGCTCCCCACCCGGTTCGGAAAGCGGGATGCCGTGTCGGAGAGCTCGCGGCTCGCCGCCTCGCGACACTGGAGGGTCTCCTCGAAGGCGGCGGTGGTGGCGTGGTTGATGACCGTCCACGCTTCCGGGTCGGCCAGGTAGCTGTCGTTGCAGTCAAAGAGCGCCCCGGCCAAAGCCAGACCGCAGACCCCCCGGGCCCGCGCGGCCTCGACGATGTTCTCGCCGGCTGGGTTGCGCAGGTCGCAGAACACCGAGAATGCGAGGTGTCCGGCGTTCTCCAAGAGCACCAGACGCTTGGGGGACGGGGCGCCCCGGTAGCCTTCGCGCTGGACGCTAGCCGCTACCACCCGGTCCGAGGTGCCCCCCATGATGAGCACCGACTCTAGGGCCTGTCCGTCCGCCACGCCGCGAGAGGCGAGGGGAGCCATGACCTGGGCCTGGTCCCCGAACCCCGAGATCGCGTTGCCTCCAGCGCTATGTCCGGAGAGGCCGAGGCGGCCGTCGATTCGACCGGCCAAGAAAGCGAGCCCTTCCGAAGGCGCTCTGAGGGCCGCGAGGAGCCGAGTCAGGTTGCCGACGTTGTCCTGCATGGGCAGGCCCTGCCCGCAGGTCGTGATGAGCAGATCCTTGAGGTAGAGCCCGGGGAAGTCGGCGGACACCACCACGAAACCGCGGCTGGCCCAGTGGGTCATCTGGGGGAGGGACTGATAGCGCACTCCGGCCGTGCCGTGGACGAACACGATGACCGGGTAGGGACCCCATTCCGGGTCCAGGGGAAGGTCGCGATAGCAGTCGCAGTCGAGAAAGGGCGTATCGGCGTCGGCGATCTTGCTTTGCTCCGAATCCGGGAGGGCCCGCCGGAGGTCGTAGCGTACGGCCGGCGCTCCCGCTTCTGTGCCCGGCGCGGCCGGATACCAAATCTCGGTGCGGAGGCCGGCCACGGTGGCGGTTCGTACCCCGACCGTCCAGGGTCCGGTGAGGGTGGGGTCGGCGGGCGCGGGCCGAAACCGGGCGGTCTCGCACCCTGGCCGAAAGCCGAGGTCGGGAGCCCCGAGATCCGTGGGGCCTTGGTCTGGAGAGCTCGCGTCCTTGGCCTCGGCGTCCGTGACGCCGGCGTCGTCGGGGGGCAGGCCCTGATCGGTCGGGATGCCGCCGTCCCCGAGACCATTCGTGTCGTCGCTTTCGCACGCGCTCGCGGCGGCGAAGAAGATCAACAGGGGTAGGACGGGGACACGCATCTCATGACCCTACTCTTTTCGGAGCTCGGATCACATTCCGCCGACATTCGTCCGATGTCGCGGTCTCATCCCCCCTTGCGTGGCACCGCGATGCCCACGACTTCGAAGCGGGCGCCGCGCAGGAGGGGGCCGGACCCCACGAAGGCTCGGGTGGGATACTTGCCCTTCTCGAAATAGGTTCCGTAGATCTCGTTGAAGGTTCCGTAGAGTGAGATATCCGAACAGAACACGGTGACGCTGACCAGGTCCTCCATCTCGGCTCCGGCCAGCTTCAGTTTGCGTTTGACGCCGTCGAGAGCCAGCCGAACCTCTTTGGCCGGGTCCTTCGGAGCCTGACCCGTCTCTGGCTCGAGACCGAGCGTACCCGCGAGGTAGATCGTGTCGCCGGCCACCACTGCGTGGGTGAAGGGAATGCCGTCCTTTCGATCCGGGGGGTTGAGCCAGCGATAGGCGGGCGTTTTACCGAGGGCCCAGCCGGCGGCCATGCAGATCGCGAGGGCAAGCGGGAAGGCCAAGAAGCGAAATCGCATTCATCATCTTGAGCGCGAACCGAACCGGCGCACAACTCGTGCACCACCGGATACTAGCCTTCACGAGCCTGCTCCCCGAGGACGTTCTCCGCCGCCGTCTCGGGCGCATCTAGATGGCGGAGTTCTGACGGGTGCTAGGAGGAGAGCGAGTAGGGCTTCGAGGCGCCGAAACCGATCTGCGCGGGGTGGCGGAGTCGGCCTTCGATCAGGGTCTGAGCCGCGAGGTAACCGCTCAGGAGAGCGCAGGTATAGCCGCCGCCCGGGAACTGCCAGGCCCCCGCGAAGTGCAGGTTGCGGAGTCCCGAGCGAACGCGAAAGAACCGACGCATCAAAGCTTGGGAGGGGTTCTGCTCAAAGCCCGCGAAGCTGCCCTCGGTGTTGTTCGTATAGCGGCGGACGGTGCGCGGCGTGGCCAGCTCCACGAACTCCACCGCCTGCCGAAAGCCCGGGTAGAGACCTTCGAGCCGATCCAGGAACATGTCCTCGAGCTCCGCCTTGCGGTCTCGGTAGGCGGACGCGTCGAGACCTTCCCAGGGGGCCATGCGGTCGAGCATGCAGGCCGCGACGAGAGACTTACCGGGAGGGGCCAGGCCCGAGTCGATCTGGCCGTAGTCGGTCACGTTCATGATCCGCTCCGACGGTGGGCCGTCCGCGTTGGGACCCATGTCACGGATTCCGCGCACGGAGCGCGGGATGTCGAAGCTGAGATAGTGGCGACTCCCCAGCTCTTGGAGAGGTCGAGAGAGACCCGCGTGAAACGCCATCAGCGACGGCCCCACCCGAAACTTCTTCACGAGCCGAGACAAACGAGGATCCGAACCCTCGTCGAGAAGATGATGAAGAACGTGAGGGATGGCGGCGTTGGCGATGACCTCTCGGGCCTCGACCTGGCCCCGCTCTTTTCGATGCTCGAACTCGACGGCGGTGACGCGCCCTCCGCGGGTCACCAGTCGGGTCACCCGGTGCCGGAGCCGAACCTCGCCGCCGGCCGCCTCGATGGTGTGCTGCAGCTGATTCGAGAGCTGCTGTGAGCCCCCCTTGATGTACACCGCTCCTGCCTCGAGGAAGGCAGCCTGCGCAACCCCGAAGAACTTGGCGGACACGGTGTAGGGATCGTCGTGGATGAAGGGTAGGTTCGCGACGAGGGCGAGCTTGGCCTCCTCGTCCTGGAGGGACCGGTCCAAGGTGTCGCCCAAGGTCCCCCCGAGGGAGAAGCTAAGCCGCGGATACAGGAAGGGGAAGATGGGGATGCGCTTCATGACCTCACGCGGGGAGTAAGGGAAGCTAGAGAGCTCAGTGCGCACCCCGTTCATTCGTCTCAGAAGCCGTCGGACGCGGTGCCCCTCGCCGGGTTGTCGGCGGTCCAGCGCATCGGCCGCGGCTTCGATGCCAAAGGGCAGCTCGAAGACCTCCTCGCCTCGGAGGACCCGGTAAAACGGGCCCGGGACGTTGACCCATTCGAGGCGGGAGAACACCCCAAGGTCCTCGAGGATGGGCCGTTTCGGATCGAGGCCGTCGAAGCCGTCCAGGATGTGAAGGGAGACGTCGACGTCGAAGTGCTTGCGGCGGTAGTTGGTGGCGCAGCCGCCCGGCCGAGAGTGTTTTTCGAGGACGCAAACGCGCCGGCCCTCCTTGGCCAGCTTCGCGCCTGCGGTCAAACCGGCCAGGCCCGCTCCTACGACTACCACGTCGTACATCGGGGGGATCTCACACGATCAGGGTTCTCCCGCAAGGTGCGCTGGAGTTCTTCGCACGAGCCGCCCCGGCCCTACCAAAATGCGAGCAGGGCTTTCGCGTCTACCCTCACTCAGGAGCGAGGAGCTGCTCGATCTTCGCGAGGCGGGCGGCTCGGCGCGGGTCGGGGCTTCCCGCCCGGACGACCTCTCGAATGATGTGCAGCGCATCCGCACGCTCCTCGGGCGCGACGAGGTTGGGCAGCGCCGCGATGGCCTCCTCTGGGCGGTCGAGGAGGAGCGCATGCTGGGCGTGAATCATGGCCCGAAGCTCCGGCGAGTTGTGGACCCGGCCGTCCTTCATGAGGGGCGCGAAGCTGTGCCGGAACGCGTTGAAGCCGTGCTCGCCCACCGTGTGGTCTCCCATAAGGACGTACATGGTGGCTCGGAGCACCGCCTCTGGCAGGCCTCCTTGTCGGAGCAGGGCCTCCTGGTGCTGGCGGCGCCGCTCTGCGAGGTGGGCGAACACGTGGTCTCGCTGGGGACTGAGCTCATCG
>JBCBRU010000036.1:0-27539 GCA_039819565.1 Myxococcota bacterium | reverse complement strand
TGAGGACGACGCTCCCGGTGTGGGTGGCGGCTCCGGGATCCGTCGCCACGACGCCGGTGCCGTCCGTATCGTTGCCGCTGGTGACGATGTTTCGCCCGTCGGACGCGATCAACGCGGTCTCGGCCGCGACCGGAGTCACCGCAGCTCTCAACTCGGCCCAGGAGCTCGTGCTGACCGCGTCCGACGGGCGAAACATCGTCACCAGCGGCAACGATACGGACGGCACCGGCGTCGTGGCGACGGATCCCGGAGCCGCCACCCACACCGGGAGCGTCGTCCTCACTTCGAGCGCGGACATCGTGGTGTCAGGCGCCAACCCAGCGGCGGCGGGACTGACGGCGGGGACCTCCCTGGTGGCAAGCGCCAGCGTGGCCACCCTCGATGTCTCGAGCCCAGCCGCCGCCCGCACCGCGATTCGTCGCATCGACGCGGCGATCGCCGAGCTCAACGCCGCGGCGGCGGAGCTTGGCGCCACCTCCGGTCAGATCGACGCCGCGGCAGAGAGCCTCGCCGCCCAGCAGTCGAATCTCTCCTCGGCCCTGGGGCGCACCGTCGACGCCGACGTGGCCGCGGAGACCGCGCGCCTCTCCGCCCAGGCCTTCACCCTTCAGGCTCAGGTTGCGCTCCTCGCGCAAGCCAACGTGCAGGAGGGGTGGATCTTGAATCTCTTTTCAGGGGCCTGAGCCTCGCCGCGATTTGCTATGATCGCGGGCTGTGACGGGGCCGATCGTCGTGGCCGCTCTCTATCGCTTCGCGCGACTGGAGGACCCGGAAGCGCTGCGCGCCGCGCTGCGGTCGACGGGGGTCCAGCACGGTGTAGTGGGGACCCTCCTCCTGGCCTCCGAGGGCGTCAACGGCACCATCGCGGGATCCTCGGCCGGTATCGAGGCGCTCCTCCACCTCCTTCGGGCCCAGCCGGGCTTCGAGGCCCTCTCGCCCAAGCTCTCCTACTGCTCCACGCCCCCGTTTCACCGGTTCAAGGTGCGCCTCAAGTCGGAGATCGTGAGCATGGGCGAGGCCGACATCGACCCCACCCGCGAGGTGGGGACCTATCTAGACCCGAGAGCTTGGGAGGCGGCCCTCGACGATCCCGAGACCTTGGTGGTCGACACCCGCAACACCTACGAGACGCGGATCGGCACCTTCGACGGCGCCGTCCTGCCCGAGCTGGGTAGCTTTCGGGACTTCCCGGCCTGGGTGAAGACCCATCTCGACCCCGCGCGTCACCGGAAGGTGGCGATGTTCTGCACGGGGGGGATCCGCTGCGAGAAGGCGACGGCGCTCCTCCTGCGAGAGGGCTTCGAGGAGGTCTATCACCTCGAGGGAGGCATCCTGCGCTACCTCGAGGAGACGCCTCCCGAGCAATCCCGCTGGCAGGGTGAGTGCTTCGTGTTCGATCAGCGGGTGGCCGTGGATGCTCAGCTCCGGCCGGGCCGGCACGTGCTGTGTTTCGGCTGCCTCGAGCCGGTGAGCCCGGAGGACCAGCGCTCTCCTCTCTACGAGGAAGGGGTGGCTTGCCCCCGCTGCTCCGAGCGCACCACCGAGGACGAGCGCGTCCGTCGCCGTGAGCGCCGCCGCCAAATGCTCCTTGCCGAAGTGCGGGGAGCGCGGCACCTGGGGCAGGTGGTCCCGACTTCGACGGCGGCCCCTCCGCCCGGAGAGCGCTCCCCCGACGGCATCCTCTACTCCTTCCGGCGCTGCCCCTACGCGATGCGCGCCCGCATGGCCCTCGCCGCTGGGGGCTTTGACCCCGACCTGCGCGAGGTGGTGCTCCGCGACAAACCCGCCGCTCTCCTCGCCCTCGGAACCACGACCGTACCGGCCTGGGTGCGGGAGGATGGTCAGGTCTTGTTGCATAGCCTGGACATCATGAAGGCGGTGCGCTCGGAGCGTCCGGCGGCGATGGCCTTCGCCTCCGGGGCGGACCTGACCCACCTCGTGACGGCTATCGATGGCCCGTTCAAGCGGGCCCTGGATCGCTACAAGTATCCGCAGCGCTATCCAGACGAGGACGTGTCCGGGGCCGAGGACGCGGCCTGGCGGGAGCTCGAAGGCGTCGATCGCCTCCTCGGCGACGGTCCCTATCTCGATGGCGCGCACGCCGGTTTTCACGACGCCGCGATCTTCCCCTTCGTGCGTCAGTTCGCAGCTGTCGACCTCGCGAGATTCACGGCTCGAGCCACGCCTCGGCTGGCCCGCTGGCGGGCCCGGATGGCCGAGCACCCCTGGTTCCTCTCGATCATGCGCAAGCTCCCGGCGTGGTGCGAGGGCGACGCGCCTCGGAGGTTTCGGACGACCTTGGTCGACCCGGAACTCAGTCCAGAAGGTCCTTCAGCGCCGCCGGATTCCCCAGCACCTCCCGGGCCCAACGCAGGATGATCCGGCGCTCAGAGGGGTGGATGCTCCGGTTGGCGCGTCCCCGAGCCTGATAGACCTCCCTCGCCTGAGGCTCCACCTCCAAGGTCACGAGCCGACGAGGTCCTCGCCGGAGGCTCAGGATGGCGGAATGCCCGTTGAGGCAGTCGTCCGCGTAGCTCGCCACGCAGTGGCGCATCGCGGCGCCTTCGTCCCCGAGGGCCTTTTCGAAGCACAGCTCCACGATACGATAAGGGCCGCAGCTCCAGTCGGGATAGCGGGCGGGCCAAGCCCGCTGATCGTCCGCGTTCAGCGCTTCTCGGAGCTGGGTGAGATCCTTACGCAAGACCCAGGGCTGACCCCGTAGACGAGCGCGCGCGTGCTCCCGGGCGATCCAGCCGAGCACGGCGGGGAGCTCGTCAGGGAGGAGCGTCTCTCGGTGCCGGCGGAGCCACACCACCGTCTGGCGCCACGCATCGTAGTCGAGGACCGCGCTCTCTCCGTCGCCGTCGAAGAGGCGATAGCCGGAAAACTCCCGCAGGCGATCGAACTCCGTTCGGTCTCCTCCGGCGGCCCACACCTCAGCCAGGGTTCGTCCCCGCAGGAAGGACATGAAGGGCGGGACGTGATCGAGGTACGGTCGGAGGCTGCGCGCAGAGGCGCCCGCGAGGCCCCCCACCTCGGTCTCCCAGCGACGAAGACTGCCCCCGCCGGCGAGACATACGAACCAGGCCAGGGCCTCGTGGAAGAGGCGACCTGCCGTCCATGCGCCGTGCAGGAAGGCTGGCACCGGGTATCTGAGGAAGAGGTGATCCACGAGCTCTCTCGCCCGTCCCGGTGTGGTCCGGGCCCGCTGGGGAGCTTCGCTCGGGCATCGGGTCCAGAAGGGAGCGAAGGCCAACACCCGGGCGAGGATGGCGGGTTGCCTGCGGAACGGACCGCGCGCCCCTTCGATGAGTCGCTCGAGGGGCCTACGCGCCGCCGGGAGCCAAGCCAGGGGGACGGCGCTCGGGCACCGGCGGAGCCAGGCCTGATGAACGGCGAGACGGGCCTCGATGGAGCCTCGCGGTAGCTCGGGCGTGGATGAGGCGAGCTCGAGACCCACCTCGGCCAGCAGCCGCTGCTGCAGGGAGGTGGGCCCGGGCGCCGCGGGGCGGGCCTCACCTGCCTTGTCGGCTCTCCGGGTTTGGGGGCGGCGATGAGCACGAGCCTCCCGGACTAGGCTCGAACGGATTCCCCGCAGGGCATCCTGCCGAATCCCCTCGTCGGGGATAGGAAGCGTCTTTCGGGCCACGATGCTCTTCTGCGCAAGGTGCCGAGCGGTGGGGAGATGATTCTATCGGGGTCCCCCGAGAGGAGTACGCGTCCTGACGTGCTATGAGGGCTCCGTGTCGCACTATTACCGGAACGACGCCCCGGGGAAGCTGATGAACGCTTCCTTTGCCAGTGATGCCGCGCTCGAGGGGATGGACCTCGATGGTCCCACCCTGGCCGCGAGGCTGCGGGCGCTCCTCGAGCAGGGCATCCATGGACTCTGCTTCAGCGCCTACGCGCCCGGGCAGAGCCCGGCCGATCATCACCAGCTCTCCGAGGCCCAGGTGAAGGCCCGTCTCGAGATCATTGCCCCCCATACTCAGTGGATCCGCACCTTCGCCTGCAACGAGGGCAACGAGCTCGCCCCGCCTCTGGCGCATGAGATGGGGCTCAAGACCTTGGTGGGGGCCTGGATCGACGACGATGAGGAGAAGAACGAGGCGGAGCTGGAGCGGGTCATCGCGCTCGGACGGGCCGGGCATGCGGACCTCATCGCGGTGGGGAACGAGGTCCTCCTGCGGGAGGAGCTCAGCGAAGACGCCATCATCCGCGCCATCGAGCGGGTGCGCGCCGCCGTGCCCGGCGTCCCGGTGGGGTACGTGGATGCCTACTACATCTTCGTGCAGCATCCGCGCCTCGTGGCTGCGTGCGACTTCCTTCCCATCAACTGCTATCCGTTTTGGGAGAGTTGCCCGCTCGAGCAGTCCCTCGGCCACGTGCAGGAGATGGTTCGACGGGTACAGGCGGTGGTGGGGGACAAGCCGGTGCTCATCGCCGAAACGGGGTGGCCCACGGAGGGCACCCCCGAGGGCCCGGCGGTGCCGGGGATGGAGAATGCCGCTCGCTACGCCCTCAGCCTCATCAAGTGGGCAGACGGGGCCTCGGTGCCGCTGTTCTGGTTCTCGGCCTTCGACGAGGCGTGGAAGGTGGGGGACGAAGGCGACTGCGGCGCTTACTGGGGTTTTTGGGACGCGGACGGGGTGCTCAAGAGTGGGGAGTGAGCGGTCCCTCTTTCGAGGGTTTAAAATATGAATCGTCAAGAGAAGGCGGAGCGGATCCTTCATACCCTCGAGGAGCTCTATCCCGAGCCCCCCATTCCGTTAGATCACGAGAGCGCATTTCAGCTCATGGTCGCGGTGGTGCTCTCCGCTCAGACCACGGACAAGAAGGTCAACGAGGTCACGCCCCATCTCTTTGCGGCTGCCCCGGGGCCCGAGGAGATGAGTCAGCTCGGCGTCGAGCGCATACGTGAGCTGATCCGGGAGATCGGCCTGGCCCCTCAGAAGGCGAAGGCGCTCGACGGTCTCGGCCGTCAGCTCCTCGAGCGACACGGCGGCGAGGTCCCCGGGAACTTTGACGCTCTGATCGAGCTTCCCGGCGTCGGTCGGAAGACCGCCAATGTCATCATGGCTCAGGCTTTCGATCAGCCGGCGTTTCCGGTGGATACCCATATCCATCGACTGGCCGCCCGCTGGGGGTTGTCCAAAGCCAAGGGACCGGACGGGACGGAGAAAGATCTGATGAAGGTCTTCCCGCGGGAGACGTGGTCCAAACTCCATCTGCAGATCATCTATTTCGGACGGGAGCACTGCCCAGCTCTCCACCATGATCTCGCGGAGTGCCCGATCTGTAGCTGGGCTGCCTCCAAAAAGCGGATCGAAGAAGAGGCAAAGAAGAACCGGGAGCTCCGAAACGCGCGCAGCAAAAAGAAGAGCGGAGCCCGCCGGACCAAGAAGGCCGCTTCGTGAAGCGGGTGTGGATCTCTCGTCCGGGGCCTCCGAAGGTCCTGGAGGTCCGAGAGGAACCCACGCCGGACCCTGGCCCCGGAGAGCTCCGAGTGAGGGTGCGCGCCGCGGGCGTCAACTTCGCGGACCTCATGGCCCGCATGGGGACCTATCAAGATGGGCCGCCGCCGCCCTGCGTGGTGGGCTACGAAGTCTCAGGGGTCGTGGACGCCGTGGGGGAGGGCGTCTCCCCTGCTCGGGAGGGCGAGCGCGTCCTCGCCGCCACCCGTTTCGGGGGCTACGCGAGCCACGTGGTGGTTCCTGCCGAGACCTGCGTGGCGCTGCCGGCGCAGTTGGGGCTGTCCGAAGCGGCGGCTCTTCCCGTCACCGGCCTCACGAGCTGGATGATCCTCGAAGAGATGCACCGTGTCCGCGCGGGGGACCGCATCCTCGTGCACTCCGCGGGGGGGGCCTTGGGGCTCGTGACCTGC
The DNA here is from genome assembly GCA_039819565.1 of Myxococcota bacterium. Lineage (GTDB taxonomy): Bacteria > Myxococcota > Kuafuiibacteriia > Kuafuiibacteriales > Kuafuiibacteriaceae > JAHQVK01. The sequence continues at coordinate 21,655 of JBCBRU010000036.1, read as the reverse complement.
GATCTCGCCAAGCGCCGCGGAGCCACGGTGGTGGGGACCGCCTCGGCGCGAAAGCACGCTTTCCTGCAGGAGTGGGGCTTCGACCGTCTCGTGGACTATCGGAGCCAAGACTACGAGGAGGTCCTCGCCAGTGGGCCAAAGTTCGATCTCGTGATGGACCCCTTGGGGGGGCATCACTGGGGTAAGGGACTTCGCTTGCTTAAACCTGGGGGCAAGTTGGCCTGCTACGGGATGAGCGTCAACGCGGAGGGCCACACGGCTCGACGCTTGGCCATGGTGCGAAACCTCCTTCGTATTCCTTTCGTAGGGATGAGCGCGCCCCGATTGATCAACGACAACCTCGGTATCTTGGGTGTGAACATGGGGCGCCTGTGGGACGAGAAGGAGCGGCTCGTGGGCTGGCTCCAAGCCCTCCTGGGCCTCGTGAACTCGGGCGAGCTCCGCCTCAAGGTCCACGCCGAGGTCCCCTTCGACGACGCGGCCGAGGCGCATCGCATGCTTCACGACCGGGAGAACTTTGGAAAAGTGCTGCTCGTGCCCCCAGACCCGTGTCGTTGACGCCCCCCGGTCGCGCAGGAAGCGCGGCAACCTTGGGTGTTCACGAGAGCCGGCGGGGCGAGTACTTTGCTGCGGCACCATGTTCGACCATCTGCAGCCGGTCCCGCCGGACCCGATCCTCGGTCTGACGACCGCTTTCGCTCAGGATCCGAACCCGAAAAGGGTGAATCTCGGGGTGGGGGTCTATCGAGATGATCGAGGTCGAACCCCGACCTTAGCCGCGGTGCGGGCGGCCGAGGCTCGCCTCCTCGAAGAGGATGCCCCAAAGACCTACCTCCCTATCACCGGGGCGGCCGAGTACGGAGCGCACGTGCAGAGGTTGCTCTTTGCCGACGGCCCCATCGTCCAGGAGGGAAGGGCGGTCACGGCGCACTCCCCCGGCGGCACCGGGGGGCTGCGGGTCGTAGGGGACTTCGTGCGGAAGCATCGCCCCGGGGCGCGGATATGGGTCAGCACACCGACGTGGGCCAACCATCACGGTGTGTTCGGGGCGGCAGGGCTCGACATCGTCGACTATCCCTATCTCGACGCCGCGACCCATGGGCTCGACTTCTCCGGGATGATGTCCGCCCTCTCGAAAGCCCCGGAGGGTGACATCGTTCTTCTCCATGGCTGCTGCCACAACCCCTCCGGCATCGACCCCAGCCCCGGTCAGTGGGAGGAGCTCGCAGGGGTGCTCGTCGATCGATCCCTGGTGCCGCTCTTTGACGTGGCCTACCAGGGCTTCGGCGCCGGGCTCGAGGAGGACGTGGCCGGTCTACGGACCGTGGCCGGACGGAGCCCGGAGCTCTTCGTCGTGTCGAGCTTCTCGAAGAACTTCGGTCTGTACAACGAGCGGGTCGGGGCGGTGACTCTCGTGGCTCGCGATCGGACGAAGGCGACGGCGGCCAAGGGTCATCTCGAACGCGTCATCCGCACGAACTTCTCGAATCCCCCGCGGCACGGTGAGGCGGTGGTCCTCACCATTCTCGACGACGAGACCCTGACCGCCGCCTGGACGGAAGAGTTGGCGGCGATGCGAGGGCGTATCGCAGGGATGCGTCAGGCCTTCGTCGAGGGACTCCAGGGGGCTGGGATTTCCCGAGACTTCGGGTTCATCAACGCGCAAAACGGCATGTTTTCCATGTCCGGGCTGTCCCGAGCCCAGGTCGATGCGCTCCGGGACGAACATTCTATCTATATCGTAGGCTCCGGCCGCATCAACGTGGCGGGCCTCACCACCGAGACCCTGGACTATGTCTGCGAGGCCATGGCCAAGGTCCTCGCTGCATAGTTTCCCGACTCGGTCGCGGACAGCTCCGCGTTGCCGTTGCCGGCCCGAGGGCGCTCGTGACAGCCCCGTCCGGTGCCCCGCGCTCTCGTCTGGTTCCGCGACGACCTCCGTCTCGACGATCATCTGGCTCTCGAGGCGGCTCTCGCCGCCTGCCCCGAGGGTACCGTCCTGCTGCACGTTTTCGATCCGCGCGTCTGGGCGCCGGCTCGGGGCCTGGGGCTAGAGCTTCCCCGTCTGGGCGCTCGAAGGGCGCTGTTTTGGCGTCAGGCCGTGGCGTCGCTGCGGGTCGAGGTGCGCTCGCGAGGGGGAGAGCTGGTGGTGAGGGTGGGGGACCCGGCGGAGGTGGTTCCGGAGGTGGCCTCCTCGGTGGGGGCGGAAGCGGTGTTCGCCCAAGCCCACGTGACTCACGACGAGGTCCGGGACGAAGGGCGGGTGCGGGAGGCCCTGGCTGCCTCTTCTCGCCGCCTCGTCCTGACCCCAGGTCGAACTCTCGTGCACATCCGAGATCTCCCGTTTGCTCTCGAGGAGCTGCCGGACGTGTTTACGCCCTTTCGAAAGAAGGTCGAGGCGAAGGACCGCTTTCGTTCGCCGGTGCCCGCCCCCTCACGCCTTCCGGCTCCGCCCCCGGAGCTCGCCCTCGGGGACATCCCGAGTCAGGAAGAGCTCGGAAGCTTCGAGCCCCCGGAGGCAGAAGCGGCTCTCCTCCCGATGGTGGGCGGCGAACGCGAAGGGCGGGCTCGGCTCGAAAGCTGGACCTTCGAAGCGCGCGCCCTCGGAACCTACAAGGAGACCCGCAACGGGATCCTGCATGCGGATGAATCGTCGAAGTTCTCTCCCTGGCTGGCGCACGGCTGCCTGTCTCCGCGCCGGGTGCTCGAGGCGGTCCGTCGTTACGAAGACGCCTACGGGGCCAACGAGTCCACCTACTGGCTCATCTTCGAGCTGCTCTGGCGAGACTACTTCGCCTTCCTTGCCGCCCGCGAGGGGTCGCGGCTGTTCCTTCGCTCGGGAGTGGGGCGGCGCGATCTGCCCTTCAAGATGGATACGGAACGGTTCCGCGCGTGGTGCGATGGGCAGACAGGCTTTCCATTCGTCGACGCTTTCATGCGAGAGCTCACGGCCACTGGTTTCATGTCGAATCGCGGTCGGCAGAACGTGGCATCCTTTCTTGCCAAGTCGCTCGGCGTGGACTGGCGCTGGGGCGCGGCGTGGTTCGAGGCTCACCTCATCGACTATGATCCGGCGAGCAACTGGGGGAACTGGCAGTACGCGGCGGGGGTCGGTACCGACCCCCGGGACCGCATCTTCAACGTCGTGAAGCAGGCCCGAGACTACGACCCCGGGGCGGAGTTCGTACGGACCTGGGTGCCCGAAGTCCGGGCGTGGGCGGACGGTCGCGCGCACGAGCCATGGCTCGAGGGCGGGGTGCCGAACTACCCGGAACCCATCATCGCTCCTAGGTTCGGGGGGCCTCCGAGGCGGGGCTCGGCCGGCCGAGGGCGAGGCCGGCGAGGCTGAGACCGCCGAGGGCCGTCAGGGCTCCGGCGACGGACATGCCCAGCATCATCCCCTGAGACGCAAGGAGGCCCGCGAGGGCCACCCCGATGAACTGTGCGATGCGGCTCGCGGTGTTGTTGATCCCGGAAGCGAGGCCGGTGTCGGCGTCGTCTACGCTCGACATCACGCCGGCCGTCAGAGGGGCCACGAGGAGGGCGAAGCCCAGCCCGACCACGCCCATGGGGATGAGGACGCCGGCAGTAAAGGAAGCTTGGGCGAGGCCCCCGAGCAGACCGAAACCGAGGCCCGCCACCACCGGTCCACCGATCAGGAAGGGGGCGGAGCCGCGATCTGCGAGGGCCCCGAAGCGTCGTGAGAGGAGCCCGACAGCCAGGGTGAAGGGAACGAAGCTCACCCCGGCGGTGGCGGGGCTCAGCCCTCGCCTCTCCACGAGGTCGAAGGGAAGCAAGAAGGTCGCGACCGCCAGTCCCGCATAGATGAGGAGGGTGGCGAGGTTGAGCCGAGCGAAAGTCGTCCTGCGAAAGAGGTAAAAGGGCATCATTGGAGCCGAGATTCGGCTCTCGTGCACCACGAACAGGCCCCCCGCCACGACGGTGACCACCGCCGCCTCGACGAAGTGATCGGGCGCCGTCACGGTGCAGGCGGCAGCGCCGAGAGCCAGGGTGAGCAGGCCCGCCCCGAGCACGTCGAAAGGCACCGACTTACGGGCCCCCGCGGGGACCTGGGACCACAAGAGCGCAATCGCCCCGGCCGCGAGCGGAGGGTTGATCCAAAAGACAGCCTCCCAACCGAAGTTCTCGGTGAGCCACCCGCCGAGGAGAGGCCCGGCCGCGGTCGTGAGAGCCGACGCGGCCGCCCAGGCCCCGATCGCCGCGGAGCGCTCCGACTGGGGGTAGACCTCGCCGATGAGGGCCAAGCTCGCAGGGGTGACGAGCGCCGCCCCCATCCCCTGCACGAAGCGGGCGACGATCAGCACGGACACCGTGGGGGCCAGCGCACAGGTGGCGGAGGCGACCGCGAAGACCGCGCAGCCCCAGATGAGGGTATTGCGGCGCCCGCGGGCGTCGGCCACCGCCCCACCGATCAGGGTCAGCGAGGCGAGGGCTAGGATGTAGGCATTCACTACCCACTGAACCGAGGCCAGATCCGCTCCGAGGTCCTGCTTGAGGCTCGGCAGCGCGACCGTGAGCGCCGTTCCGTCGATGAACGCCATCGACGAGGCGAGCACGCAGGCCACGAGGGCCCACCTCCGAGTGGCCAAGAGGCTCCGGCCGAGGGCGCGGGGGCAGGGCTCGGACTCGATAGTTCTTTGGTCCGCGGACGGCCGGGGCAGATGCGTCACTTCTTGGGATCGGGGGTCAGTCGAAGGTAGGGGCGGACTTCCCGCCATCCCTTGGGGAACTTCTCCTTCATGACCGCCTCGTCCTTGAGGGAAGGCACGATCACGACTTCCTCCCCGTCCTTCCAGTCCGCGGGGGTGGCCACCATGTGGTATTCGGTGAGCTGGAGGGAGTCGAGGACTCGAAGGAGTTCGTCGAAGTTTCGACCGGTCGACGCGGGATAGGTCAGCGTCAGGCGGATCTTTTTGTTGGGGTCGATGATGAACACCGAACGCACCGTGAGGGTGTTGTCCGCGTTGGGATGGATCATGTCATAGAGGTCGGCCACCTTCCGGTCGGCGTCGGCAAGGATGGGATAGTTGACCTCGGTGGACTGCGTCTCATTGATGTCGGCGATCCAACCCTTATGGGAGTCGACAGGGTCCACCGACAGGGCGATGACCTTCGCGTTTCGCTGGGCGAACGCGTCCTTGAGTTTGGCGACACGTCCCAGCTCGGTGGTGCATACCGGGGTGTAGTCCGCAGGATGTGAGAACAAAACCCCCCAACCCTCGCCGAGATACTCGTACAGGTTGATCGGTCCCATCTGGGAGTCCTGGGTGAAGTCGGGGGCCGTATCGCCCAGTCGGAGCGTCATCGGGAGCACCGTTCCTGGACCTTCGCTCGGGGTCAAACCTGGATTGGCGTTCTACTCTGCTTTCGGTCGACCCTCAGCGTCGCACCCCATGAAGTCGAGGATGAGAGGACCCGGCACGGGAAGATCGAGAGCCAGGCCAGAACCCTCCAGGTCGACTCGAGAGGCCCTCAGGAGCTCCACCCAGCGATTGTCCCCGCGGGTGGCGGCTTCGATTCGGAGCGCCGACAGGCCACCCTGGATGAGTCCCTGGAGCTCAGCGGCGGCGGCCGAGCTCTCCGCTTCGAGATCGAGAGACACGGCCACGTGATCGTCGACGAGGGCCCGAAAGCTTGCCCCCGAGAGGTCCTCGGCCCGGTCCGCGAGCGGGGAGTCCTTGAGCAACTGCTGGAGAAGGGAGCCATCCAAGGGGCCGAAGATCTCCGCCCCGCCTTCGAGGATGGCGTCCGGGAGATGGGCTGGGGAACGGCCCTCGACCCGGTCTACGGCGGACTGCACGCTCTCGGGGTCGGGACCGAGGATCAGGAGGTCGTCCCCCACCAAAGCGAAGCGGCCCTCCTCTTCGTCGGTCCCCTGGGAGCGGAAGATCCGCGCTTCGTCTCCATAGGGCGTGGCGTCGAGGTCTTCAGGAAGGGCCAGATCCGCGAAGTTCCCGCTGACCACGATGTTGCCCTCGCTGGCCATGACCCGGTCCACGTCCTCGAAGAGATCGAGGCCGGTCTCGGTCTTGAGCTCGGCTCGCGCCTCATCGATCTCGGGGCCTCGACAGCGGAGGAGGGCCTCCGCGAGGGGGCTGTGACGAAGGGCGTTCACCTCCGCCACCACCATGCTGTCGCCGCCTCCGATGGCGCGTTCGAAGCGATCGAGGGGCCGCGCGGAGCGTTCCGGCGCCGCCGAGCTGCGGGGGGCGGCCGCGGCCGAGGGCGGCCGGACCGGGCGCAGGCGAGGCCGATCGCGCGGATAGGTCACCTCAGGGGCGGGGCCTCCCGGCGCCGAGCCGCGCTCGCCCCGAGCGGGACCGATGCGCTCCGCCATGAGTCCAGCCAGGACCAAGAGGCCGAGGGCGGCCAGGGGTAGCATCCATTTTCGCATAGCTTAGTGATCGCGACTCGATACCGACCAGATAGCCAGAAGCAAAACGGCCATCGCGAAGGCCAGCGTTCCCACCGCGGCCCATCCCGCGTCCGGGAGTCGCTCCGGCTGTTCGACCCAAAAGACCCCCGAGCCCGCGAGATGGGCCAGCCTGGGGAGGGGAGCCATGACCGCGCCCACGACCCGCGCGGTGAGCGGATTGTCGATGGCGGCGGTGATCATCTCCCGACCTGAAGCCGCGGCGCTGAAGACCCAGAAAGCGAACCCGAGCCCGACGCCGAGAGGGGCGCTCCGGATGAAGGTCGAGGCGAGGAGCATGACCGCGTACACCGCGGAGAACCCGATCAGCGCGGTGGCTCCGCCTAGGGCGGGGAGCAGCGGAACGACGCCGAGCTTCCACCACAGGATGCCGGCGATGCCCGCGGAGATGGTGGCGCCCGCGAACCCGGCCAGGCCGAGAACCCCTAGGTAGGTGCCGACGATGAGGGTGGCGCGAGAAAGCGGGAGGGCCAGCATGGCCTCGACGCGGCCGGGCGAGAGCAGGGTAGGGGCTGCGCCGGACCCGGTGACGATGCCGAAGGACAGCACCGCGATATGAACCACGATGCTCAGCCGCGATCCCAAGATCTCTCCGAGCCTCTCCTTGTCCTCGAAGAGCTCCAGCGCGGTCACCGTGGCGTCCACCACCTGCTGATCCAGGATGGAGAGCAGAAGCGCGAAGAAGGCCGTGATGCTGAGCAAAACGAGGAGCATGGCCCGGCCTTTGAAAGCGGCGCGAACCACGTCTCCAGCCACATGAAAGGTGGCGATGAGGGATCTCATGCGGCTTCGGCCTCCACGGCCTCGCGAAGCACCATCTCTAGGTCCGAGGCGGGCTCGGTGAGCTCCCGAAGGACCGCGCCCTCAGCGAGGATCCCCGCGAGGGCCCGCGACATGGTCTCAGGGGTGGCGTCGCGGGCCGCCCAGCCCCCTTCGACAGGGTGGAGATCGTGACGGGCGCAGAGCTCGGGAAGGTCCGGGCGCGGCTCGAAGCGCGCGCGCGGCGCCCCCTGGCTTCGGAGGTCGGCCAGGGCCCCCGACACCAGCAGGCGCCCGCCCCCCAAAATCGCTACGTGATCGCAGAGCCGCTCGGTCTCCGCGAGCAGGTGGCTGTTCAGAAAGACGGTGACCCCCTCGCGGACCCGAGCGGCCAGGAGCTCGCGAATCTCCATGCGGCCGATGGGATCGATGCCGTCTGTGGGCTCGTCGAGCACCAGCACCTGGGGGGCCCCGGCCAAGGCCCCCGCCAAGCCCACCCGCTGCTTCATGCCCTTGCTGAATCCGCCCATCCGGCGTCGATGGGCTTCCGGGTCGAGGCGCACCTCCTCCAAGAGGGCGGCAGGGTCCCCCGAGACGCCTTTGAGCCGGAGCACCGAGCGGAGCCAAGCCACGGGAGTCCACGCCTCGGGGAGGGTGAGTCGCTCGGGAAGATAGCCCACCGAAGCCCGCGAACGGGGGTCCTGGGGCACCCGACCCATGAGCTCGACCTCGCCGGTGGAGGCCCGCACGATGCCGAGGAGAACCTTGATGAAGGTCGTCTTGCCGGCGCCGTTCGGGCCGACGAGCCCGTAGGCGGAGCCTCTCGGCACCTCGAGATCGATGCCCTTGAGGACGAGCCGTCCTCCGTAGCGCTTTTCGAGGCCGCGGACCTGCGCCACTCGCTCCACGGCTCGCACCCTACAGTTAGTCCCGCCCGGCGGGAATTCCCGGCCGGCGCGATTCATCCCGGCAGGTCGGCTTGCGATCTCGCGTACGAAGAGGGCAGCCTCCGGTCGTGGCCTTCGCGCGCCAGCTCGAGATTGCGACCTCCGGTCGGGGCTTCACCGACATCACCTCCCAAGTCGAAGGGATCGTACGCGCCTCCGAGATCTCGGCGGGGCTGGTCAACGTCTTCATCCTCCACACCAGCGCATCTTTGATCGTGAACGAGAACGCGGACCCCGATGTTCGAAGAGATCTCGAACGATTTCTTGCGGATCTCGTCCCGGACGGTGACCCTCGCTTTCTACACACGGCCGAAGGAGCGGATGACATGGCCGCTCACGTGCGTTCTGTCCTCACCGCGACCTCGCTGAGCTTCCCGGTGAGAGAGGGACGATTGGCGCTCGGGACGTGGCAAGGAATCTACCTGTGGGAGCATCGTCGAAGGGCCCATTCCCGCTCCGTGGAGGTCACGGTTCTGTCTTGAAGCCGGAAGCGAATGGAGGCGTCGCCTTGCGCGGCTCGTCGGGCCTCGGTAACTCCAACCCTATGTCGGACGAAGGTCTCCGACACGTGCTCGCTCGCCACGGCTATCGGATCCGGTTTCGCGAGCACGAGTGGGTCGAGTGTCTCATCGCCAGTGCGGCGGAGTCCTTTGCGGGGACCGGCCTCGACCGGGCCTCCGCCCTGCAGGCGGCGCTGGCGAAGTGCTTCCCGTCCCGGGTTGCGCGGGAGCTCTTCGAGGTGGCGGTGGCCGCGGCCTCGAGGACCCTTCCCGTCCCCGCCGACGCGGAGACGGCGAGCCCCCCCGAGGCCCACCCGGCCCCGGCCCCTTCGCCTTCGCCGCCGCCCCCCGAGCCCCGAGCCCGGGTGCCCATCAGCTCACCCCGGGTCGCGCCGCTTCCTCCCGCAGCTCGGCCGGTGGTGCGCAGCGGCCAGGACCGCGTTCGAGCCCTGGACGAGCTCGCCATCCTGACCGACCGCATCGAGGAGAGCCGGGATGAGCTCGCCTGGAGCACCGCCCCCCGGCAGCGACTGGCCATCCTGGCCTGGATCTGCGAGGCCCGGAGCCATACGGACCTTTTCCCCGAAGACCTCGAGATTCGGGAGTCGGTCGCGCGCGTGTCTCGGCAGCTCACCGAGATCGGCAAGGCGTTCTGGCCGGGCTCGGTCACCGCTCTCCAGCTCCAGATGCAGCCGAGTGACCTACCCAGGCACCTCCTCGGCGGAAGTCCCGCGACCTGGGCGCGCGCCGCGGAGCTGGCCGAGCGAGCCCTCGCCAGTCTCGAGTACGGCGATGAGCGGCGAGGCCACGATCCCTATGGCTGGAGCGACAGCTCCGCCCTATCGCCCGAGCCCTCCCAGCCGAGCTCCATCCTCGAGGGCCTGGTGTCCGCGGTCGAGGAAGCCTGGGGCCCGCTAGACCGCTTTGCGGAGCCCCGAAACCCCGAGGATCTGCCGGATCCGGTGCTTTATCAGCGTTGGGTTCGGGAGCTTCGGTGGATCCGGGTCCAGCACGTGGATCCGGATCGCTGGGCTCGGGTCATGGGTCGGCTCCGCTGGTGGGCGTGTCGGCGCAACGGGCCGGTGCAGGCCGAAGGGCGGGAGCTCGAGCCCACCTTTCGCCCGGAGCGTCCCTGGTCCCGGCTCCTGGAGCAGGATGGCCTGCAGCGACCGGAGCTTCCGCTTCCGGAGGAGCTGGTCGAGAAGGCTCGCCATCGATACGACGGCAAGCGCCTGCTCCTCGTGGGGAACCGTCGAGACCCGGTCGAACAGGAGCGCCTGCGCCGGGCTCTCCCCACGACCGAGCTCGAGTGGCGCTTCCCCGAGCCCAAGCTCCTCGACGCGGTGCCCCGTGCGGTGTCCGACGGCGCGTTCGACGTGGTGCTGGGCGCCGTGGGGCTCCAGTCGCCCGGCTTGGATCTCGCCCTGGCGCGCGGGTGTCGTTCGGTCTCCGTCCCCTATCTACGTACGAATCGGGGCCAGCCCCTGGCCTGCCTCCGGGCCCTGGCGAGGGTAAGCTAGCCCGCGTGAGTCACTTCAGCGCCCCGGGCGCCCCCCGGGATCCAGCGCCTCGCGCGGCGAGCACCATCGTACTGCTTCGTCCCGGCCCCGCCGCCCCCGAGGTCTTTCTCCTCGAGCGCCACGGAAAGAGCGCCTTCCTCGGCGGCGCCTTCGTCTTTCCCGGGGGCAAGGTCGACCCCGGCGACGCCGGCTTGGGCGGAGAAGCGCGCTTCGAGGCCGACCGACGCTTCCGGTCCGCGCCCGGGAGCAGCTGGACGGACGAGGACGCGCGCAGAGCGCGCGTGGCCGGCGTTCGCGAGACCTTCGAGGAGGCCGGGGTGCTCTTCGCCCGCCGGTCCGGGGAGACGGGGCTCGCCTCGTTTTCCCCCGAAGAGCGCTCCCGCTTCGACGTCTTGCGCCGCAGCCTGGATGGCGCAGAAGCCTTCGCCGCCTTCTTGAAGGATGAAGGCCTCGAGCCGGCCCTCGAGGCCCTCATCCCGTTTGCCCACTGGGTGACGCCCAGCGCGGAGCCCCGCCGCTTCGATACCCGGTTCTATCTCGCCTCCATGCCCGAGGGGCAGCGAGCGTCCAGCGACGACACCGAGACAGTGAGTGGTCGATGGCTCACGCTTCGCGATGCCCTCCGCTGCCACGACGAGCGGCAGGTGCTGCTGGTGCCTCCGACCTATCGCGTCCTCGAACAGCTCAGCTCGGCCCGCACCGTGGAGGCCGCTCTGGCCCTCGGCGCCTCCCATCCCATCCCCCTCATTCAGCCCAAGATCCGGGCGGAAGAGGTGGGGGTGAGCGTCGTCATGCCCTGGCATCCGGACTACACGACGCTCGACGGGGAGGGGATTGAGGTCCCCGCCGAGGCGCCCGAGTGCGGTTTCGCCGCGTCGATAACGGTACCCCCACCGGAGCGCCCCGCCCCTGAGGTTCCCGCCGAAGCGCAGGAGGTCCTGCATTTCTGGTTCGGGCCGGATCCCGCCCGGGAGGAGATTCCGGAGGCCTTCGTGCAGCGGTGGTACAAGCAGGAGGCGGACTTCGATCAGGAGATCCGCACCCGCTTTGGCGCGCTCTACGCCCGCGCCTGCCAGGGAGAGCTCGTCGAGTGGGAGGCCACCCCAGAGGGGGCGCTAGCGCAAGTCATCCTGCTCGATCAGTTCTCGCGGAACCTGTTTCGCGACGACGGGGCAGCCTTCGCCCAGGATCACCGGGCCGCAGCTTGCGCCGAAGCGGCCATCGCTCGAGGGGACGACCGCCGCCTGGCCCCTCCCGCCGCCGCGTTTCTCTACATGCCCCTCATGCACGCGGAAGACCTAGACCGCCAGGAGGCTTGCGTACTCGCGTTCGAGCGTCAGGCGGAAAAGGGCGGGGCGGCCGCCCGGAACTCCTTGGATTACGCTCATCGACACCGCGAGCAGATTCGAAGGTTCGGACGCTTTCCGCACCGAAACAGCGTGCTCGGGCGGAACAACTCCCCTGAAGAAGAGGCTTTCCTCGCGAGCGGCAAGGCGGGTTTCTAGCTCCACGGTGGGCCCGGGCCTTCGGGATGAGCTCACTTCTTCTTTTTGTTCTTCTTGGACGTCGATGACGGAGCGCTCTCCTCCGGCCCGACCTCCGGAGCGAATCCGGTGAACAACACGTTCTTGTTCTTGTTCTTCTCCTGGCACTTCTTCTTGATCTTGACGCAGTCAGGACCTTCGCCTTGCGTCCAAGGGGTACGGGTGGCCTCGACGCAGTTAGCCCCCTCGTGACCCCACACCGCTTCGAAGGTGTGGCTACCTTGGGCGGGGGACTGTCCTGCTTCCGTCCACACGCTCAGCTCCACCCCGGGCACCGTCCACGATCGCCCGTCGCCGCAGTAGTCGGCGCGGAGGGCGCGCACGCAGGCCTGGTGCAGGCTGGTTACGCGGTTTCCGTGCACGTTGAGGAGCCATGGCTTGAAGCCCATCTCGAAACACTTGGCCACGCTGCTTCCTCGACAAGCGAAGAAGAAGCGCCCGTCGGAAGTATCCGTCCACCCGCCCTTACCGGCTCGGCCGATCTCTTGATCCCAAGCCCCCGGGAGGACCAAGGCGGAGATAGCTTCGCCGTCGGCGTCGACTCCGCACATGGGCGAAGAGGTTTGGCCGTCGACGACCCCCACGGAATAGTAGAGCACATCGCGGTTTTCATCTTCGCCCCGGCGCACGTCCTCGATGCGAAGGGTGACGTCTTCCCCCGCCCCGGTGGCCCCGCGGAGCTCCGTGCCGATGAGATCTCCGGCGACGAGCGTCGCTCCGCTCACGCTCACCCCACCAAGGCTGGATCCATAGATCGAGGGACCGTTGGCACCCAAGCCGGCGTAGGGGTTGAGCCCGCTATCGAGCTGCCAGCTCGGTTGGAGATACATATTGGTCTGCACCGCATAGGGAGACACCGACTGCACGAAGCTCCCCGTGTACCCATAGTAGTAGGAGGCGTGATAGCTGCTCGGCGCGGCGTAGAGGGCCTGCTCTTGGCTCGATACCGTCACCGAGCCGCCCGAGCAGGCCGACGCGGCGCCCGCAGCGGTGACAAAGGTGGCGAACTTCGTCGGGAACTTCATGCTTCTGGCAAAAGCAAGGCTCGGGCCATTTTCGGAAGCTCGCGTCTCGCTCTGTAGGGGCCCTCGGCCGGGCCGAGCTGGCCGGCAAGAGTAGCTCAGGGGGCGAGGGTCTTGGTGCGGCCAGCGGGGCGGGGCGCCGCGGTGCGAGGAAGGTAGACGCGGAAGGTGGCGCCCCAGCCCGGCTCGGACTCCACCACCACCCGGCCGCCCTTCGGCTTGACGATACCGAGGACGCTGGACAAGCCGAGACCCGTCCCTTCGCCGCGTCCCTTGGTGGTGACAAAAGGCTCGAAGAGCTTCGCGCGGATCTCCTCGGCGATGCCCGGACCGTCGTCCTTGACCTCGAGGGCGACCGCATCCCCGTCGGTCCACGTCCTCACCTGGATACATCCCTTCCCCCCCAGGGCGTCGCGCGCGTTGTGGACCAGGTTCTTGAGGACGCCCACCAGCTGCCCTTCGCCGAGGGGGACCCCGGTGGGGGCGTTCGGCGTCCAGTCGATCTTCAGGGAGGGAGGGGCAGAGGCCGAGAAGCTCTGAAGCCAGGTTTGGACGATCTCGTCGACGTTGTCCGTGACCCCTTCTCCGTCGAAGGGCAGGAGCTCGCCGATGAGGTCCGTGGCCTTGGCCACCGCCGCGAGCATGGCCGAAGTGGTCTCGGCCACGGCGGGTTCCGCGGAGCGCTTCCCCAGCTCACGGGCCCCGTCCGCGATCGCGCCGAGGAGCGCGTTGAGGTCCCGGGAGAGGCCCCCCGCGACCTGTCCCACCAGGGCGAAGCGCGCGTCCTCCTCGGCCTGACGCTGACGCAGGAGATGCTTTACGATCACGGCGCTCTGGCTGGCGATGGTGCTGAACAGCACCAGGTCGCTCGGCCCGAAGGCGTGAGTCGTGTGAAGGGAGTCCACCTGGATCACCCCGAGCACCTCGTCTTCGTACAGAAGAGGAACGCACATCACGGAGCGCACTCCCTCTACGGCGATGCTGGCCGCCCGGCTCAGCGTTTCGTGAAGCTGGGCGTCAGCCACGATGAGGCCCTTTCGGTCCCGCACCACCTCGTCGACTACGGTCTGCGACAGTCGGACCTCCTCGGTGCCGTCCTCGGGGTGGGTGAGGGTTCGGGGCTCTCCGGTGCTCTCGAAGAGCTGAATCACCCCTCGCTCGGCGGACAGAAGGGTAAAGGCGCTGTCGAGCACCCGTTTGAGGAGACGGTCCAGATCGTCTTCGACGCCCAGGGCTCGGTTCAGCTCGTACACCACCCGCAAGCGTTCGTAGTCCGAGTGGAGCTGGTTTTGGTCCCACAGCTCGCTCGCGGGTTTGAACTGAAGCTGGGACAGCGGCGCCACCCGGGGATCGAAGCTCTGGGCCTGGACGCTATTGACGACCTCGAAGCGGGCTCCCCCAAAAGCGATCACCATGCCCGCTTCCAGGAGGACCACCTCCATCCGTTGCTTGTTGACGAAAGTGCCTCGACTGCTTCCGAGGTCCGTGAGGACGACGCCCTCGTCCGTCACTTCGATCTGGGCATGGGCCCGACTCACGCTGATGTCGTCAATGACGATGTCGGATGCGGGGTCCCGACCGATGACCGCCCCGTCCTCGAGCTCAAAGCTCGCGCGACTCTTCTTGTCGATGATGTACATGCCGGAGCTCGCGCCTCCGCGTTCTCTATCGGTCGCTTTTCTTTCCGATGAAGGCCGTTCGCTCCGCGTCCCGGCAGATCCGTAGCCCGCTCGAGGCCAGGCTCAAAGTTGCGGCGGCCCGCTGCCGGTTGCAGATACGGTTGGTCTTGACGTCGTAGAAGTAGCTTCCGCCCCGGAGCACGAACCCCGGGGGACCATAGGACGCGGTGGTCCACTCGAAGGCGTTGCCCGTCAAGTCGTGGGCCCCGAACAGGCTGCGGGAGAGGGGGTGGCTGCCCACCTCGTCCGGCCCCTGACCTCCGGGGGCGCGGTTGTAGGTCACGTCGTGGTTAGCGTCGTCGGGGAGGAGCGCGTCCCCATGCACGAACTTTCGCGCGTCCCGACCTCGGGCCGCCCGAACCCACTCGCGCTCGGAGCAGAGGCGGGCCCCAGGGACGCGGCCGCTTTCGTGAAGCCACGCGGCGTAGGCTACGGCCTGCTCCGCCGAGACCCCGAGGGCGGGCCAACGCAGCCAGTCTTGCTCCGCGCGTTGGGGCCGTTCGGGGTAGAGGATGGTCTCGCCGGCGGCGGCCTCGTGGACCACCCCAGAGCCCACGGGCTGAATCCGGAGGCGCCACCCGGTGGCCGCCCTTCGAAGCATCACGGCGCCGGTTCCGGAGCCGCCCGCGCCTGGGATCATCACCGGTTGGTCCTCCTCGGGGAGGTCCTCCAAGAACGAGATGTACTCCGCGAACGTGACCTCGTTGCGTCCAATGAAGAACGCCTCGACGACCGACTCGTAGAGAGGGGGGCTGTCGAAGAAGCCGAGGCGGCCGCCCTCGTCGTCTCCGCTGCCCAAGGTGGCGACCCCGGTCGGGATGAAGACGAGATCGGCTCCCGCGCTCTCCGGGGGAACGAGCGCGTCGAGCTTCAGAGATCTCGCTTCGGAGGGTTGGACGCGCACCGGCAGTCGGACCCCGTCTCGCTCGACCACGTAGTCACCGGGAGCCAGCTCGACCGAGCCCGGGCCCAGGTGGGGGCTCACCGTCTCCTCGCGGTAGCGACCGGTGGAAGAGGTCTGGATGCGCAGCAGGGACGCGCTCCCGCCTCCTTCCACGACCAGGCGACCTCGACCGAAGAGTCGCGCCTTCGCGGACCCGCTGTCGTCGTATAGCGCCACGCGATCCAGGAGTTCGAGGGCGAGGCTTTCTCGTCGCCGGGCGCGGGCCAGCTGGGCGCGGTCGGCGAGCGCGTGGGCGAAGGATGACCGCACCGCAGGGTCATTCGGTCGAAGGGTGAGGGCGCTCTCCAGGGCCTTCAAAGCCTCGCGGCGAGCGGTGTCGGCTTCGCTCTGAGCCTGGGTGAGCGCCTTCCAATGGCGCTCGCCGCCGTCTCGGCGACGGGCCTCGAGCTCTGCCGTCATCCGCCGCGCATGCCGGGCCGCGATGGACTCGAGGGCTCGGGCCTCGCGCTCGAGGGCGTAGGCTTCGTCCCGGAGCGTACCCACCCGCTCGTCGAGCCGCCGCTCCGCGTGGAGGCGTACGCCGACCAGGGTCGAAGCCACCATGATCGGGGCGAGGAGGGCGAGGCCGACCCGGAGGAGTCTCATGCGCCGAGCGGCGGTTTGGCTGGCCCGGACGAAGGCCCGCTCCGGCGCGGCGAGGCGTCCCCGCAGGGCGGCGCGATTGAGCTGGAGCTGGCCCGCGTTCCAGAGGCCGGCCCGAGCCTTTTTCATGCGCTGCCACTCCTTGGTGGCTCGCGACAGGCGCTCTCGGGCGACCTGGGTCTCCTCGTCCTGATCGAGCCACGACTTCAGCTGGGCCCAGCTTCGGATGAGGACGTCGTGAGCGAGCTGAAAGACACTCCCCTCCTCGCGCTCGAGGGCGACCAGGAGGCGGCCCCGCACCAAGTCCTCCACGGCCTGGGCGCTCTGGGGATCGTCGTCGAGCCCCAGCTCCGCGGCCGACTTTTCGGCGCGCGTCTTGTCCGCCGTCACGAGGGCCATCAGAACCTCCCGGGCCGCCGCCCGGGCGCTGGGTCGCAGGCCTGCCAGCACATCGTCCGCGTGTTGTTCGAGGGCTCCGGACAGGCCTCCCAGCCGGTCGAGGGCCGAGCGCGGGATCCGTTGCTCGACGGGGTCCCGGCTCTCCCAGAGCTTGGCGAGGGTGAACTGCAATAGCGGAAGGGCGCCCTGCCCGCGTCGAGCCTCCTCGACCAGCGAGATCACCATCGCCTCGCTCTCGAAACGCACCCCGGTGGCCTCGGCGGGGCCCACGATGACGGCCCGCAGCTGCTCGGGGCTAAGGGGGCGGAGCAGGTAGAGGGCGCTCGAGAGCAGGGCCCCGAGGGCGGGAAGGTGGGCGAGTCTGGTGAGAAAATCGGAGCGGACAGTGGCGAGCACGCGGAGACCGGGGGTGCCGCTGGCGGCCGCCACCAACCAGTCCTGAAACGCTTCCCGATCGACGTCCTCACCGGTGGTGAGCAGCTCCTCGAGCTGATCTACGAGGACCACGAGGCCGCGGCTCCCCAGGTGTCGGCGCAGGGTCGCGAGGGCCTCGAGGGGGTCCTCCCGAATCAGCTTCGCCATGACGGCCGGGTCGGCTCCGGTGGCTCCGGCCAGCGCTTGAGCGAGACTCTGCACCGGTCGAGCCCCGGGGGTGAGCGTGGCTCGCAACCATTCTTGCCGACCCTCGAGCTCGACACGGGGAAGCTCCGGGAGCACCCCAGCCCGGCAGAGCGAAGACTTTCCGATACCGGAGTCGCCCGCGACCACGAGCACGGTCAGGCTCTGTAGGCGATCGATGATGCCCTCGATGTCCGCCGAGCGCCCGAACATGAGCGAGGCGTGACGCTCCTCGAAGACGCTGAGGCCGCGATAAGGGTTGCCTGTCAGCGGGACGGCAGGGGCCCGACGGAGTTGCTCGAGGGCCTCGCAGAGGGCTTCTGCGGACGGGAAGCGGGCGGAGGCTTCCTTTGCCAGGCACCGGGCGAGGACCTCGGCGAGCCCGGACCGGCACGAGGTGGGGGCCGGCGCCGGTTCTCGGGGTACGACGATGGGTAGCTGGTGAGGAGGGAGGTGAGCAAAAGGGGCTCGACCCTCGAGGAGCTCAAAGAGCACGGCCCCCACCGCGTAGAGGTCGGACTGGGGGGTGGCCTCCTTTCCTATCCAGAGCTCCGGCGCCATGTAGTCGGGGGTTCCGACCACCGTCGGACCTTCCGCCGAAGCTCGGCCCTGGCGAAGGTCTCCCGTCACGGCTACGTCTCCGGTGGGGGGGAGGTCACCGGTGGCGCGGAGATCTCCGGTCGGGGGGAGGTCCCGCCCGGCGGCGCCTGCGAAGGCTTCCTTTCGTGAAGGGCGGGACGTCTCTGCCACCTTGGCCAGTCCGAAGTCGACGAGCTTGGGGGTTCCATCCTCGGCGACCAGGACGTTGCCCGGCTTGATGTCCCGATGGAGGACCCCGCGGCGGTGCGCCGCCGCCAATCCACGCACCATGCCCACCCCGAGAGCGAGGGCTGTCGCTTCGTCGACGGGCGTGTCGAGGTGGGCGAGGTCCTGGCCTTCGACGAACTCAGAGACGAGATAGGGGCGGCCGTCGAGCTCGCCCACCCGATAGATGGCGGCCACGTTGGAGTGCTGAACGCGAGCGGCGGCTCGAGCCTCGACGAGGAAGCGGCTCCGGTCGGTCTCCGAGAGGGTGTCCGCAGCGATGAATTTGATGGCTACGGTTCGGTCCAGGACGAGGTCTCTCGCGAGATAAACCTGGCCCATCTGCCCCGAGCCGAGCTCCTGTTCCAAGGCGTACTCGTCAAAGCGCGGGGGTGGCGTCCAGCTGCTCATCTCACGAGGGCATGGGTTCGAAGTTTTGCCGTGAACGTTCGCTGCGGCATGGAGATGAGCTGAGCGGCAAGCGTCCGGTTGCCCTTCGCCGCCTCGAGCGCTTCCTTCATGCGAGTGCGCTCGAGTTCTGCAATCTCCTCTGCGATGGGGCGAAAGGGGCCTTCCTTTGCCTTTCGTGGCAAAGCGTCGATGTCCACGGTCCCGATATCGCTCGTGGCGTGGGGTTCGGGAACCCCTTCGGTCCAGGCGTGAAGGTGCTCGGGGTGGATCTCACCTCCGGACTCCACGGTGGCCACGAGGTGGCCGCAGGCGGCCGCGAGCTCACGGATATTCCCCGGCCAGCGGTGCTCCCGGAGGGCGCGAAGACCGGCCGGGCTCCAGCTCGGCGGGGGCAGGCCGGCGCGCTCGGCGTGTTGCTCCACGAAGGTGCGGGCCAAGAGCTCGAGCTCTCTCGGGCGCTCCCGGAGAGGAGGAATGTGGAGCACCACCCCTTTGAAGCGGAAGTAGAGGTCGCGTCGAAACTTCCGCCGTCGAACCGCCCGCTCGAGGTTGCGATAGGTTGCGGCCACGATGCGGACGTCTAGGGGGCGCTCCGTCGTCTCTCCCAGCCTCCGCACGCGGCGGTCGTCGAGCACCCGAAGCAGCTTGGCTTGCGCATTGGGGCTCAGCTCCGCGACCTCGTCGAGGAACAAGGTGCCGCCGTCCGCGGCCTCGAACAGGCCGGCCTTCTCGCGCTCCGCCCCCGAAAAGGCGCCGGCCACGTAGCCAAACAGCTCGCTCTCGACGAGATGCTCGGGGAGGGCGGCGCAGTTGATGGCGATGAAGGGGCCCTCGCCGCGGGACGAGGATTCGTGGAGCCAGTGGGCCAGGATTTCCTTTCCCGACCCCGACTCTCCCCGCAGGAGGACCGGCAGCTGCACGCGGCCGACGCGGCTTTGCACCCGCTCGTAGAGATCCGCCATAGCCGGATCCGCCACCACGATGTGCCGTCCCGCGACGGTGCGCGGCTGGACCGAACGCGCGCCCATCCTGGATGAGCCATCGGCCGTCCGGCCGGGGCCTGAAGGTCAGCCGGCCGTCCAGACGCTGAGGAGGGTGTCGAGGACGGAGGTGAAGGCGAGGGGCTGATCCAACATGAGGTGGTGGTGGGCCTCGGGGAGGCCGATGATGGGCACCTCGGGCCCGGCGAGCTCGCCGACGTAGTCGGCCGAGTCATTGTCGAACAGCTTGCTCCGGCGCCCGTGCACGATGGCTCGTCTCCCCCCGAGCGCCGCGAATCGATGGGGAACGTCCGCCCACAGCCGGGACTGTCGACGGTCGTGATCGAGGATGCTGGGGTCGAACTTCCATCGAAAGCCCCCCTCCACCGCCTTCAGAGAGTGATGAGCGAGATACTCGAGCAGGAAGTCGTTTTCGCAGGGCTGACTCGGCGTGAGGCGGTAGCGGTCAAGGGCGGTGGGGAGGTCCGGATACACCTTGTGGACGCGCGGCCCCGGGGGCCGGTCCTTGGCTGGGGATGGACCTCCGAACATCGCGCGGAGGCGGGGCTCCCGCAGCATCATCAGATCGCAGATGACCAGACCCCCGAAGGCCTCCGGGTGCCGCTCGGCCGCGGCGATAGCGACGGTGCCGCCGAAGCTGTGGGCCACGAAGATCGGTTTTTGAACGTGATCAAAGAGCCCCGTGGCCTGGGCCACGGCCATAGCCTCGTCGGCCCGGTCGCCCGGTTCGGGTCTCGCCGCGGAGTCCCCCATGGACGACAGGTCATAGGATACGAGGTGAAAGCGAGAGGCGAGGAAGGGGGCCACGAAGGCAAACACCCGGGCGTGGGCCATGAATCCGTGGGTCATGAGCACGGGCGGAGCCGACCGCTCCCCCCACTCGAAGTAGTGAATGGCGCACCCGTCCACCTCGACGCTGCCTTCGCTCCGAGGCACCTCGAAGGCGGCCTTGAACCAGTCCGGGTACGGGCCTTGGAGAGGAGCGAGGTCGTCCCGCGGAAGGGCCATGCCTCCTCCATACCCGGGGAGGTGCTCTCGGCCTCGCGAAAACCGCGGAGGGCGGCTGCGTCCGTCGTCCCCTCATCTGGGCTCTCGGCTCGGAATGAGGCACCCTCGGCAGGTGGTAGGCGTTCGACGTTCAGGCTGGGGGATGGGGCTGGGGCTCGCGGGACTCTTCTTCGGAGGTGTTGCGGGCTGCCGTCCCCCGGAGTTGGCTGCTGCCCCCGAGACCTCCGCTATGCGTATCGAGATTCGCTTCGACTCCGAGCTCCGTGCCGCCTCCGCCGACGGTCGCGTCCTGGTCGTCTTCGCCCCCGATGACGGGGCTCCCGAGGAGCCTCGGGCCCGGGTCCGGCCCGGGGTCAAAGCGGTCCAGGTATTCGGGCTCAACGTGGAGGCGTGGGCGCCCGGGGTGCCCGCCGTCATCGACGAGGAGGTGCTCGGTTATCCCATCCTCAGTCTCGCCGATGTGCCCCCGGGGGACTATCAGGCGCAGGCAGTGCTGCATCTTTACGAGACCTTTGAGCTCTCGACCGGTCACACCGTAAAGCTCCCAATGGATCGGGGCGAGGGACAGAAATGGAGCAAAGCGCCGGGAAATCTCTACAGCACCCCTCAAAAGGTCCGGGTTGAAGCAGGGGGTGAGATCCAGATCCAGCTCGACCAAATCATCCCCCCTATCCCGCCTCCCCAGGACACCAAGTACATTCGCCATCTTCGCATGAAGAGCGAGCGGCTGAGTGCCTTTTGGGGTCGCGACATGTATCTCGGCGCCCACGTTCTGGTTCCCGAAGGGTTCGACGAGCATCCGGAGGCCCGCTACCCGCTGGTCATCTTTCACGGGCACTATCCCGATGACTTTGGGGGCTTTCGCACCGAGCCTCCGAACGCGGACCTGAAGCCGAAGTACAGCGAGCGTTTCGGGGTGGAAGGCTACAACCGGGTTGAGCAGCAGGAAGCCTACGACTTTTATCGCAAATGGACCGGAGAGGACTTCCCTCGCTTCCTCATCGTGGAGCTCCAGCACCCCACGCCGTACTACGACGACTCCTACGCCGTAAACTCAGCCAGCCAAGGCCCTTGGGGCGACGCCCTCACCTACGAACTCATCCCCTTCATCGAAAAGGAGATGCGAGGGCTCGGGGAAGGCTGGGCGCGCTTCATGTACGGGGGGTCGACCGGCGGCTGGGAGGTGCTGGCGGCCCAGATCTTCTACCCCGATGAGTACAACGGCTGCTTCAGCGCGTGTCCCGACCCGATCGACTTCAGAGCGTACACCAGCTTCAATATCTACGAGGACAAGAACGCCTACTACACGGAGGGCGCCCTGCATCGCGTAGCCCGCCCCGGCCATCGAACTGATCCCCGGACCGAGACCTGTCTCCGAGCACCAGCTCCAGGTGGTTGAAGTCTTCGACGGTGGCGTCGACCTGACCGAGGTAGTTTCGATGG
>JBCBRU010000035.1:0-27586 GCA_039819565.1 Myxococcota bacterium | reverse complement strand
GTGGTGAGTATCGCTCCGGAGCGCGCGCGGGCCGAGGCCGACCGCATGGACGCAGAGCGCGCCTCGGGCCGGCAGAGCGGACGCCTGCACGGCATCCCTGTCACTCTCAAGGACTCTTTCGAGACGGAAGGGCTGCGCACGACCGCAGGTTCGGAGTCCCTGGCTGAGTACGAACCGTCCAAGGACGCACCCACGGTCGCTCGGCTGCGGCAGCAGGGCGCCATCATCATGGGCAAGACGAACATGCCGACCTTCAACCTGGATCTACAGGCGCAGAATCCAGTGTTCGGAGCGACCAAGAACCCACATGATCCTAGCCGAACCTCCGGAGGCTCCGCGGGCGGAGCGGCCGCCGCCGTGGCCGCGGCCCTGACCTCCATCGACTACTGCAGCGAGATAGCGGGGTCGATTCGCATTCCGGCCCACTACTGCGGTGTGTTCGGACACAAGTCGAGCTACGGCATCAGTAAACTCACCGGGCACCTCCCTCATGGCCCTGGCGATGGCTTTTGGAGCTGGCTCGATCTCGCCGTCGGAGGTCCCATGACTCGGTCCGCCGAGGATTTGCAGGTGGGTCTCCTCGCTGGAGCCGGGGCGGATCCCGCCGAGGCCACAGGATGGAAGCTCAGCCTTCCTGCGCCACGGGCTCGTCGACTCCAGCACTTCCGCCTGGCGGCCTGGCTGGACGACGCGTTCTGCCCCATCGACTCAGAAGTACGAAAGGCGATTGAAAGCGCGGTGGAGTCCATCCGCTCCAAGGGTGGAACCGTCGACACCTCACCCAAGCTCCCCATGCAGCTCGAGGAGATGACGCTTCCCTATCGAAAGCTCCTCTATGGGGCCTTCGCTGCCTTCTGGCCGGAAGAGGAGTTCGAGGAGATGCGCAAGGTCTCCACGCCCGGAGGGCGCTACCAAGGTCATCCCGACAAGCCCCGAGTGTATGCCGACACGGTAGGAGATCATCGAGACTGGGTGCGCGCGGACATTGCGAGAAATCACGCCAAAGCCGCCTGGTCCGAGTTCTTCGCGACCTACGACGCCGTCCTGATGCCCGTCACTCCCACCCCCGCGCTTCCTCATCATGGGCCCGACGAAGCCTGGTTTGGTCCGCCCATGAAGGTCGACGGAGAGACGCGACCCTATCTCGACCAGATCTCCTGGACAGGGTTCGTGAACTACATCGGAAACCCATCGACGAGCGTACCGCTGTCGATGTCGAAGGACGGACTACCGATCGGCATGCAGCTCATGGGCCCCTACCTCGAGGATCTCACGGTCATCGAACTGGCGCGCGCACTGGAGCAGGCTGGGGTCGCCCAGTACGTGCAGCCGGCGCCCCTTCGAAGCTGAGTCGAGGCCTCAGCCTCTCCCTCGGAAGGGGGAGGCTGAGGCTTGCGGACGGGTCTTCAGGACGCGTCGCGGAGTCACCCCGATGGCTGCAGGTCCCGTCGGTAGCGGCCAGGCGGCACACCGTAGCTTCTTTTGAAGAGACGCGTGAGATGTGCTTGGGAACAGAACCCGCACTCCACCGCGATGGACGCGAGGGGCTCCTCGGTCCACGACAGCATGTCCCGAGCGCGCTGGAGTCGTCGCCGTAGAAGGTACTGGTAGGGGGTGAGCTTCATTGTCTTCTTGAAAGCGCGACTAAATCGGGAGGGGGAAAGGGCCACGGCACGGGCCAGATCCTCGACACGTAGAGCTTCGCCGAGGTCGGCCTCCATACGCCGAAGAACGACCTCTAGCTCGGCGGGATGGAGCCGCGCCCCAAAGGTGTCGTGGTTGGCGGCCAGGTGAATGTCGAGAAAGGTCACGACCAGAACGACGCTCGAGAGCCGCGTCGAGGCCTCGGCCTCAGGCACGTCCGTAAGTCGCTCGAAATACATTCTTCGGATGAGGTTTGCGAGGTATCGGTCCTGACACAGTCTGTTGACGTGTCGGGAGAGGAATGAAAGATCCGCTATCCCGGCCATCTCCAGGCTGCCTTGCCAATAGTCCCGCGGGGCGCTCAAGATAATGAGCTCGTCGTCGGGTGGAAACCGACGCGCGCAGGAGCCATCGAGAAGAGCGACCCCTTCGTGGCCAGCGAGGGAGAGCACGAAGGCATACTCATCCTCGCCACATCTCCAATCGGAGTGAGGTCGCGTACGCCGCGCGGAGGGTAGCGACGGCCGCGAAGGACCGGGGTGATGATATCGAGACCTGAGACTTTCCACGGTCGAGCTCGTCCTCTCGCATTTCAGTATAGGGAGCGGCTCTCCAGCTGGTTTTGCTCATTCGTGCGGTAGATGTTTGGTTCTTGGGGTTTTCTGAACCGCCTCGCGCTCGCATGCGCTTGCGAGGGCCAAGGGCCGGGCTATCCTCCGCTCATGTCTCGGCGCGTCTCGGTCCGGAGCTATGCGGTCTGGGGGTCGGCGGTCCTCCTTGCCGGTTCATCCCTCACTTGGGGTCAAGCCGAGTCCTCGCCGGGTGCCGTCGTCGAGATCGCGGCGGCTGAAACCGAGGAGGAGCTCGTCCGAGAGGCGGTGCGGATCGCCGAACCGCAAGCCGAGGTGTCTCGATTGATCGCTCAGCGTCAACGCATCCTCCTCGCCTTGGCGGGGACGACGATCCTCAGCTTCGTCCTCATACCGGTGACGCTCGCGTGGCACGGACGAGCCCGTCGCCAAGCGCACCGAGAGCTCAGCCAAGCCCGAGACCGTGTCGAAGCCCAAGACGGGAAACTCGCAGAGGCTGTCGGCCAGCGAGAGGCGCTCCTCAGAGAGCTGAATCATCGCGTGAAGAACAACCTCCAGGTCATCGCCAGCCTACTCGGCTTGGAGCGTCGAAGAGCCGAGGCCGAGGGCGCGAACGTCGAATGCCTGAGGAGCGTTCAGGCGCGAGTCATCAGCATGGCCTCGATACACGAGGGCCTTCCGAATCGAGGTTCCGCGGATGATGTTCGGCTCGACGATTACCTCGGGCGGCTCGCGGAGCGCTTGGCGAACGTCTACGGCCATCGATGCCATATATCCCTCGGCGCGCTCCCATCACGCACGGTCGCTCTCGCAGACGCGGCCCCCATCGGACTGATCATCTGCGAGCTGGTCTCGAACGCGGTGAGACATGCCTACGCCGAAGAAGACGACGTTCACGTCACCATCTCCCTCGCCTCGACGCCCGAGGGTACCGCCCTCCAGATCTCCGACAAGGGATGTGGAGTTCGCGATGATGAGCGTCGCCTCGAGCCGACGGGAAGCCTGGGCCTCGCCCTCGTCTACGACCTCGCTAGGCAGGTGGGAGCCAAGATCTCTTGGTCCCACAACCAGCCCCGGGGACTGGTCTGGACCTTGGAGCTCGCTCGATGACCATGAAAGTCCTCATCGTTGAAGATGAAGCCATCCCGGCGAGAGATCTCGCCGACATCATCCTTCGTCTGGGATACCAAGTGGTCGGCATCGCCGCCGACTACACATCGGCGATCGACTTCGCCCAACGCTCCTGCCCCGACATCGCGCTCCTCGATATTCGGCTCCAAGGGGAAAAGGACGGGTTGGATGTAGCCCAGTTCCTCCGCGACAAGTTCGAGATTCCGATCGTCTTTTTGACCTCCCTCTCGGATAGAGAGACGGTGGCCCGGGCCCGTGATCTCAAGGCAAACGGCTTCGTGCTCAAGCCCTTTACGGAGAACGTCGTCTTCGCCGCGGTCGAGACGGCGTTCGGCAACTTCATCTGCGAGACCGTCACTGAGGAGCCGGCTTCGACCGGCGCCGAGCACATCGGAGGTCTCGCCCCCCATCTCGAGAGGCGTCTCCGTGCCCATATCGAAGATCATCTCGAGGCGGATCTTTCGCTCGATGAACTTTCGGGCCTCGCGGACATGAGTCGATTTCACTTTGCCGCCATGTTCCGCCAGAGTTTCGGAGAGTCCCCCCACCGCTACGTCGTTCAAAGACGGATCGAACGTGCCTCACGCCTTCTCCGAGAGACTTCACAGCCGATCATCGAAATCGGTCAGCGGGTTGGATACGACAACCAGAGTTACTTCACGACCCTCTTCCGAAGAGAAACCGGCGCCACGCCGGCCGCGTACCGCAAGCGGTTCGGAAGTTGAGTGGATCGAGGATACGGAAAAACGCATCAACTACCTATCTCAGGTGGGTCTCAGCTCACGCCTCGCCCTCTGCATCTGCGCTCGGATCCTATGTGCTTGCCCCTCGTCGATCCGAACCGGCGGTCCTCTGATTCGCGTGCCGAGCCCTCAGGGACACAGTTCGCAACCTGGGGGGACGTGCGCTACGCCTGCTGCCGGATCGGAAGGCCCGACCATCAACGGGGCAGCCGACCATGCAGCAAGGTTGTGCAAAGTCCTCGGCGTGGAAACGGTCGGCATCCTCGGATGGTCGATGGCAGGATCCACCGCGTAGGTGATGGCGCTCGAGTATCCGAAGTGGGTTCGTCAGGTGGTCTTGATCGGCACGGGCCGGGGGACCAGCCCAGAGACCCCGCCGGCGGATCGGCCGGAGGTCTTCGACGCTGAGCAAGATCGTACAAGGGCTAGGCGACGGGCGCGAACAGCCTGGCTAAGTTGTGTGAGAAGCCGTTCAACCACGGTCTCGCGAGCCGACCGGACCCCGGAATGCCGTGTCCGGGTCAGCCTCATGAGTCGAGGGGGCTGATCGTCGACCTCGATCGCTCAGATCCATTCCGGGTCCACTTCGAATGCCCTGAGTATGTCTTGGCCTCCGTCCTCGGGGGTGCATCCCTCTCTCCGGCACGGGCCGAGACGTCGACGGAGACCTCGGACGCGATCGAGGTCGAGTGGATGCGGACGTCAGGGCCTCGGACCCTCGAGCCCAACGACCATCTCGAGCGACTCGCCAATGTATAGAGGCATCGCTGCCGTATACGGGTCCACGCATCGGCCTCCCGCACTTTCACCACGTCTGATGCGGCCCCTATCGGACTGGTCATCCGCGAGCTCGTCTCCAACGCCGAGAAGCATGTCTATGATGGGGCGATAATTCGGAGCGAAGTTCTCCTGGTCCCACAATGGGCCCCAGGACTCGTTTTGGGCTTTGGAGCTCGCTCGATGATCTAGGACCTCGAGCCCATCGGCGTCGACTGCAGCTCGGCGAAGAGAAGGACCGATTCGATCGCACATACGTACAAGCGATCGAAGCTTTCGTGAAATCCAGTGAGAGCAGGCTTGGCTATGGATAGGGCGTGAGTATGTCGTACCTACCGCTCAATCACCCATCTACCCTTCGCATCACCTCACTGCTCATCCCCTGGATCTCGGCTTTGCTCCTGTGGGGCTGCGCTCAGGCGGGGGCTGGGACCCCCGGGTCCAGCCGATCCGATAGCCCCTCTGGCACTCAAGCTGAAATCGCGGCGACGCGATTCGTAACCTCCGGAGACGTACGCTATGCCTATCGCAGGATCGGAAGACCCGACGGCGTCCCACTCCTCATGATGACACGCTTTCGAGCCAACATGGATGACTGGGATCCCCTGTTCCTCAACGAGCTCGGACGCACGCGTCCGGTGATCATCTTTAACAACGCGGGCGTCGCCACTTCGAGTGGCGAGGTCCCACGAACCATCAAAGGTGCGGCTGACCACGCAGCAACGCTGTGCAAAGCGCTCGGAATCGAGACGGTCGACATTCTCGGATGGTCGATGGCCGGATTTACCGCCCAGGTCATGGCTATCGAGTATCCGCAGTTGGTTCGGCAGGTCGTATTGATTGGAACCGGTCCTGGCGCGAGCCCAGAAACCCCTCCGCCGAACCGGCCAGAGGTTTTCGAGGTTGCCACTCGCCCCACCGTAACCGACACGATTTGGCAGGAGGAAGACCACGAGTATCTCTTCTTTGCTCCCGGCTCTCGCGTATCCGCGGCCGCGGTGCGCGCGTCCTTGGGGAGGATCCGCGAACGCGAGGCTAAAGGTCTCGAGTCCCCCACGACCCAGCGGGTCATGGAGCGCCAAAGCGAAGCCATTCAGGGCTTCTGGTTCAAGGGCGAAGGCAACTACTTCGCGCGACTCAAGGATCTCCGACAGCCGACCATGATCCTCAACGGAGATCGAGACGCCTTCTTCAACGTCATGGCTCAGGCGCTTCTCTACCGTGAGATTCCCAACGCCCGCCTCGGGATCTACCCCATGGCGGGGCACGGGCCTCACCACCAGTATCCGCGACAGGTAGCCGCGGTCGTCAGTGATTTCCTGAACGAGAAGCCCATCCTCGCTCGACGTTGAGCAAGATCGTGCAAGGACTCGGCAGCGGGCCCGAAATAGCCTGTTGCTGGTGTCCAAGAAGCCCGCCCATCACGGTCTCACGGACCGACCCGACCCAGGAATGCCGTGTCTGGGCCAGCGCCACGAGTCGAGCGAGCTGATCGTAGACCTCAATCGCTCGGATCCATTTCGGGTGCACTTCGAATGCCCCCAACATGTCTTTAGCCTCCAGCTGGGCCCACGGAACTACGAGATCGCCCTGGGCTCGGATCGATTTATTCAGCGTCAGCTCGCCCCCGGGGCGGTGACCTTCTCACCCCAGGGAACGACGGTGAAGGCGGTTTCGGATCAACTCGATTCTGAATTCCTGGCCTTCTCAGTCGGATCCGAGATGGTTCAGAGCACCTTGGACGATCTCGAAGTCGAGACCTCGATCTTGCGGGTGGAGCCGAACTTTAATGCCCCGTCCAACCTGGCCTTGGGTCGAGTTCTTCGCTCGATGCTCGAGGCCGGGACTATTTCGGATCTCTCGGCGCAGTCCGCCACGGCTCTTCTCCTTCACAACTTCGTATCGTCGCTGAAGGAGCACCACCGAGATCAACCCCGCCGGGGTCTTCCCGAGTGGCGCTGCCGTCGGGTCGAGGAATACATCGACGCCCACCTCGGGGAATCGATCTCGTTGAGCGCGCTGGCGGCGGTAGCAGGCCTCAGTCCCTTTCATTTTTCTCGTGAGTTCAAGTCGGCGCGAGGGCGCTCCCCCCACGCCTTCGTCCTGGAGAAGCGGGTCGAGCGAGCACAGCGACTCATCCTGGCCACTCGACTCTCACTGGCGGAGATTGCGACTTCGACCGGTTTTTGTAGCCAAGCGCATATGACCGGCGTGTTCAGACGGCTCATTGGCTCAACTCCGGGTCGCATTCGACGAGAAGGTTGAGGGCTCATCAGAACGGAGCGGGCTATATTCATGTGAGAGCACTCACAATCGCCAACCGCGCCGCCGTGGGCTAACTTGAGTGGCCATGGATCGGGTGCGAACCTCGAGCGGTACTTTGGTCGCGGCCCTGGTCCTGTTCGGCGGATGTCGCTTCCTTCCTCCGGCGGGGGTGGAGAGGGCGCAGCGGGAGACCGCGGCAGCGCAAGCTCGGGCTCGAGCCTCGGCGGCCCGGAGGGCGAGACTCGAGGATACGCTCGCAGATCCGTCGGCCTATCGGGCGAAGTATCGGAGTGAACTTCGAGCCGCGAAGTCAGAGGAGCCTAGGGAGCCCCTCGGGCTGCTCCCTCTCATTGATGAGGATGGTCTGTTCGGGCCCACCGAGGCAGACCGACTCGAAACTTGGTTTGCGGCGAAAGTCTCGGAGCGAACCGGACGCGCCGTTCCCGCGCCTCCGGCCGTCCGCTCCCGCCTCCTCGACCGCATTCGGGTCGAGCTCGAACGCTGTATGGAACCCTGTGCCTTGGGCACCCCCGATCCCCCCAACACGGACGAGGCCTTGGCCCTGCGGGTGGAGGACCTCGGTACCGGCTGCAAGACCATCATCGAGCTCTACCTCCCCGCCGAGAGATCCGTAGGGAGGACGTGGTCGAAGTCCGGATCCTGCGAGCTGTCCTCCATCATGCGCCACACCGACGATCTCCTGCGGAGAGGAAGCGCCGAAGGCTATCTATGACGAGAACATGGTCCCTCGCTCTCCTGATCTCGAGCAGCGCGTGCACCACGGCTCAGGCCGAGCTCTTCACGGCGACCGTCGACCTCTTCAACGGGACGCCCGAAGAGCAGGCGGAGCGCGAACGGGAGGGCATTCGGAGGCGACAAACGCTCCTCGAAGAGCGACAGCGCGCCCTCGACACCGCCCACTCCGAAGAGCGCCATATCTACGCCCTCGAGACGAGGCAGGCCCAGCTCGACGCGGAGGTCGAGCAGCAGCTCGCTTGGGAGCGGAGCGAGGGCCCACGCCTTCCGGCCCACGCACGGGTGGAGATCCTCGAGGTGGCCATCCACGGTGCGGTACCGGCGACGGCGGGTATCGCAGTTGAGCTTGCGGGGTCATGGCCGGTCGAGGACCGGATTCCGGATGCGCGTCTTCGCGAGGAAGGCGATCGGCACCTGACCTCTCAGCTCGCTCGCTGTGTGGAGCCCGACTGCGGACTCGAGGCGAACTATACCGCGCCCCCTACCCACCTCCTCCAACCGGTCATCCTCGCCGAGGACGACACCTGTTTTCTGCGCCTCGAGCTGTACGCGCTCGATGGGCTCATGCTCGTGTGGAGTCGCAGCCGGAAGAGTCGATGCCACGCCGACGACCTCCGGGTGGGTATGCGTCGGCTGAGCGAGGACGCCCGACCGGTGCCTCTCAGCGCCGCACCGTCCGGCCCTGGAGGGCTCGCGCCATCGCCTCCTTGAGCTGCGGACGACGAACCGGCTTGGCCACGTAGTCGTCCATACCGGCATCCAAGTAGGTCTCTCGGTCACCCTTCATCGCGTTGGCGGTGAGGGCGACAATGGGCGTGCGACTGGAAGCCCCTTCGAGGGCGCGAATGGCGGCGGTGGCTTCGACGCCGTCCATCTCGGGCATGTTGATGTCCATGAGAACGAGGTCGAAGGCTTCGCCGGTGACCGCCTCCACCGCCTGCCGTCCATTTTCCACGGACACGACCTCGTGCCCGAGTCGCTCCAGGAGGCGCCCCACGACCATTCGGTTCACGGGGACGTCGTCGGCCAGGAGCACCCGCAGAGGGGGAAGGTCGACGCTGGCCGGGGGCACCGCCGCGGTGTCGAGGCTCTCCTCCGAGGCGGCGACGAGAGGTAAGCGAAGGGTAAAGCAACTCCCCTCACCCACGGCGGAGTTGACTTCGATCTCGCCCCCCATGAGCTCGACGAGCTGGCGGGTAATGGCAAGTCCGAGACCGGAGCCGCCGAACTTCCTCGTCGTACTTACGTCGGCCTGCGTGAAGCGCTCGAAGAGTCGGGCTTGAGCCTCCTCTGAGATACCCGGGCCGGTATCGCGGACGTGCACCTCCAGACGGCCTTCCCGACCCTCGAGATCCAGGTCGACGAACCCCTCGGAGGTGAACTTCAGCGCGTTTCCGAGGAGATTCACCAAAACCTGCCGGAGTCGGGTGGGATCGCCCATCGCGCACCGAGGCGTGCTCGAGCCGCGTTGGAGCCGGAGCCCAAGCCCTTTCTCGCGGGCTTGGTTACCGAACATGCCTTCGACTTCATCGAGGAGTCCGTCGAGATCGACGCAGACCGCTTCGAGCTCGACCCCTCCCGCTTCGAGCTTGGACGTATCGAGGATGTCGTTGAGGATCGCAAGCAAGCCTTCGGCCGACGTTCGCGCAATCCGCGCGAGGTCACGCTGCTCCGCGCCCAGCTCCGTATCCAAAAGATGATCGAGCATTCCGAGGACCCCGTTCATCGGGGTGCGCAGCTCGTGCGACATGTTGGCAAGAAAGCGTGACTTCGCGTGGACGGCGGCCTCGGCTTCGCGGCGACGGCGCTCGAGCTCCGCCTGCTGGGTCTTCAGCTCCGTGATATCTACCACCGCCCCCACCATTCTCAGGGCGTTTCCATCTGGGTCGCGGTTGACGACCACACCGGAGTCACGAACCCAGATGACATGTCCGTCCGCGTGGAGCATTCGGTGCTCGCTCACGTATCCTTGGACCCCGTCGTGCAGACAGGCGTTCACTCGCGCCATCACGGAGGCTTGATCTTCGGGATGCAGCAGACGGGCGAAGGTTCCCACAGTGCCATCATGGTCCTCGGGCTTCACCCCGAAGATCTCCATCCACGCTTGGTCGTTGCGTAGAGACCCAGTGAGGGGCTCGAACTCCCAGGTCCCGCTCGCCACCGCCTGCAGGGTGGCCTGCAGTACCGCTTCACGGTCAGCGAGACGTTCGCGAGCCAGCTCCAGGTCGCTGATATCCTGAGCCACGATTACGACCAGGGAGCGTCCCTCTTTATCGCGGGCGGGCGCTTTGACGGACCGAAAGACCTTCCTTTCACCGGTGGCGGGGCTGGTGGCCGGCTCGATGACGACCTCCGGCTCGCTCCCTCGGGCGACACGTTCGGTATCGCTGACGTAGCGATCCATCTCCTCCGGGTCGAGCCCCTCGATCTCGGACTCTGCTCGACCGATCACTCGGCCCCTCGAAAGCCCGAAGTGTCGCAGCAGGGCGTCGTTCACCTCGACGAAGCGATTGTCCGCGGTCTTGATCAGGATCGGGTCCGGCGTGTGCCTCAAGATGAGCCGGAGTGCTTCCGCAGCATCGAGCCCCTCCCTCTCACCCCCGGAGCCTTCATTCATGTCC
Source organism: Myxococcota bacterium (assembly GCA_039819565.1). Lineage (GTDB taxonomy): Bacteria > Myxococcota > Kuafuiibacteriia > Kuafuiibacteriales > Kuafuiibacteriaceae > JAHQVK01. The sequence goes on along the minus strand of JBCBRU010000035.1, from coordinate 17,059 downwards.
TAGATTTCGGACGACGAGAGCGAGGTTTGAGAATCGGTCCTCGGGCCGCGCGCTGGTGTTCAAAGGCGCGTCGTTCTCTCCGCGGATGACCCACGGCGGTACACCGCAGCCCGGCGTGCCCCGTCGGACTGGATTTCGAAGGTCATTGCCCGAACCCGAGGCTGTGAGCTCAGCCTCCACCCCTGCCGCTGAGATGAGGTCGTCGTCGACCTACGACCGCCTTCGCTTCACCGTCTATTCGCGCTTCGTCGGGGCCAATTTTGCCTTTGGCATCTTCATGGTCTTGATCGAGCTCGTGGTGCGCGGCCCCTATGCCTGGCAGACGCTGGCCTTCGTGGGCATCTCTCTGGTGTATGGCTTCTTTTTCGTCCGCACCCGCTGGAGCAAAGGTGTCCGGGTAGGAACCGTCGTCGCGAGCCTCATCTTTCTGCTCGCGCTCGCGGCCTTCGAGCAAGCCTTGGGGGACGTGCCGCCTCTAGGCATCCGCGCCGCCATGTTGATTGCGCCGGTCATCAACGTCCTCCTCTGTAGCCGGGTCGTAGGACTCGCCTTCTACGGCTTGGTCTCGGCGTACACCGTTGCGGTCATGCCCATCGACGAAGCCTTCGGGGTCCACGTCCTTCAGATCGCGGGGGTGCTGTTCGTCGGAGGACTCCTGATGACCATCGCTTGGACCTTTGACTGGGCTCGCATGCAGGCTCAAGACCTCGCCGATCAGCGGGAGCACGAGCTTCGCGAAGCTCTCGAGACGGCCGAAGCCGCGGTGCGGGCACGCACCGCCTTTCTCTCCAATATGAGCCACGAGATTCGCACTCCGATGAACGGAGTCCTGGGCCTCTCGAGACTCCTCGTCGACGAAGCCGACCCCGAAAAACGCGAGGTGGCGGAGACGGTCGTATCGAGCGCGGAGTCTCTCTTGCGCATCTTGGATGATATTCTCGACCACGCGAAGATGGACGCGGGCGCCCTCCTCATCGACCCGAAGACCGAACCCCCGGCCGAGATCGCTCGGCAGGTCATCGCGCTGATGAGACCACGCGCCGACGAGGAAGGGCTCGACCTCGAGCTGAGCGTAGATCGACGCGTCCCCGCGTACGCGCACTTCGATGGCCACCGCTTTCGTCAGGTGCTCTCCAACCTGGTCGGCAACGCCCTCAAGTTCACGTCCGTAGGGTCGGTGACGGTGCGCCTGAGCTACTTGGAGGGTCACTTGCGATGCTCCGTCAATGACACCGGGATCGGGATGAGCGCGGAGGTCCTCGGCCGACTCTTTCAGCCCTTTCAGCAGGCCGACTCTTCGACGGCGCGGCGCTTCGGAGGCACCGGCCTGGGTTTGACCATCTGCAAGCGCCTTTGCGAACTGATGGGAGGCCAGATCGGAGCTGGCTCCCGGGAAGGCGAAGGCAGCTCTTTTTGGTTCGCGCTGCCGGCGCCTCCGGCCTCCGCGCCCGACCTCGAGGATACCCAAGAGAGAGGACCCCTCCGGCCCCTACGAGTGCTCGTGGCCGAGGACAATCGGGTGAACCAAATGGTAGTTCAGAAGTTCCTGAATCGTCTCGGAGTGCACACCGCCTTCGTGGACGATGGCGCCCAAGCCATCGCTGCCGTCGAAAATCAGGCCTTCGATCTGGTGCTCATGGACCGTCACATGCCGAAGGTTGACGGTTTGGAGGCCACTCAGAGGATCCGCGCCCTGCCGGGCCCGGCGGGGGAGACCCCGGTCGTCGCCCTGACCGCGAGCGTCATGGCCGGCGATCGAGCCGAGTGTCTGGCCGCCGGCATGGACGCCTTTTTGGCCAAACCCTTCAGCCCCAAGGAGCTCGAGGACGCCCTGCGCGATCACGCCCGCCAAGACTAGAGCTTCAAGATCCTTCTCAGCGCGGAGGCGTCGTCATCGGGCTCGTCCTCGACGAGGAGCTCCGCGGCGGTCCGGCCTATGTCCTCGGTCCCCACCGCCTTCACGGGGACTCAGCCTCACTCCCCCGGATCCTCGCCCGTCTCGGTCCAGAGGGTGACGGCCTCGCGGAGAGCCGCTCGACGCACGGGCTTGGTCAGGTGAGCGTCCATTCCGCTGGCCAGGAATCGTTCGCGGTCCCCGGCCATCGCGTGGGCCGTGAGGGCGACGATGGGCGTGGGTTCGCGTGCCTGCTCAGCCTCGAAGATGCGGATGGCTCGGGTGGCCTCGAGCCCATCCATCTCGGGCATCGATACATCCATGAAGATGAGGTCGAATCGTCGACGACGGGCCGCATCGAGGGCTTCTCGACCGTCGACCACGAAGGTGAGGGATATGCGCTCGGACTGGAGCATCTTCTCGACAACTTTTTGATTCACCAGATTGTCCTCCGCGACGAGGACGTCGAGGCGGCGTTGGGTCTCGGCGCTCTCTTCATGGAGGAGGGGGGAAGGGCCGACTTCGCGTTTGCCGGCGGCGAGCGAGCGAGACAGAGCCGAATACAAGGGGGCAGACCGTAGGGGCATCGGAAGTCTCACGGCGCTCGCGCCGCCCACGGACGCGGCCCGCACCTGCGCCTCTTCCCAAGACGTCAGCGTGACCAGTCGGGCGCCACTCGACACGAGACCATCGGACCCTTCAATTAGGAGCCTCGCTCCTTCGCAGGCCGTATTGCGCACGACCAACAACACGTCGTCGAAGGACTTTCCCTCCGACGACGCGCGCCCCAGTCGCTTCTGGGCATCCAGGGCAGAATCCGAGGCTTCGACGTTGATTCCCCACCCGGACAACAGCTCTGTGAGAATCTCCCGATGGGCTTTCATCGAGTCCAGGATGAGAACGCGGCGCTGGATTGGGCTTCGCCTCTCGTCGTCCGGGGCTACGGGGAGGGTGAGCGAGATTTTGAAGGTTGAGCCCTCGCCATAGGTCGACTCGACGCCGATCTGCCCCCCCATGGCCTCGACGAGGCGCTTGGTGATGGCCAGGCCGAGCCCGGTGCCCCCGAAGCGACGCGTAGTTGAGTTCTCCGCCTGGGTGAACTGCTCGAAGACATGCTGGAGCTTGTCGGCGGGGATCCCTATGCCCGTATCCCGCACGGCGATCTCGACCTCAACCTCCGACGCTCGCGCTTGGCCCGTCACGGCGATGAGCACGTGGCCCTCCGAGGTAAACTTCACCGCGTTTCCTACGAGGTTGACGATGAGTTGGCGAATCCGACCGTGGTCGCCCATGAGTACGCGAGGAAGGGAAGGGGGATAGCGAAAGAAGATTTCGAGACCCTTGTCGTAGGCTTTTGGCGCGAGCAAAGCGGTGACGTCTTCGACGAGCGTGTCGAGAGCGAAGGGCGCGGACTCAAGCTCCATCTTCCCCGCTTCGACCTTCGAGAAGTCGAGGATGTCGTTGATGATCGTCAGCAGCGCGGAGCCAGAGTTATAGATGGTATCTACGAACGCGCGCTGCTCCTCCTCGAGACTGGTCTCGTGAAGGAGTTCCGCCATGCCGAGGACACCGTTCATCGGGGTTCGGATCTCGTGGCTCATGTTGGCGAGAAACTCGGACTTCGCCGCGCTTGCCCGAACAGCGTCCCGCTCCGCCGCAGCCAGGCGTCGACTGATGCGCGTCTGTCGGATCGCGACCAGAAGCCCGCTCGTCAGAAGGAGAGCGCCCAGCAAGACCGCCAACTGCTGCCGGTCGATGACGGCACGCTGGAGCTGGTTTTGCCGGCCGAGCATGCGCGCTCGTTCCGCCATCAGCTCCGACTCGGTATCGGTGAGGAGTCGTAGCGCCTCGGTCGCTTTCTCGAGCTCCCGCTCTCGTATTTGGAGGCGCTCCTCGTAGTACTCTCGGATCCCTACGTAGGCGGCCCGATAGTCCTGGTTTGCGAAGGCCAGCTCCGCGTCGAGCAGACGCTCCTCCTGCACCTCCTTCCGTCTCTTCCCGAAGTCGGGATGGGCATGAACGAAGGCCGTGTGCTGAGCCGCGGCTTCGTTCTCCCCTAAGCGCATCAAGGTCCGTGCAAGTCGCTGGTGCAGCGTGAGCTCACGATCCGGGGCTACGTGGGCGAGAGCCAGGGCCTGCTGGTAGCATGTTTTGGCCTCGTCAAACCGGCCTGCAGCCTCGGCGAGCGAGGCGCATAGCCAACGCGCGAAGAGCTGATCGACCTCGCCGGTTTGAGCGGCGAGCCGTTCGGAGATGGCCGCGACCTCGCGCGCCGCCTCCAGGTGTCTCTCGTCGACCAGGGCCCAGCCCAAGTTATGCACCGCAATCTGACCTGCAAAAGGAGCCGATACTCTCCCATAGGCTTCGATCATTCGACGCAGGGCCGAGACGAGCCCAGGAAAGTCGCGAAGCTGAAGAAGAACGAGATAGTGGACGTGCCACAGACGCGCTCGTTCCACGGACGGATGTACGGCATCGCGGGTCGCCTCGAAGCCTCTTCGGATGGACGCCAGAGCTTCATCCGAGCGTCGGGCGTAGGTCAGGAGCCGAGCCCGAAGGACCTGAGCATTGGCGATTTGGTCCGCATCGAGCTTCCCGCGAGCGATGAGCGCCTCGAGCTGGCGAAGGGCCGCAGCGCTGTCGTTTTGGCGAAAGTAGCTGAGGAAGGCTTCGATGAGGGCTGCGGACTCGAGGCTCCGCTCCGCGCCTTGGATCACCGCCTCACGACGAAGCACGGGAAGATGCTCCTCGAGACCTTTCACGTCGGCTTCCACCGTTCGGCGCCAGAGAAGGGCCTCGAGAAGTGACAGGCGCGAGCTCCCCTCAGCTTCGAGCGCCGCTCTCTCGAGGCGCTCATGGGTCTCCGCAGAGAGAATGAGCCCATGGCGCTCGATGTCCCGAGCGATGGCGAGACCCTCCTGGACCCAAGCCGGAGACTCCGCAAGGGCGACCGTGGGCGAAACCACCGCCAAGCCGATCACGGACAGGAAGCGGGTCACGGATCCACCATCGGACGGGCTCGCGGAATCATGACGCAGCCGCAGATCGGTTCAGCGCGGAGGCGTCGTCGCAGTATAGCTTGGGCCTGATGAGCCGGAGTCGGTACGTCATCCGCGCCGCGGCGGCCCTCAACGTCCTTCGGGCCGCTGAACGGCGGGGCGTGGCCCGCGCCGAGGTCCTGGAGGCCGCCGGGATCGACGACTTCACCGGCGACCCCGACCGACGCATCACCTACGATCTTCATTTCTCGGTCTGGACCGCGGCCATGAAGACGGTGGGAGACCCTGGCTTTCCCATCGATGTGGGCTCTTCCATGACCCTGGCCGACCTCGAGGTTTTGGGGTTTGCGTGCCGTTCGGCTCCAGATCTCGCCGCCTCGCTCGACGTGGTCGAGCGCTTCGGCCGACTCCATGCGAGCGAAGGGACGCCGCTGCGCCGACAGGAAGAGGATCAGGTTCGCATCTATCTTCCGCCGAGCGGGCCGCTCCCTCTCGGCGCGCGCGCGGCCACGGAGTCTGTCATCACCCAAACCCTTCAGTTTGCCCGAGAGCTGGTGGAGTTCGACTTCCGCCCCCTCGAGGTCACCTTTCGGCACCCTCGCCCTGAGCGCATCACCCGGCACCGCGCCTTCTTCGGGGTGGCGCCGACCTTCGACGCCGAACTGGCCTCCATCGTCGTGGCCGCAGAAGATCTCCGCCGACCGGTAGCTCAGGCGGACTCCCGCCTCCATCGGGTGCTCCTGCGACAGGCCGAGGCCGACCTCTCGTCGTTGCCTCAGGACGCGCCCTTTTCCGCGGAGGTACGTCGCGCGGTGGTCAACGCCCTTCCCTCCGGGGCGCCCAACGCGGAGCGGGTCGCCCGGGAGCTGGGCTGCGGCTTACGCACCCTCAGACGTCGCCTCGACGAGGAAGGCACGAGCTTTCGCGGGGTTGTCGACAGCGCCCGCGCGGACCTGGCCCGCCGCTACCTCGAGAGTGAGACCCTCAGTCGCGAAGAGGTCGCTCTCCTCCTCGGCTTCTCGGACGCGAGAGCCTTCCGTCGAGCCTACCAACGGTGGTCCGCGAGCTGACCGTTTCGGTCCCCTCTTCGACCGGAGCGGTCCGCGTCGCCCCCCCTCCGGACGGGCAGAGTCCGGCCACGATGAACGTGCAAGCACGGCCGGTTCGCGGCGCGATCCTCGCCCTCGCTCTGATCTGCGGCGGCGCCTGTCGCGGTATTGAACCCATCGAGGCTCCCCCCACCCTCGACGGACCCGAGCTCGCTCGGGCCCAGCTCGGACAGCGTCTGTTCTTCGAGGGAGCGCTCGCCCGCGACGGCGACACCGCGTGTGCAAGCTGTCATGCAGCCGAGCACGGAGGCGGAGACGGCCAGCCCACATCCACCGGCGTCGACGAACAGGTCGGACGGCGCAATGCCCCCAGCGTCTACAACGCGAGCCTCAAGTTTCGGCAGTTCTGGGACGGGCGCGGCGAAGACCTCGACCGCCAAGCGCTCGGTCCGCTCTTCAGCCCCGAAGAGATGGACATGGACGAAGCCCTGGTACAGCAGCGTCTTCGAGCGAGCCCGAGCTATGAAGAAGCCTTCGCGGCCGCCTTCCCGGGGGACCCCGACCCGGTGCGCGCGACCAACGTGTCCCGCGCCCTGGCCGCCTACATGCGGCAGTTGGCCTGGCCCGGCCGCGTGGACCGATTTCTCGCGGGCGAGGAGAGCGCCCTCACCGCTCTCGAGAGGCGAGGCTACGAGGACTTCACCGGCAACTGCGCCTTCTGCCACGACGGTCCCGGCGTGGGCGGACAGCGCTTCGAAAAGCTGGGCGAGGAGCAGCCCTGGCCCTGGCAGCCAGGGGAGGACCGAGGTCGAGAAGAGATCACCGGAGAGCCCGGCGACCGCCTCGTCTTCGTCGTGCCCAGCCTTCGTCACGTGGCCCAGACGGCGCCCTACTTTCACGATGGGAGCGTGGCCACTCTCGAGGAGGCCATCCGCCTCATGGGCAAGCACCAGCTCGGGGAGAGCTTGAGCCCGGAGCGGGTCGACGCTCTGGCGGCCTTTCTCCGCGCGCTGGACGGAGAGATCCCGCCCGCGCTTCTCACTTCTCCGGAAGGAGCGGGGCTTTGAGGATCCAGCCCCCGCCGCCTTCCTCCACCCCTCTGCGCCCGGGTAAGGAACGTCGGAGGGACATGCACCGATACGTGGGCACTCTGCCCACGGGGTGACAGCACCCGAGCTCCTGGGCAACGCGGAGCCCTTGGGCACGAGCTTTGCTCACTCTGCGGACATGGGCGTCAACGCGACGCGGTCCGAGGGGCCGGACCGCACCCGGGAGAGCCGAACGTCGGAGGCGCGCGAAGCCGCTGACTCGAAGGCGACCGAAGCTCGGGCGGTAGACCCGACGCAGGAAGCGCAGGCGACGGATCCAACCGCAGAGGCGCGGGCGGTCGATCCTACTGCCGAGCCGGCCGGCCGGAGACCGACTGCGGCCAGCGCTCGGGACGCCCGAACCGTCGCCGCTGCCGATCCCGTCGCCGGTCAGCTTCGGGCCCAGCTCGAAGCCCAGCTTACGGGGCCGGCCGACATCGTGCCCGCCCAGGCGGTCGTCGAGACTCCGGCCGGGGAAACGCCGGCGCGCGACAACGTCACCCGGGAGATCATGGCCTCGGCGCTCGAGCAGAGGTGGGGCGTGGACATGGGGCATGACGCCGCCTCGTCCGCGCGCATCGCGGAGCAGGACCTCACCGAAATCCTCGACACCGACGGGCCCATTGGGGCGCAAGCCCGCGCCCTCGCCGGTGACCTCGTGGGGCTTCACGCGGTCAGCGCGGGCCCCGGGGCGGGGCTCGACTTCCTGGACGAGGCCCAGCAAGAGCGCCTGTCCGAGGTCCTGGGGGAGGACTTCGCGACCATCGAGGCCAACTACAACGAGCGTCGCGCCGCGGCGGAGCGCCTGGAGTCCATGCCGGAGCTGGCGGACGCCGCCCGCACCGCCTTCTTGGGGCAGGGCTCCGCGGCCTGGGGTGAGCACGTCAATCTCATCGAAAACCTGACCGACAACCTCGTGTCAGGTCGGTCATTCCAGTCGACCAACGAGATCGGCAAGCTCAACGACCTCTTCCAGCACCTCCAGACGAGCGGAAACGTCGAGGGCTATCAACAGATGGTGGCCGCCCTCGGCTACCACGCCACGGACGAGCAAGCCGCCAATATCGAGAGCTCGATCAACGCCGCGGGCGTGTTCAACGCGATGAACCTCACCGCGGGGATGGTGGACGTCCTCGGGGCATCGCGAGCCCTCCGCATGAGCGGAGGATCTCTCCCCCGCCTTCGCGGCCTCACCGGGGCCAACCTCGCCCTGAGCCTACGGCAGCAGGCAGGATTGTCTAGGCTCGCGCAGCAGGCTCGCAACGAGATCCTCCGCGACCCTCGTCTCCTGGACGAGTATCTCAGCCCTGAGCAGCTCGCCGCGATGAGGAACGAGCGATGGGTGTTCCACGCCAACATGGGCCACGCCATCGAGCAGCGCGTCGCCGCACATATGCGGCGAGAGGGTGTTTCGAACCCCGACAGCGTCTTCCGAGGCATGGAGTGGACGGGCACCTCGAACACGGCCTATGACTTCCGAAACGCCGACGGTATGACCTTCGAGCTCACTTCGGGCTCGTCCCGCTCCATCTTCGATCACGCCAACCGACCGGGGGTCGACATCGTCGTCACCTATGACCCCATTCCCCCAGGAGCCTACGATGACTTCCTCCGTGCCTTCGAGTAGTCCGGTGGCCATGACCGAGACCGTCGATCTCCGCGCGATGCTCCGTCGAGAGGACCACCGTCTGGTCCTCGAGAACCAGCGCTTCGAGAACCGGGTGTTTCGAGAGTTCACCCTCTCCGGTGACCCTGAGCGCCCTTTGGAGATCCGCAATGTGACTTTCGCCGGGGGCGGAACGGATCAAGGAGCAGCCATGATGGTGGGGAACGTAACCGTCTCCAAGGTCGTCTTCTCGGACTTCGACTGCGGGGAGGAGCTCCGCATCGACGCCGAAGCGGTGCTGGACGATGTGGTGCTCGAAGGATCGCGCCCCGGTCGTCTCTGGATCGGTCCGTCGATGGCGTCGGAAGACGCTGCGGACCGACAGGTGCACCACGCCCGCTACGGGCTCGACATCTCGAAGTTCAGAGGGGAAGTGGTGATCACCGGGGTGCCCACGGCCCGGGTCCACATCGACCCCGAGCGGCACATAAGGGTCACCCGAGCTCGCTTCGAAGGCATCGACTGGGCACGCCTCGGGCTCGACCCCTTCAGCCTCCCCCGGCTCTCGGTTCGCAAGCTCGAGAATCAGCGCGTGGACGAGGGCATCTTTGGACTGCCCCCGCCTTCGAACCCTCACTTTGCGTCGACCAAGGCCGCCTGGGAACGTTTGCGCGCCGAAGGGTTGCTCAGTCCGTAGCGCTGACCCTTGCCACGCGCATCCACCCAACTCAGCGCGTCACGAGGGTGATGAAGCTCTCGTGCGCGACGATCTCTTTGAGGAGGGCGCGCAGACTCGTATCCGTGGTCCCCCGCCAGCCCGTCACGATCTCTTCCAGGGTGGAAGCATCGGCGCTCTCCAGCTCCAGGCTTCGCCGGAGGGCATGCCGGTAGAAGAGGCGGGCGAGACAGGACGGAGCCTGAGCGCTCGTGGCCAGCGCTTCCCCGAGTTCGGTCACGTCGCCGGCGACGCCGGACACGTCCCCGATGGCGTACAGGTCGAAGCGGGAGCCGAAGGGTACTCTCGTGGCGTCGAACAGGTTGGTCTCGGGCTCGAACTGCTGAAACACGGCCCCATAGTTATCGAAGACGATATGGCAAGAGGCGCAGGGCTGCTTGCTATGCACCTCGAAGACCTCCACCGCACTGAGCTCCCCAGCCCCGAAGGCCTCGTCCGGAATGCCGTCCGGGAGCTTGCCGCACAGCAGGGTCTCGACCACCGTGATCCCTCGGGTGATGAAGTCAGGGGTGGGAAAGGCGGTATGAGACGCCAAGAAGGCCCGACTCCCAAGCACGCCCATGGGCTCCCTCGAGCTCGAACCATCGAGGTGCCGCACGTCCACCGGCGACCGATAGAAGTCCGCGAAGGGGCGATCGCTCGCGAGCCAATCGGTGACGAAAGCCCGGAGCGCCTCGACGTCCTCGGGCTCAGTGAGCTCTTCGCGGATCCCGAGCCACCCCACCAGCGCCGTCACGAACTGACCCCGTCCTTCCGAGGTCTCGAGGAGCCGGTCGACATGACCCGCGCGCGTCCCCGCCTGCTCCAACCGACCGGCCGCGGCGTCGGCGAGCAGCGCCGCGTCGGGCGGTGATCCGGCCGCGAAGAAGGCCAGGCGGGTTGCGATCTCATAGTCGGTGAGCCGCGTCCCGCCGTCCGCGGCGGGCGTGCCCCGCTCTAGCAGAAGCAGAAAATCGGGGGAGAGCGCCGCGTAGCGGATCAGAGCTTTGACCTGGGCGAGGCGATATCTTCTCTGGGTCGGCTGCTGATCCTCGGCCGCGAGGAGGGCATTGACCGCTTCGAGCACGCCTTCGGCCTGCGCGAGGTGTTGCGCATCCCGAGGGCGTCGCGAGGCCTTCGCGAGGAGGGTTCCGCCAAAGTCGACCACGCACGGGGACATCGCCTCTGCGCCCATCTCTGGGCAGCCCAGGAGGGTGGCGAGCTCCGCGTTGGAGCGGGCGGGGCTGAGGTAGAGGTCGGCCACCGCGCTCGCCACGCGCTCGAAGCCAGCCACCGCGAGCTGGGTGAGGATCTGCGTCTCGGCGTCGTTTCTCAGGCCCCCGACGTTGGACTCCGTCGGCAGAGCCTCCAGGTCTTCGACCAGGCTTGGATCCTGGGCGTCGAAGCTCAAGAGGATCTGGAGACTGTTGAGGTACTCCCGGTTGGTGAGGCGGCCCAGGAGAGAAACCTGAGCCGGTAGAGCGGGAACGGCGACACCCCCGTCCGGTGAACTCGCAGCTCCTCCGTCCGGGGTCCCTGGCGTCGGGTCGATAGCTCCAGGTCCGAGATCCGGACTTGGCTCCTCCATGGCGAGCTCGGGCGTCGAGGCCGGTTCGACGCAGGCCGCGGCGAAGAAGGAAGACAGCGCCAGGCAGCCGGCGCAGGTGAACCTGCGTCCGCTCCAGGCCCCGAGTAGATTTAGAGTCTTCATGGCGCCCCCCGCAACATCTTCTCGATCGGCCCGTTGTTCAGAGCAGCGACCGGCCCGTTCCCCATGCGATGACCGCCGAACTGGACATCGGGAAGGCTGAGTCCCTGCGCGATGGTGGTGAGGAGGTCGTTGTTCGTGCTCTGGGAGACGTCGTAGTGGCGGCCCCCCTGAAGACCCGTGTTTCGACCGGCAATGAGTAGATAGGCGTAGTCGTCGACGCTGTGGACGTTCTTCGCCATGGCCGAAGTAACGTAAATGACGGTGTTGTCGAGAAGGCTGCTCACGCCGTCGACATCCGTTGTCGAGCTCATGCGGTCGAGCAAGCCCGCCAGCAGCGTCGCCTGGTGGATACGCACCAGCTCGTGGGACTTGTCGGAGACCTCGTCGGTGCGATGAGACGGGGAGTGAAAGTTCTGGCGCAAGAGTCTCTGAAGCTCGGAGTCACCGAAGGCGCTATCATAGAGGTAGCCGTGGTTGAGCTGGTTGATCTGCTCGCCGCCGATCGCATAGGTGATGCTCGAAGCGAGGTCGCACGCGAAGGCGTGGTAGATGCTCTCGAAGATGAGGGGCGTGGTCTCCGGGTCCTTACCGTTCGAGGGTATGCTGGCGAAGTTCGGCGGCTCGCAGACCTGATTGCCCCGAATCTCGAGCTCGGCGCTCAGGTCTTCGACGCTCGCCCGGTAGGCGTCCATCACCGCCGAGGCGTTGGCCTGGGAGAGCTCTCCCCGGACGGCGCGGACGCGATCGCCGACCAGTCCGAGCACCGCCAGCTGACTCTGCGCGTCGATTTGCTCGAAGACGTCGCTCCCCTCCACTCCGGCGAAGAGCGCTCCGACGATGTTCGGCACGGTGGACCGGGCCCTTATCTGGCGCCCGTCGGCCCCGAAGGAGAACGTCGCCTTTTGGTTCTCGGCGTAGTCCGAGAGGAGCAGGTGGCTGTACACCCGCGGCGATGAAAGGCCGTAGTCGCGGTTGAGGTACTCTCCCACCCGCACGTCGAGAGAAGCGTGGGCCTGGGTGGCATTGGGGCCGGGGCGGGCCCGGCTGCTTGCGTTCGACGCTCGGCTCCCGGTGAGCGTCTGGCAGGTGAGGGCGCCGTGAGCGGCCGCATCACCGGTGGCTCGCATGCTGTCGAGGGAGAGGTTGGAGATGACCAACATGTTCTCTCGGTAGGCTCGAAGCGGCTGGAGGATGGTCCCGAGGTGGCGGTCCTCCAAGGCGTAGTCGCCGGTGGACGCATCCACCCAGATCTGGCTCCGGCCGCGGGTCGGAATCCCGTAGGAGTCGATGAGGGTGAGCAGCCTCAAGGGCGGCCGGGCTGGGCTCGCCTGCCCGGCCGCCCTTCGCAACGATAAAAAGGGGAGCGCAAGCCCGCCTGCGGCAACCTTCATAAACTCTCGGCGTGACCGAGAATGATATTTACTCGTTCTGTGCATGAACCTTCGGCTCCTCTTTCGCGGACGAAGGTAGGAGCCGATAGCTGTTCGTAACAATGCGACGACGTGCCGAGATGACGGCCCCGGTCACCATGTAACTGGACCACACACACAACCTATCTCCGTGGGATCGGAAGATCCTGCCGTGTCGGCGATATCTGCCGAACTCGGGTCGGTCGACCGGTTGCGATTCCCGAGGAGCAGAGATCCCTCTATGGTGGGGCATGCGCACGCTCGCGATGTTCCTCCTGCTGGTGGGGGCCACCCCCGCCTGGGCCCGCTCCGTCGAGAGCTCCAAGGTGCAGGTGCCGGTGGCCCGAGTTGTCGAGGTCGTCAAGCTCGTGGACAAGCCGCACATTCTCGTGAGCCTCGTGGTCGAGGACACGGGCGGCAGCACCGACGTCAGCCCCACTCAGCGCCTCTACTTCACGGTCTACATGAAGGGGGAGATGTTCAGCACCGACGCAGCCTTCGACCTGGGCCCGATCTTCGGGCTACAGAAGAGCCGCCGTCGCTCCGGAGGCGTCTACGAGGTGACCCTCGCCCCCGATTTCACCCTCGCGCCGCCTCGGGCCCCGGTCTGGACCATCGACGCCCGGGACGCCATCGTGGCCATGAAGAAGGTGAGCTGCGAGGACTTTGACTGCGAGGCATCTACGCGCTTCGCGGCCACGATCGAGGTCACGACGAGTACTTCCCCTCGCGGCCACTCCTCGCCAGGTAGACCAGCGCCAAAACGATGACCACCGGGGTCAGAAAGGACAGCTCGGGCCCGCCGAGTCCTCCGGTGATGAGCTCCGGTCCCACCATGCGGCTCTGAAGAGGGGCAAAGGGGCGCCAGGCCGTCTCCCCGGAGAGGGGCAGGCCCGAGGCGAAGATGGTGAGATTCCAGACCGCGTGGTGCACCGCAATGACCCAGATGTTCGGATACTTGAGATAGATGGCTCCCCAGAAGAGACCGATCAACACCGTGGAGACGAGGGGCATCAGGCCAGACCAGTTGTCGTTGAAGACATGGGCCGCGGCGAAGAGCAGTGCTTGCACGACCAGGGCCACCGGCGCGCCCCACACTCTCCGGAAGAGGGTCAGGATCATTCCGCGGAACACCAGCTCCTCCAGGAGGACGATGGACGTCACCACTCCCACCACCGCCAACGCCCCGAGCCGAAACCCGGGCACGCTCTCCAGTACGTAGTATCCCGTGACATAGAGAAGGACCATCACGAAGCCGATGAGCCCCACCCCGGAAGCGAGACCGTAGAGGGTGGGCGTGCCCCGGAGGCTGAGCTCCGGCATCGAGCGCCGGTCCACGTACCTGGCGTAGGCAGCGTAGCCGCCCAAAATGCACACGAAGTTTCCGGCCAGCGTGAGCGTGAACTCCAAGGGTTTGACCGAGATCGCCTCGTACGGAGGGAGGCCACTGCGGAGGCCCAAGGCCGGGAGGATGATCAGCTTCAGCAGGAGCAGAGGGAGCAGGATCAGGGCGATCCCGGCCGCGATTCGGAGTATCGCGCCGAGGACGCCGAGGCGTTCCCCCGCAGACGTCGAAACCATGAGCTCAAGATGCCCTCCGCCTTCGGCGGATCATTGAACGATCGTGCGCGCCGCCTCGCCCCGTCCGAGGAGCCGACACCACTGGCGAGGGGAGAGACCGTAGGTCTGGCGAAACTGTCGAATCAGGTGGGCCTGATCGGAAAAGCCGCACCGTGCCGCCACCTCCGCGCCCCCTCGTCCCTGCTCGAGGAGCGCCTTGGCCCGGTGGAGTCGGCGGAGCACCTGGTAGCGATACGGACTGGTCCCGAACACCCGCCGGAAGTCCCGAGACAGCTGCCAGCGGCTGCGGCCGCACACCTCCTCGAGCTCGTCCATGGTGATGACCCGCTCCGGAGACGCCTCGAGGGCGGCTCGAGCGCGCTCGACGGCCCGGGTGTCCGGCCTGACGCCGGGATCCGAAGCTCCGGATGCGGAGCTCAGGGCCGCGGCGAGACGGGAGAGCCCGGAGTCGAACTCGAGAGGCTCGAGGGGGCGATCGAAGTCTTGGAGCAGGGCTCGCACCGCCGGGACCAGGCGCTCGTCGCGGGAGGTCCCCCCGGGGAGATGGGGAAGCGGGCCCCCCCCGAGGGCCTCCCGCAGGCGGGACGGAGCCACGTTCAGGGCGCGGTAGCGAAACGGCACCTCCGTCCCGGCGCGGCCGTCGTGCAGCTCATCGGGATGCAGAACGACGACCTCGCCGGCCAGGGAGTGTCGGGTCGCTCCCCGGTAGTCGAAGGACTGCACGCCGCCTAAGGTGAGGGCGAAGACGTAGTCGTCATGGCGATGCCGCGAGTAGGCGTTGCCGACGAGGCACGCTTCGATACGAAGCTCGCGGCCTGGGGCCCGGCGAATCCACCCCTCTTCATTCGCGGCGCCCACCCCTTTGGCATGGTCCCTGGCCCGGCTCGGTCAAGTCACCTCTCGGACGACGGCTCGTCGACCCAAAAGGAGGCGGCGCGCGCCCGCCGCCGACGCCACAGGTCGTTCTTCTGCACGAAGCCCAGGATGCCCTTGCCCTGATCCGCGTCCTCGATCTGCCATCGCCCGTTGACGGCGCCGGTGAGCCCCGCCGAGAGCTTCTCGAATCCCTGCGCGGTGTAGAGGTCAGCCTCCACGTTCTTGTTGATGATGAACTTGAGCTGCCGGACGGCCTGCTGGTTCTTTTCGTCGAGGATCGAGACGAGCTGAGCCACCTCCTCCTCGAGGGTGTCCGGGGACACGACCCGATTCCACAGGCCGAGCTGCACCGCCCGCTGCGGCCCGTGGAGCGCCCCGAGGAGATTGATCTCCTTGGTCATGCGGCGACCGATGAGTCGGGCCATGCGCGTCGTCCCGCCCCACCCCGGGGTGATACCCACGTCGACCTCAGGCATGCCCCAGCGCGAACGCTCGGTGGCGATGACGAAGTCACAAGCCATGGTTAGCTCGAGTCCCCCACCCACCGCGAAGCCATCCACGGCGGCGATCGTGACCTGGTCCAGCTCTTCCAATGTGTTGGCCATGTGCTGATAGAGAGAGACCCGACGCATGATGCCGTGGGCGTCGCCCCACTCCGCCATCTCGGAGATGTCGTCGCCCGCGCAGAAGTGCTCCCCCGCCCCACGGAGGACGAGGTAGCGAGCATCGCGGGTGTCTCGGGTGCGCTCGAGCACGTCGACGAGCTCGTTCGAGAGGGCCATGGAGAGCGCGTTGCGGACTCGAGGTCGGTTGAGGGTCACGGACACGGTGCGATCTGCAAAGACTACGTCGAGGTATTGATAGTCGGGTCGGTCGTGGAGGGTAGGTCGTTTCACCGGCTCAGGCTAAGCCTCCGCTCCCCTCCCCGGACTGACCCCAAGCGGCGAAGCGCTGACTCGACCTGACGCCTTCCCTCGCCCTCACCCCGGTGCTTCTGGGATGCTCTCCTCGTGCCCCGCGAGCCGCCGTCCCCACGCTCCGCCCGAGTGGCGGCCCGGACGCTGTCTCGGCTGGCGCAGGGGTTGAGGGCGCGAGGGGTTGGGATCGACCAAAAATGGGACCTCGACGAGGGCCCCGACGCACCCGAGGGGCTTCGGGTGTCCTCCGCACGGACCGCGGAGCTCTGGCGGGAGGGCCTCCTCGCCACCCGGGACGAGCTCCTCGGGGCCCACCTCGCGGCCACCGAGCCCCTCGGACGCTGGGGCGAGCTCGAGCAGCTCCTTTTGTGCAGTCGAGGCTTCGAGGACATGGTCCTTCAGGCTCAGCGCTTTTGGCCTCTGGTGGCCGATGGTCAGCGCTTCCACCTGGTCCGAACCGCCGACGAGGCTCGCCTCGAGCTGTGGTCCCCCCATTCGGAGGGAGACGTGGCGAGACAGCTCTACGAGTCCGAGCTTCTCTACGTCCGGCGCTTCGTCGAGGTGGTGTTCGGGGCTGGAGTGCGTCCGCTCCGGATCGAGCTGAAGCGAGAGGTCCAGGGCGTGGTGGGTCGAGAGCTCGCCGATCTCTTTGGGGTCCCGGTGACGGGCTCGGCGGATATCCACGCCCTCGTGTACGAGCCCTCAGCCCTGCAGCTCGTCTCCCCGTGCGCTTCGCCGAGTCTGGCCGCCGACCTCTCCCGGCGCCTCGAAGCCCGCTTGGCCGGGGAGCTCTCGGAGGACGTGGTCGACTGGGTTCGAAGCCTCATGCGCAAAGATCCCTCCGTCACCCTCGACGACGCCGCTGCGCACTTCATGGTCGGCCCGCGAGCTTTTCAGCGTCGCCTCGAAGCTGAAGGGGTGACCTGGCGCCGGCTCAAAGACGACGCCCGGCGGGAGCGCGCCTTGGACCTCCTCGCCGACCCCAAGGTGTCCGTGGCCCACGTCGCCGGCTTGCTGGGCTACTCGGAGCCCAGCGCTCTGCATCGGTCCTTTCGCCGGTGGACGGGCACCACCGTGAATCGCTGGAGCACCGGGACGAAAACGCCGATGACCTGAGCCGTCGTCATCGAGGATTTAGGCGTCGAGCTCGGCGCGCCAGCGATTCACGGTGGTGCCCGTCCACCGGCGAAAGGACCGATGCAGAGCGCTGGGCT
>JBCBRU010000034.1:0-27785 GCA_039819565.1 Myxococcota bacterium | reverse complement strand
GAATTTAGGGCGACGCAGCTCGGCGATCTGGCTTCGGCTGCCCGTGATCAACGACCTTGGAAGACCGACCACTCGCGTGATCGGGGTGGGGTGGCCTCGGCTACGCCGCGTCGAGGGCTACGCGGTGACGGACAACGACATGAACCGGGCCCACTATCTCGGCGTTTCAGGCTGGGAGATGGCCTGGGAAGACCGCGAGGTGGCCGTCTCCGCGCACGCTTTCGAGGTAGCCCTGCCGCCCGGAGAGACGACGGTGTACCTGCGGGTGGTCAGTAGCTCGGAGCTCATCCTCCCGGTGGCGGTTCTCGAGTGGCCGGACGTGGTGAAAGGGGTCCGCGCCGAAGCCCTCTGGCTGGCCGGGTACCTCGGCGTGGTCTTAGTTCTCGCCCTCTACAATGTCTGGATCTTCATCCGTATCCGTCAGCGCCCCAACCTACTCTACGCGCTTTCGGCCATCTTCTTTCTCTGCTTCGCAATGCTGAATGCGGGCTGGTTTGGGGCGTTGGGCACCGGAGTTCGCCTTCAGGCGCACTTGGCTTGGCTGGGCGGTCTCTGGCACGTGGCCCGGCTGGCCTTCACTCGAGAGTTTCTTCGTCTCCCTCAGGTCGCGCCTGGTCTCGACCGCGTCCTCGCCGGGCTCCAGTGGCTCACCCTCCCCGCCATTGGGCTCACGCTGTGGTTGCTCCCGCTGGGGATCAGAGACACCGCCTTTGCCGCGATCGAGCTCCCGATCGCGTTCGCGACGTTTCTCGCCGGCGGGCTCGCCTTTCGATTGGGCGTGCGCATGGCGCTCTGGTTCCTGCCGGCAGCCGGGCTGCTGCTCCTCGGGCTCGTGCTCGGGCACGTGATCTTCGCGGGTTTGGGCCTCAGTCCGTCTTTCGCGGGCGCCTCCATCCTCGCCGGGACCCTCGGCGAAATCGTGGTCCTCACCGTGGCCCTCGCGGAGCAAACGAGGGATGTCGTGGAGCAGCGGGAACAGGTGGTACGTCGTGCTGCCTCTCACCGCCTCGAGAGCCTCGAGAGACTCGTCGCCGGCGTCACCCACGAGATGAACTCTCCGCTCGGCGCCCTCCGATCTTCGGTGGCTTCGATTGCCCGAGCGGGTGAGAAGCTGCAGGAGAACCTGCCAAGGCCCGCCCCCAAGGGCGCCGTACGCGCCGTGGCCGCGCTGGCCCCCCTCACTCGCACCAGCGTCGAAGCCACAGAGCGCCTCGATGACGTCGTGGCTTCCCTGAAGGCCTTCGCGCGCCTCGACGCGGCCAAGGAGGAGCCGGCGGACCTCGTCGCGGGGCTGAGGAGCGGCCTCGTGCTCTTGTCTTCGCGGCTGAACAGTATCGAGGTGCAGGACACCCTCCCAGAGCTCCCGTTGGTGAGGTGCCGAGTGGCGGAGGTCAATCAAGCCTTCATGGCCCTGCTCACCAACGCCGTCGACGCGATGCCGGATGGGGGCCAGCTCCACCTCAGCGGGCAAGCGAGGGTCGAAGCGGTCGAGATCGAGATCGAGGATACGGGCGGCGGAATCCCTGCGCCGATCCTTCACCACCTCTTCGAGCCCCACCTTGTCCGCACCGGACGACGGGTCAAGATGGGGCTCGGCTTGAGCATGGTGAAGAGCATCATCGATGCTCATGAGGGCCATGTGGACATCTCGAGCGAACCCGGGGTCGGTACCCGCGTGCGTCTCATTCTCCCTCGTCATCCGGTCACCGACTCCGGAGAGGAGTACGGCCGGCGAGAAGGCTGACGCTCACTCCTCCGCACCCGCCCCCGAGGCTTGCCGACCACAGCCGACCGCAGATCTGGCGTCGATCTCCTTCGCCACCCTGACTGGGCCGAGTCGGGCCTCCACTGTGCTTCGGCTCGCCCGAACCCGATGCCGTGGAGAAGAGTCTGGGGGATGAAGAGCGGGTGCTGGTTCAGTCCCTCCGGGCGTGCCTGCTCGAGCTGGAGGACCGCGGCATCTCTCCCGAAGAGGTGGCTCGCTCCGTCGGAGTGGAACCCGAGCGCCTTGCCGACGATCGCTCCCGGATAAGCTGGAACCTCTACTGCGACGTGATGGCTCTGGTGGTGTACGGGACCGGAGGGCTCTCCGCCATGCGGGCCGTGGGCCATCGCGTGGAACAAGACGCCTACTCGCGCCGGCTCGCGCGAACGCTCCGCGCGATCGTCAGCCCCCAGCGCATGTATCTGGGCATGATTCGCTTCGTCTGGCCGTATATTTGGCCCGACCTCGAGCTCGACGTGGAGTTGCGGGGCAAGACGAATCTCGCTCTCACGGTACGGGTGCCGGATGAGCTGCGACCCTGTCCGGGCTGGTTCGCCATGGCTCCAGGAGTGCTAGAGCGGGCTCCCACTCTATTCGCCCTCGAATCGTCGCTGGTCGAAGCGGATGTGGACAACGCCGGTCGCCATGGGACTTTCGTCATCGAGCACGCCGCGTCCGGCACGATCTGGATTCAGATGTATCGGGCCCTGCGGGCTGCCTTCACTCCATGGGGTGCCATCGAGGAGCATCGCCAGCAGGTGGGGGAGCTGAATGCTCGCTTGCGCCAACTGACGACGGCCCGAAACCGAGCCGAGGACGCCCTGAGTCTCAAGGAGCGCTTCCTCACCAATGTGAGCCATGAGCTACGGACACCTCTGGGGGGAGCCATGGGACTCGTGGATATGCTGCGTAGCGCCGACGGGGACCTTGCGCAGGACATATTGCTCGATGAGATCCAAGCGGCCCATCTCGATCTCCTACGGAAGCTCGAGATCATGATCGACATGTCACTCCTCATGCGGGAGGAGCTAACCCTGGCCGAAGAGCCCTTCTCGGTGGAAGATGTGCTTCGGGGAGCAGCCGACGGGGCTCGAGCGGCTGGGCCCGAGGGTGCGGACATCAGCGTTCACGTGCCCTCGAGCTTGGTCTCTCAACTTCGGCGCGGAGACCGACAGCGGGTCAAGCGTATCGTGGAGGAGCTGACCAGAAACGCGCTCTCCTATGGGGGCTCGGCGGAGATTCGGGTTGTTGAGCCTCCGCAGGATGACCTTCAGCATCAAGGGGGAGGGCTGCTCTTCGAAGTGAGCGACGAGGGGCCCGGAATGGACGAGGCCACCCGTCACCGTGCCCTCGAAGCCTTCCGGCAGGGCGACGACACCTTGACCCGGGCCCGAGAGGGGTTGGGCCTCGGCCTCCCCCTGGTCGCCGCTCTCGCCCGCTCCATGTCCGGAACCTTGGAGATCGACAGCGCGCCTGGCCAGGGCACGCGGTGCCGAATTCTACTTCCTCTCGCGTGGGCCTCGGAGCCACCTCCAGCCCTCAGCGGGGATGTCCTCGTGGTGGACGACAATCGCCTCAATCGCCGAATCCTGACCCAGATCGTGAGTCGCGCCGGCTATGAGGTTCGCGAGGCGCAAGATGGCGAGATGGCGATCCGGGCCGTCCTCGAGAAATATCCCGCCGTCATTCTCATGGACTGCCAGATGCCGGTGATGGATGGGCTAGAAGCGACCCGTCGGATCCGCACCCTTCCCGGGGCCGAGCGGATCCGGATTGCGGCCGTCACCGCTCATGCCCAGCCGGGCTACGCAGCGACCTGCCTGGCCGCAGGGATGGATGTCTACTGGACCAAGCCCGTGGAGCGACAGGCCCTAGGGCGATGGCTGAAGACGGTGGCGCCTCAATAGTCGTCGCGAGAGGTCGAGCATGCCTCAACGAGCTCGAGCTGCTCCGGTGCCTCGCCTTGCACACGCTCGCAGGCGGCCGGACAGAGGTGAATCCAGACCGGCTGCCCCGTGCTGGTGCTGTCCTCATAGTACCATTCGCCCGTCGACGAGCATGCCGCCGCGTCCCGAACGTGGTTGAGCCGGTCACGAGATGCGCTGCTGGTGCCCACGAGCTCCAGCTCCACCCGGTCCGGGTCGGCGCCCATGAGGTTCGGGTAGGGCGTTTGGCAAGCCACCACACTCTCACGAATGCTGTTCAGAGCTTGGCCGAGCTCATCGCCGAGGGAGCCGGTGCTGGGGTCCACGGTGATCGCCGTGCTGGTCCCGCCGGCCTCAGCGAGCTCGTCGGCAAAGGCCTTGCCGTCTGCGTCCGCGAAAATACCGATCGTAAAGGAAGGAATCCGACTCGGCGCCCCTGACATCTGGCCGAGGATGTCGAGGATGGCCGTCGTGCCGAAACCGTTGCAGTCGGTGGGGTCGCCGTCGGTGATGAGGATCTGAACGAGCCTGCGCTCGGGAGTGAGCTGCTGAGCTTGCTCCACGTAGCTTCGAGATCCGGCGAGAGCGGGTCCGAGCGGCGTTTCGCCACTTGGGTTGCGCGAGGCGAGGATGCCAAAGGCCCGGGAGATCTTGTCGAGGTCGTTGGAGAGCTCCAGCGACATGTTGCCGTAGCTCTCGCTCAGGCATGCCGAACCTCCGAGGCCTGGTTGCGGATTCCGAAGCACCGCATCGAATGAGCGACAGGTGGCGCGATTACTCCCGCGGAGAGTCCGACACTCGGGTTGCCCGGTGCAAGCCTGGGCGAGACCGTCGAGACTACCACTCTCGAAGGCCTGCACGATGACCTCGGGGGGAGGGCCTCCGTCGCAGAAGTTCTCCGCGCACGTGAAGCTTGCATTGCAGGAGCGATTCCCTCCGCAGAGGCACACCGAGCCTCGACACGTGCCCGAGGCGCAGTCGGCGTCGGTCGCGCACGGCTCGAAAGCGCAAGACGGGTCGCGGCAGGCCGCGCACACCCCCACCGCGTCGGTCGGCACGTTGGACGAGACGCTCTGGAACAGGTTGCCGGTCGGAGGAAAGGTCTGAATGGCGACGCGGGACTCGGGCTCGAGCGAGCCGAGGAAGCGCTCGAGCTCACCCAGAGCCAAAGAGTAGCGCGTCCGGCTACCGGCCGGATCGTTCATGCTGCCCGAACGGTCGATGTAGAACACGAAGTCGACGGCTCGGACCCCGGAGGCGAGCGGGAGCGCGCGAAGCTGCTCCTCACAAAACGGGGGTTCTGGCAGGGGAGCCGAGGGCTCCGGTGCGGGGGGAGGTTCGGGGATCCTGAAGAGGACGTCGTCGTCACAAGCCGTCGCTCCCACTGCGAGAAGGACCCACACGCGGCGATACGAACGCATCGACCGCATTGTGCCGCGTCCAGCAACCGGCGGCCCTACGCAGCTCGCCGTAGGCTCGTCTAGTGATCTTGCGACCGGCGGTTAGGCCAACTGTCGGGTTTCAACGGGCCGTGACGTAGATGTAGCCGATGCACATCTCATCTTCGGAGTTTTCTCCCCAGTTCACGTCCACGGGGGCGCGTTGGTTGCCGTCGATGACGGGCTGATTCTCGGCTGTGTTGTCGAAGATGCACTCGAGATCGAGACGGTCGGTCGCGGGATCAAAGGCGAGGGGCTGTTCGAGGAAGTATCCTGCCTGCCAGTTGAAGTCCCAATCGGGAATCTCGAGCAAGCACTCCGCCTCCCCGCTGCTGCGGCCCACCTGAAGCCGAGCGCGAGTGCCCAAGTAATGCATGTGGAGCCCCGCTCCGTGCACTTCTAGCGGCTGTCCCGACAGCCATGGCGCGAGGAACGCGAGCGCCTGCTGAGAGAAGGGTGCCTGAAACGAGGTGGCGTGTCGGACATCGGCCTGGTTGGCCGGAATCAGCATGTTCCCGGAGGGCCAGTCGGTGCCGAGGACGGGAATGATCGCGCCCCGACGATCGACAGCCGTGGCGGTGGTGACCAGCGCCGTGGAGAGGTCCGAGCCCGACCGTTCCGGTCCGGTGTTGTAGTGGATTTCCAGAAGCAGGACGCTGCCCGGTGCGACCTCGATGCCGGTACCCTCGGGAAAGGCGAGCCCTAGGCTCCCCGGCGCCCACGCCCCCATGAGGTTGATACCGGTGCCGACGATGCCCCCAAAGCACGGAAACCCCGAGCCGGGAGCTTGCGCATCGCGGGTCCGGTAGGTGGTCGCGACCAGCGGGCTCGCAATGTACATGTTGACGTGGTGAACCAGGGACCGGTTTCCGGGCTCCATGCCGAAGCCCGTGACGAAGGTCGTGTCGGTGGACGGCCACTCGAGGACGAAGCAGTGGTAGTCGTCCCGACCCTCAGGGGTATAGGGCTCGGCCATCGCGAGCTCGAGATCGGCGTTGATGCCTCCCCCGTCGCCAGGGAGGGGGCCTGGATAGTCGGCCTCGGATCCCAGAGGCGCACCTTCGTCGGCCCAGGTCTGAATCAGGGCTCGCTGCTCGGCGGTGAGACTACGGTCGTGGCGATAGCTGCGGCACTGGTTGTCCGGCGGCCACGGCGGCATGGCTGCGGTCATCACCTGGTTCGCGATCGGAGCGGCCAGGCGAGCGACCTCGGCCGGGTCGGTGAGGTCGAAAGGACCAATGGATCCGGCCTGATGACAGCCCACGCAACGACCGTCGATGATCGTCTTGATGTCGCGGAAGAAGGAGGTGGTGAAGGCCGGCCCGAGATCGATGGGCGGGCTTCCCACATCCAGCGTCTCCGCGGCGTCGTCGCTGCAAGAAGCCAGCGCCAAGACGAGCGTCGCGGCGGACGAGCATTGCCAGAGGGCGGACATGATGACGGATGCTAAGCCCTTCCGGCCTCGTTGCACAGCGACGCCGAGAGGCGGACTCGGCCCGTTCCGCTCTCCGGCGCGGACGGTCGCCGCCTCCGTCGTCCTTGCGTACGGTCTCCTTGGCTGCGGGGAAGCCCCCGCCGCGCTCTCTCCTCCCGGTCCTCTCATCG
This sequence comes from Myxococcota bacterium, assembly GCA_039819565.1. Taxonomy (GTDB): domain Bacteria; phylum Myxococcota; class Kuafuiibacteriia; order Kuafuiibacteriales; family Kuafuiibacteriaceae; genus JAHQVK01. The sequence continues at coordinate 21,051 of JBCBRU010000034.1, read as the reverse complement.
ACGTGACGCGTTGGGAGGTCACCTCGGCCGCTGAGGATCCTTTCGAGGACCGTCCCGCCAGCTTCTCTTGCGTGGGCGGCTACCAAGTTGAGGGTGCGGTCTTCGAGGTCGAGACGGATCGCTGCGCGTACCTCACGGCAATGCAGTCTAGCCTGCGGTCTGTGGAGGCAGGAGACGTGGTCGAGAGCCAGCTATGGCACCAGCTGCTCGTGGCCGACGCGCCTTCCGAGGCCCACATGGCGGTGCGCTTGGGGCCGTACATCATCGCGGAAGCACGTCCCCCGATCCCCTTCCCGCCGGAGTTCTATACGCGTCGGTGGACCGCCCCGGAGAGGATCCCGGTCGGCACGTCGGTCTTCATCCACGTCCACAATCACGGCAGCAACAGCTACCGCTTTGGCTCGGTAGAGCTGCTCGATCGCTAGCGTGTGGCCTGGCCGGACTATCCGCCCATCCGGGCCTGAATCTCATCCGGCGACAGCTCCTCCAGGATCTTGGAGAGGATCCAGAGATGTCCGAAGGGGTCTCGCACTCGCCCCTCGCGATGGCCGTAGAACTGATCCGCGATCGGGAAGATGACCTCCCCGCCCGCCGCTACCATCCGCGCCGCCACCGCATCGGGGTCGTCGACCAAGAGGGTGAGCATCGAGGAGGCTCCCCCAACCTGAGTAGGGGCGTGGTTGTTGAACTTAGGGTGAGCCTCGGTGAGGCTGAAGATCGCGTCTCCGATGCGCAATGCGGCATGCACCACGTGCTCTCCATCGGCGTAGCGCTCGATGAGCTCGGCCGAGAATACGTCACTGTAGAAGGCGATGGCTCGGTCGGCGCCTTCGACGACGAGGCGGGGAGTCAAGGTAGGGGTCGTCATGCGGGGACTCTCTGATTTAGCCCAAAGTCTGGGATTGTAGGAATCGCTCAGGGTCGACGTGATTCGGCTCCGTCGGGTCACGGGGCCGGTACGCGCCCGGGGAGCAGCCGGCGTAGCGGCCGAAATCGTGGGTGAGATGAGCCTGGTCGAAGTACCCGGCGCCAAGGGCCACGTCCGCGAGGTTGTCTTGGCCGCGCGCGAGGGCCCGAACGGCGCGTTGAAAACGAACGAGGGACGCGTGCTGCTTGGGGGAGAGGCCGAGGCGATCGTGAAATCGGCGTCGCATCGTGGCCACGGACCAACCCAAGGCATCGGCCATCTGGGTCACGCGCCCGCCTTTTGCCAGTCCGCGCAGCGCGGCCTCGAACCCAGGCTCCGGCGGGTCTCGCTGGTCGAAACGCTCGAGGAGGACGCGACCCAGCTCCGTCAGGATAGACTGCGGGTCGCGGCAGGCCATCAGTCGGTCGTAGAGCACCTCTCCGTCGCGGCCCCATAGCTCCGAGATTCCCACGTCGAGGTTCGTGAGCTCGGTGGCGGGGCGCCCCAGAAAGGGGCGGGCCCCCCCCGGGCGAAAGCACACGCCCACGATACGCCGCATCGCGGCTGTCGACACCCGCACTGGCTTGGTCATCGGACCCGTCCAGATGGCGTGGGGTAGACCTTCAGCGGGCTCCTCCAAGCTCACCAGGAGCTGCAGGTCGCCCGATGGGAGGATGATGTCGTAGGGATGAGGATGGGTACTCTCGTAGAACCACAGACGATCGACGAAGGGCCGCAGCACCGGAGGGGGGAGACAACCCAAAGACCTGGATGCGACCGCGGTCATGTCCCCAAGACAGCATGTCGAAGCGGAGCGGAAAAGCCCCCGAGACGTCGAGACGGCTATAAGCCGAGTTCTGTACGCGCCGAGGCGCGCCGCGACCATTCCTCTAGGTCCGCCGTTGCCGACGGACTCAAGCAGCCATACCCAGGTCCCGGTCCGGACACCCGTGGTGCCGCCGAAGCGACACCTGGACCTCTATTCGGCCTTGCTCCGGGTGGGGTTTACCGTGCCGCGCGAGTCACCCCGCGCGCGGTGCGCTTTTACCGCACCGGTTCGCCCTTACCCCGTCTCCTCCGTAGAGGTTGAGAGGCGGTGTGTTTTCTGTGGCACTGTCCTGCAAGTCACCTTGACTGGCCGTTAACCAGCACCCCGCCCGGATGGAGCTCGGACTTTCCTCCCGTGGCCGAAGCCACCGGCGGCCGCGCACCGTCTCGACGCCCGGGGGCCGGAACCCTAAGCGCGACGTCTCGCCGTAGGCAACGTCCCATTGAGGGGCTGCCGCTCGGCTGGAGCTCTCCACGGCGTGATGGCCGCCGCAGCGCCCTTTCGCGCGGCTCAGCGCCAGACGGTGGCCGCGGTGGGGTCGGAGGCGTCGCCTCTCGGTCGAGCGGCCGGCGCCGGACTCGGGATCGTGTCCTGGGCCATGGTCGTAGCCCCGACCGGTGCGGCTGCGCTCCTCGCCGGCCCTGGGTACAGTCAAGGTCATGCGCCTCGTTGCCCCCGTCCCTTCTCCAGACGTCGCCATCGCCCTCACGCTCGTCGCAGGTGCGGTCGCCTGTCGGCCTCCCGTCCCGACGGGATCGGTGACGGCCCTGGCGGCAACCCCCAAAGAGGCGGCCTCGGCCCCGACCACGGGCACCGCCGAGGCCTCCGACCTAGCTGCCGCCCGGGCCCTCTTCGAAAAGAACATTCGCGCCATTCAGGACAAGGACCGAGACGCTTATCTGTCTTGCTACCGGCCGGACGAACGCCTCGTTCGCTCCGGCGAAGGTGGGCCTGCGCTTGGGTTCGAGGACCTCGCCACTGGAACCTCGACCGACCCCGCGACCTGGCCCACTCGCCTCGAGGCGACCGAGTTGACGGTGCATCCGCTGGCTCCCGGAGTGGTGTACGGGAGCTACCGCTACGAGGTCGAGTTCGACGGGACGGTCCGGACGGGGTGGTCCGAGCGGGTCTTCGTAAGAACGAAAGATGGCTTTCACATCGCCCTGAGCACCGCCTTCGATGACTGACGTCGGCCCCGGACGCCGCTTCGTGGCCCGGCCACCCCGTAGACGCTAAACCCTCTTTCGGACGCCCGTGCGGCGCTGAGCAGGAATCGCGCCAGGCTCCTACGGGAGATGGCGCCTCCCCCTTCGGGCATGGCCCCCCTGGCGGCACGAAACTCTGAGGCTTCCTCGTTGGATAGAAAGCCACATCGAGCGACAACCACGTCGAGGTCGGCCAGAGACAAGATCTTCTCCATCTCCTGGGCGCTCCTGACTACGTTGGGGACGATAGCCGCCAGGATTCGCCCGAGCCGCGCCTGTTCCGGAAACAGCAGCGCGCTGGAGGTGACGACCATCTGCCTCAGTCCGGTCCTCGCGGCGGCAGCGACCATGGCCCTGGCGGAGTCCGGGTAAATCGAGGTTGACCGCGCCGTGGGGCGACGCCCACCTAGGGTCGAGACCGCGACCTCCCGTCCGTGGAAGGCTTCCGCCAGGACATCGGCCTGGCAAGGATCTCCAATCACAACCTCGAGTTGGCGGTGCTGTAGGGGCGGACTCTTGGCCGCCGAGCGGACCACGGCGGTCACGTGGGCGCCCTGCTCCAGCGCCCCTCGAACCACGTGGGCGCCGGTACGTCCGTTGGCACCGAGGACCACAAGCTTCATGCCTCGTCTCATGGCGCTCGGTCCTACTTATGAAAATTTCGATAGTGAATTGGCTAAAAGTGTAGTCCGAGCATACGGAGATCGATGAGTGAAGGCACCTACACGTTCGACTGGAATCACGCCCGGACCTTTCTGGCCGTCGCAGATGAAGGTTCACTTTCGGGTGCAGCGCGGGCCTTAGGGCAGACGCAGCCCACCGTGAGCCGACAGATCGCCGCCCTCGAGTCGTCGCTGCGGGTCTCGCTCTTCGAGCGGACGGGACGCTCGGTCCACATGACGCCCGCCGCCGTCGAGCTCATCGAGCACGTGCGGGTCATGGCCGATGCCGCCAACATGGTCGCGCTCGCGGCTTCGGGGCAGTCGACGTCGATCGATGGCCAAGTTCGCGTCACGGCGTCGACCATGATGTCGGCCTACGTCCTCCCCACCGTCCTGAGCGCCCTCCGGGAGCAGGCACCATCGCTGGAGATCGACGTCGTAGCTGACGACAGCGTGAGAGATCTGATGCGGCGAGAGGCGGACGTTGCGGTCCGGCATGCTCGCCCGGAGCAACCGAACCTCATTATGACTCGAGTGCTCGACCAACGCATGCGCTTCTACGCTAGCCGCGCGTACCTTTCGACTCACGGCGAGCCCACCGTGACGGATCTCACTGGCCACCAGATCATCAGCTTCGTGGACGTTGACCGCATGCTGGGTTACCTCCACCCCCTAGGCCTCAGCGTGACGCCGGATAATATTCGCCTCGGGTCCTCCTCGCCCTTGGTCGCGTGGGAGATGGCTCGTCAGGGATTGGGGATGATCATCGCTCCAGAGCGGGTGGCGGCCCAGTCTCCGGACGCGGTTCCGGTTCTCCGCGAGCTCGAGGTCTTCAGCGTACCCACTTGGATCGTCGCCCACCGCGAGCTGCGCACGAGCCGACGCATACGCCTGGTCTTCGATCGCTTGGTGGACGCCCTCTCGAATGAGTGACGAGTCCCTGCGTTCGTGGAACCCTGGCGACCGTGCTTGCATCTGGGGTCCAGTCAGAGGAGGCGCTTCGGGTCCAGGCGCTGATTCAGGAGCGTGAGGCCCAGGGGGTCCGGGCAGCTATGGCGGCGCGGATTCTATTCAGCGCCGCCGGTCTCCTCAGCTTGCCGTTTACTGCAACTATCCCTTCAGACTTGGTCCGGACGAGTGTGGCCTGCGGCATTGGTATCGGAATCGGCGTGGTCGGCTACCGTCTCGCTCGAAGCCCGACGTTCACTACGAAAGTGGGCCTCGTAGGGGTGGGCTTCGACGTCGCGATGCTCATGCTCATGCCCTGGTCCTGGTATGCGGCGGTAGGAGGGGCAGCGGTCCCGGCGAGCTTTCTCGCGAAGACGGAGATCGTCATCATCGCGGGGGCTTTGGTCGCCATCAACACGCTGACCCTCCGCCCCTTCTACCCCCTCACGGTGGCACTCGCGGGAGCCTTGACGCAGCTCGGGTTGCTCCTCTACGGCTTGGCAGATCCTCGTACCACGACCACCGCTAACCCGCTCGAGACCCATATGGGGCCAGCCGTGCACGTCGGTTTCGTGGTCTGGAATATCTTCGCGTTGGCCATGACGGGGGCTTTTCTGGCCGCGGTGGCCTCGGCCGCGCGCCGGATGATCTGGCGGGCGGCTGAGGCCGAGATCGAGAGCGCCCACCTCCGGGCGCAGGAGGCGCAACGGATTGCGGCCGCCAAGCTTTCGGGCCTTTCGGGACTCGTGGCGGGGCTCGCCCACGAGATCAATACTCCGCTGGGCGCGCTGGTCAGCGGCGCTGACAGCGCTGCCACCATCCAGCGGCGAATCCGCGAGCGGATAGAGGCGGCCGAGAGCCTAGCTGGGCTCCGCTCCGACCGAGGACTGGACCGCGCCCTCCAAGCTCTCGGGTCGACGAGCAGCGCGTCGAGAGAAGCGGGCGCGCGAATCCACGCACTTGTCTCGGCGTTGAAGAGCTTTGCCCATCTCGACCGAGGTGAGTTCGAGGAAGTGGACCTGCGTGAAGGACTCGAGAGCACCATGGCCTTGATCCCCGCCGAGCTGCTGGGTGACGCCAAGATCATCCGCGAGTACGGCGATGTGCCCCGAGTGCGCTGTCGCGTGAGGGAGGTCAATCAGGTCTTCATGACTCTCGTCGAGAACGCGCTCGAAGCCATGGGGGGCCAAGGCGAACTGACCCTCACCGTTCGCAAGGACCATCGCGATCTCTGCGTGGAGATCCAGGACACGGGTCCCGGTATCTCCCCGGAGGTTCAGCGAGAGATCTTCGATCTACGCTTTCATCGAGATAAGAAGCGGGTGGGTATGGGGCTGGGTTTGCCGGTCGGGCGCAAGGTCATCCTGGAGCACGGCGGGGACCTCGAGGTTCGGAGCCGCCCCGGAAGAGGAGCCACGTTCACGGTTCGAATCCCCGGGCCCGAAGCGTCCCTGCCGCTTCACAGCGGTATGGATACCGCGGCGAGGAGATAGCAGACGGCGGTCACGACGGAACCGATGGTTCGGACATGGTTCCACCATGTCCAGACCCGACCGTAGTGCGCCCAGTAGCGGTGTCCCTCCGCCGCGGTGTGCTCGAGGCCGTCGAGCCGCTCATTCATAGGAACGTTGCCTCCTACGGTGACCACGAAGACGGACAGGACGTAGACCACGGCGGCGGCGAGGAGCAGGCTTCTGGCGGGCCCTTCGAGACGGAGGCCAGCGTAGATCGCGAACCCGATCGTGACGGGGACCAGCGCGAGAAAGGAGGCCAGGAACACCGACCGGAACACCGTCCGGTTGATATGCTGCATCGACTCCATCCCTCCTGCGGGGGCCGCGAGGACCAAACCGCGCATCACGAAGTCAGAGAAGGATTGAAAGACCCCTCCCACGAGCGCCGCGGCCAGCCCCACGGCCAAGCATGCGTAAACCAAACCTTGAGTGGGCATGTCGGGACTCCGCTCAGGCGCTCCACACGCCGGTGGCTGCGGTTTCGCGGGCGTAGGCCGCGAAGTCTTTGGGGGCACGGCCGAGGGCCCGCTGCACGCCGTCGGTGAGCTGCACGTTGCGTCCGTCGAGCACCGTGCTGAAGAGATAGTCGATCATCCACACCACATCCTTCGGCGCGCCGGACTCGGCCACCCCCGCCACGAAGGCGTCATGGGGAACGGAGACCAGACGAATATCCCGCCCCGTGGCCGCTGAGAGGTCAGCTGCGACCTCGGCGAAGGTCATCGCGCGGGGGCCGGTGACCTCGTAGATCTTGCCGTTATGGCCCTCGTCGAGAAGGGCCGTCACCGCGACATCGGCGATGTCGTCGCAGTCTACGAAGGGCTCGGGGGTCTGGACGGGGGGCAGAGTGAGCTGCCCGGCGGCAACCATCTCGGCGAAGGCTCCTTCTGAGAAGTTCTGGTGAAACCAGCTGGCCCGCACCACCGTCCATTCGAGACCCCCCGCTTGGACGATTCGTTCGCAGGCTTGGGCTTCCTCTTCGCCGCGACCGGAGAGGAGGACCAGGCGCTGAACCTCTCGCTGCTTGGCGAGCTGTACGAAGGCGCCTATGGCGTCGGTGGCTCCGGGGATGGCGAGATCGGGAGCGTAGGTGACATAGACCGCGTCCACACCTTCGAGGGCGGGGCTCCATGTCGATTCCTGGTCCCAGTCGAAGGCGGGCTGGGCGGACCGGGAGCCCAGTCGCACTTGGGCGCCCCGAGCTCGGAGGCGCTCGACCACTCGGCGGCCGGTCTTACCGGTGGCGCCGAGGACGAGGATGGTGGGGCTTGAGGGGTTCGGGCGGCTGATGTCGTTCATCTCTTGGTCTCCTTGGTTCGCGAGGCTTGGTCCGTCGCGAGAACTGAGGAGAGCTTGCCGGAGCGCCGGTCCCGCGTATGGGCGGCAGCCGACAAGCCGTTGACCGTCGGCGTCGGGTTTCGGGCGGGTTTTGGACTCGGTGCGCCAGAAATGGACCGAGGGCGTCAGAGCGCCGCCGGAGCACTAAGCATCGAGGCGGTAGGAGCGCGGTGTTTGCCCCTCCCAGCGCTTGAAGGCCCGCGTAAAGGCGCTCTGGTCCGAGAAGCCGGTGAGGTAGGCCACCTCGGCGAGGCCGTAGGGCGTCTCCTTGAGGAGGCGCTTGGCCAGCTGCTGGCGGGCTTCGTCGACCAGCGTCTGAAACGAGCTTCCGTTCTCGGACAATCTTCGTTGCAGGGTCCGCCCGCTCATCCCCAAGGGCCGGGCCACGTCCGTGATCTTGGGGATGCCTTCGCTGAGGGCCGTGGAGATCTGTACCCGAACCTTCTGCTCGAGCGAGGTCTCCTCCTCGAGTTGACTCATCTCCCGGTCGAGATGGCCATCGATGAAGCGGGCGATCCCCGCGTCTCCGACCTTGTTCGGAACCTCGAGGCTCTCGCGCGACAGCAGAAACGCGTCGCGATCCGAGTTGAAGAGGACCGGACAGCCGAAGAAGAGCTCGTGGGCCTCGGTGGTGCTGGGAGCCGGGTGCTTGAAAAACACCGCCTTGGGTTCGACCGGGCCGGAGGAGACCTCCCGGCTGATGGTGAGGGCCGAGGTGATCGACGCCTCGTTCGACATCCGCAGACCCAGCCTCCGCTCCCCTTCTCGAAGCAGATGAAAGAAAGCGCCGCTTCCGCTCAGTTCCAATTCATAGCGGCTCACGCTGGTGAGGGCTCGGGCGTAGCGATGGGCGCGCTCGAAAGAGCCCCGGAGGTTGACCGCCGACTTGTACGCGAGTCCGAAGGCTCCGTAGTCATCGCAGCGCATCGACGCTCCGGTCCGCAGCTGGAGATCCGGTGATCCGTCCGCCTCGGCCATCCGCTCGAGGAGCCCGTAGTACTCGTCGTCGCCCACCATCACCGAGGGATCCACCGGTCCTTCTGGGTCCACCCCGACCGTGCGGAGAAGACCGGGCCAGTCCACGCCTGGCCCGCATTGGCGAGCGAACTTCCATGCGAAGAGCGATGTGATTTGTCCCAAGACGGCGCCCCTAGAGCGGTATGCCCCAGAGCCGGGGGGGAGCAAAGCGGAGGGGCGGGCCCCGAGACGGGGACTCCGAGCGGTGCTCGACCGATCTCGTCGGATTCCGGCCGCCCGCAACTTCCGGGGTGCACGCGGTTTGCTCCGAACGTGGCCTTATACGCTTCGTCTCGTCGAACCGGGTTGCTGCTGAGCGCGGCGCTCCTCCTCACCCACTGTTCGGATGACGGAGAGGCGGTGGAAGCCGACGGCGGCTTCACGGAGCTCGATGTGGCGGCGGTCGACGCGGGCCTGGACGCCGGGGAGCCGGTGGTCGAAGCGGACCTCGGTACCGCCGACTCGGGCCTGCCTGCTGACGGCGGCGAGGCCCCCGCGGACGGCGGGGGACCGATCGGTCCTCCGGTCCGGGAGGGTTGCGGGGGCGTCGCGGCCCAGGGCCTCGACGTGGGTTCCGTGGCTCCTCAAGACACCGACCCGGCGCTACGTAGCGGTGACCCGGATCACCGCTACGTAGCGGCCGTGGGCGAGCGGACGGGACGTCTGTTCGTTTTCCTTCCCGGCGCTACGGCCCGGCCGGCGGACTACGATGACGTTCTCAAGAACGCCGCCGCGGGAGGCGACGATGCCATCGGTCTCGCCTACGTCAATGACGTGCGTGTGTTCGTGGTCTGCGGCAGTGATGACAATCCTGACTGCCATGAGTCGCTGCGCATCGAGGTGCTCCGCGGCGAGCCGCTCAGCCCCCACGTGGATGTTGGGCCCACGGACGCCATTCTCAACCGGTTGGTGAAGCTCCTGTTGCACCTCGGCTGGACGGATTACCTGGACGGAGATGAGGTGCGATGGTCTCGCATTGCGGTGGCGGGACACTCGCAGGGCTCCGGACACGCGGCCATGATCGGCCGCTTCTACGAGACGGAGCGGGTCTTGCTCTTCGCCGGGACTGAGCCTGCACCCTGGACCCGACAAGCCCGTCTCACCCCCCCCGAGCGGACGTGGGGGTTCGGGCACGTGGATGACCCCTTGTTCCGCGCCTTCCCACGCTCATGGGATAATCTAGGTATTCTGGGGCCCCCAGAGACCGTGGATGGGGTGCCGCCACCGTTCGGGGGAGTCCGCCAGCTCACCACCGCGGAGCCCCCCCATCCGGTCGATGCCAACCCTCACAACTCCCCGATCGGTGACACCGCCACTCCGCGGGACGACGAAGGCCGCTCCCTCTACGCTCCGGTGTGGTGCCATATGCTCGGACTTTGAAGGCCTTCGAGGCGCCTCACCCGAGGAGTCGGCCCCGATTGCGGGCGATGAAGGCGGCATAGGTCTCCGGAGCTCGGCCCAGAGCCTCAGAGACATGGGGGCTCACCGCGGCGGCCCAACCCTGGGCCTTGACATACTCCAGACCGAGAAGAGCCTCGACAAAGGGCTCTGGCGTTCCCGCAGCGCGGAGAGAGGCTCCGTATTCGTCGGAAGAGATGTCGCGAAAGCTCACCGGCCTACCGAGCGTCTCGGTGAGCAAGGCGGCCAGCGCCAGACCCGTAACCCCCTCGCCGCCGGTGAGGTCATAGGTCTTCTCGGCGTGTTTGTGTGGATGCAAAAGAGCCTGCGCAGCAACGGCGCCCACGTCGCGGCTGCTTACGTAGGCCACACTCTGCCCGGCGGAGGCCCCGTAGAAGACCCCTTCGCTGCGGAGGCTGTCCGCGGAGAAGGTGATGATGTTGTCCTGAAAGAAAGTAGGTCGAAGGATGGTGTATGAAAGGCCGCTTTCGGCCACCGCGACGTCCCCCAGCCCGTGATTGCGAGGAAGCCACGACGGGCTCGCCGGGTCGGCGCCGGCCGCGGACAGCTTGACGACATGACTCACGCCGGCCTTGCGGGCGGCCTCGAGGGCCCGAATCGTGAGCGCGGAGAAGTCGGGTACGAAGGGAGTGAGCAAAAAGGCCCGATCAACCCCCGCGAAAGCTTCTTCCACGCCCTGTCCTTGCTCGATGTCGTACTCGACGATCTCTGCCCCTTGCGCTTCGAGGGCCGAAGCCCGGCTCCGGCTCCGCACCGCGGCCCGGACGGTGGCCTCCGCCTGGATGAGTGGCTCGACGATTTGGCTTCCGATGGTGCCGGTGGCGCCGGTAACGAGAATTCTAGTCATCTGTATGCCTGCCTTTCGCTCTCTGTTTAAGGTCGGCTCCTAGCTGTATCCAGTGCATTAACCGCATGGCATAATTCGATTTCGTGCATCTCTCTGCCGTTGACCTCAACCTCCTCGTCGTCCTCGACGCTCTTCTCGACACCCAGAGCATCAAGGAAGCCTCGCAGCGGCTCGCTCTCAGCCCCTCCGCCACGAGCCACGCCTTGGCTCGTCTCCGTGGGCAATTCGAAGACGAGCTGCTCACCCGCGCCGGAAAGCGGATGGTACCCACGGCCCGAGCCCTTCGGCTCCGTGAGCCGCTCCGGGATCTTCTGGAGGGCGTAGAGGTCCTGTTGCGGCCGGAAGAGGCCGTCCGCGATCCCCGTCAGGTCAAGCGGACCTTCGTCATCGGAGCGAACGACTTTTTCGAGCTGGTCGTGCTTCCCGCGCTTCTCGAATGCGTAGAAAGGGAGGCCCCGGGCGTCGAGCTTCATGTGCGCTCCATGGTCGACGATGGCGTCTCAGCCCTCCGGAACGGCCGGTACGATGCTGCCTTTGGGGTTTATTCGCAATCTAGACTGCCGGAAGATATCCGGCTTCGGCCTTTCCTCATCAGCCGTTTCGTATGTCTGCTTCGTAAAGGACATCCTGCCCTCAGACGGCCCTGGACTCCGGAGAGTTATGCCGGGCTCGACCACGTTCTGGTCGCCCCGCGCGGAGATGCCCGTGGCATCGTCGACGATAGGTTGGAAGAGATCGGGCTACTCCGACGGGTGCGCTGCACGGTGAGCAGCTTCTCGTCCGCCCCGGCGCTGGTGGCGACGACCAACTGCGTCCTCACCATCTCTGAGCACATCGCCGAGGCCTACATGACTCGGTACGACCTGGTGTCGCGGCCGCCGCCGCTCGAGGTACCGAGCTTCACCGTCTCGGCCGCCTGGCACGCGCGCTTGGATGGGGATCCGGAGCTTCGGTGGTTGCTCGACCGTCTCGTGGCTGAGGTGGGGGCCTGAGGGCGGCCGGGATCATCGGCGCGCGATGTCTAGCTTCCGCATACGCGAGCGTAAGGTACTGGCGTTGATACCCAATCGTGCCGCGGCGCCGTCCGGGCCCTCGATCCGGCCCTCGACCAGGTCGAGCACCCGCCGGATGTGTCGGCGCAGGACCTCGTCGAGCTCGAGCGGATCATCGTCCGAGGCCACGGGCTGCGAAGGCCCGAGCGCGTCGCGGAAGTGAAGGCCGGTTTCGTCGCGACACAGAATCAGCGCTCGCTCCACTACGTGTTCGAGCTCCCTAACGTTGCCCGGCCAGCCGTAGCGCTCCAAAGGAAGCAGGGCCCCGGTTTCCAGAGGCGGAGGCGTACCGAGCTTGAGGCTGCGGGTCTTGCCCTCGACGAAGTGGCGCACCAGGGCGGGGACGTCCTCGATGCGGTCGCGGAGCGGAGGGATGCGAATGGGGAAGACGTTGAGGCGGTACCAGAGGTCTTCACGAAAACGGTCCGACCTGACCATCTCCTCGAGTGAGCGGTGGGTTGCGGCGACGATACGGACGTCGATCTTGAACGCCTCGGTACCCCCCACACGTTCGATCTCTTGGTTCTGCAGAGCCCGGAGGAGCCGGACCTGAGCGGCAGGGGTCAGCTCGCCCACCTCGTCAAGAAAGAGGGTGCCCCCTTCCGCGCGCTCGAAGCGGCCGCGGCGCCGCTCTTGGGCTCCCGTAAAGGCGCCTTTCTCATAGCCGAAGAGTTCACTGTCGATGAGGGACTCGGGGATGGCGCCGCAGTTGACGGTGATAAACGGGCCCTGGGCTCGCGGCGACAGGCGGTGGAGAGCCCGCGCGAGCACGTCTTTGCCGACTCCAGTCTCCCCGAGGAGGAGGACCACGCTGTCGGTGGGGGCCACCTTCCGGAGGGCCGACATCGCCGTCCGCAGCCCCTGGTCCGAACCGATGATGTCGAGGCCTGCCTGAAGGTCGAGCTCGTTCTTTAGGTAGCGATTGTCGTCGGCGAGGAGTCGGCCGAGCCGAATGACTTCTCGGTGCTCGAGGGCGTTGGACATTGCGATGGTGAAGAGTTCCCTCAGCGGAACGAGGAGCTCGGCGTGATCCGGCGTGTAGCGCTCACCCTCGCTGATGAAGACCACGTTCCCCAAAGGCGCGTCGGGCGCCCCGAGAACCAGAAGGAGGCCCGCGGCGTCGAGGTCGATGCCGTGGTGTCGATACATGTCGACGGCAGCCGGCTCGGCGCGGGCGTCGTTGAAGACGAGCGAGATCGGAGCCTCACCGCGGCGGGCCTCAATCGCCCCGCGAGCCTCGGGGGAAAGGGCGGTCAGAGCGTCGAGAGCGCGCCCTCCTCGAACATCCGCGGTCGCGATGGTCCGCATGGCACCGCTGCCGGGGTCGAAGGTCTCGAGGAACATTCGGTCGACGGGCACGTGAGTGCGGAGCCACCTCAGACACCGAGCGAGGCTCTCGTGCGCTTCGAGGTGCCCGCAGATGCGTAGCGCCGCCTCACGAAAGAAGAGCGCCGCCGCCTCCTCGCTCGCCATACCCGTCATATCTCACGGACCGCCCCGTCAAGCCCGCGAAATATCGCGGCTTTGACGGGCACCGGGGGCGAGCTGGCTTGGCCCACTTCCTGCTCTCTTCGGGCTCGAATGGAGAGTTCATGACCATCGAATGGCAAACCCCCGAACCTCGCTCCGGCCTCCTCGGCCTCGCCGACCGCTTCATCGGACCTGGCGCCACCCCCGCGGAACTCTGGGTGCAATCCGTGGCCCCGGTCGCAGCGGCCGTGGCGGCGCCCCTCTACGGGCTCGCGATCGCGCCGAGCTGGGGCGTCGCCCAAGCGGTTCTGGCCGCCGTGTTCGCCCTGGACCTCGCCGGCGGCGTCCTCACCAACGCAACTTCAGCTGCGAAGCGCTGGTACCATCGACCTGGCCAGGGCTTCGGCGCGCATCTCGGTTTCGTCCTCCTGCACCTCGTTCACCTCGGCGTGGTGGCGGGGGTGTACCTCGCCGGCGACATCTGGTGGGTGGCTTTGACCGGCGGCTATCTGGTTTCCGCCGCGGTCCTCATTCTCGGGGTACCTCAATACCTTCAGCGCCCGGTCGCCTACGGTACCTATGCGGGGGCGATCCTCTTGAGCCTCTATGCGGCCGCAACCCCGGCGGGTTTGGAGTGGTTCCTGCCCGTCTTCTATCTCAAGCTTTTAGTGAGCCATCTTCCCAAAGAAGAGCCCTACCGTCCCGAATAGAAAGGATATTTATCATGAACAAGCCGAAACGCATCGCCGTCGCAGGGGCAACTGGATACCTAGGGAGCCAAGTGGCCCGGGCGCTCAAGCAGAGAGGTCACTTCATCCGGGCCTTGGTGCGAGACAAGCAGCGTCTGGGACCGGCCAAGGAGGCCTTCGACGAGGTGTTCGTGGGGCAAGCCACGGAGCGCGAGAGCTTGGTGGGGCTCGCCGACGACATGGACGCGGTCTTTAGCGCCATCGGGGTGCGCCAGCTTTCGAGATACCCCACCTTCTGGCAGGTAGACCGCGACGCCAATCTGGCCCTCGTCGATGAGGCCGAGCGTGCGGGAGCCGATCGTTTCGTCTACGTGAGCGTCTTCGGCGCTCCCTCGCATCGGGATCGAAACGAGCTCTTCGAGGCCAAGGAGCAGGTGACGGATCGGTTGCGCGGCTCCTCCCTCCGCGAGACGATCATCCGGCCCACCGGCTTGTTCAACGACATGAAGGAGCTCTTCAACATGGCCGTAGATGGGCGGGTCTGGCTTTTCGGAGACGGCTCAGCCGAGGTCAACCCTATCCACGGCGCCGACGTGGGCGACCTCGTGGCCCAAGTGATTCAGTCGGCGTCTGCAGCGACGGACATCGACGCCGGAGGGCCCGAGACCTTCAGCATGCGAGGCATCGGCGAGCTCGCCTTTGAGGCCCTGGATAAGCCCCCGAAGTTCGCGGCCCTGCCTCTCGGGGTGCTTCGGGCTGCGGCCGCGGTGACGGCTCCGTTCAACCGCAATCTCGGGGCGCTGCTAGGTGGCTTTCACTTCGTCAACTCGGAGGGTGCTGTAGCCCCCACTGCGGGTCGACGCCGGCTGCAATCTTTCTTCGCCGAGCTGGCCGAGGGGCACCGGACCGAGGCTCCTCATGCGGCGCCGGCAGGTCGACAAACCCGTTGACCATCTAGAGCTCCACCGTCATGCCGAGACGGCAGCAGCTATGGGAGTGACCGAGTTTCAAAGCCACAGCTTCAGCGCCGATGCTCCCGGGCCCCGCCTCATCATCTTGGGAGCTGTGCACGGGAACGAGACCTGCGGTACGCAGGCGATACGCAGCGTGATGGCCGAGCTCGAGAGCGGCCAGCTCGAGCTCGCGGCGGGCCACCTCACGTTGGTTCCGGTGACGAACCCGAGAGCGTACGACCTCAAGCAGCGAGCTGCGGATCGAAATCTGAACCGGCATCTGAGCCCCAAGTCCGAGCCTCGGGACTACGAGGACACCATCGGCAACCGCCTCTGTCCTCTCCTCCAGGAGCATGATGTCCTGTTGGACTTGCACTCCTTCCACACCCCTGGGGAGCCGTTCGCCCTGATTGGTCCGGAAGACAACGAGGGTTCGCTCGAGCCCTTTCGACATCAAGGGCCCGAAACGCAGATCGCGCTCCATCTCGGCGCCAGGCTCTTCGTTGAAGGATGGATGAGCGTCTACGAAACGGGCGTCAAACAGCGCAAAGCGTCGGTTCAACCATCCCCGGAGCATTTGCTGAGTGTCGACTACGGCGTGGGTACGACCGAGTACATGCGAACCGTAGGGGGGTACGGCATCACCTACGAGTGCGGCCAGCACGACGAAGCCGAGGCTCCTTCGCGCGCGCTCTACGCGATCATGCAGACTCTCAAGCTTCTCGGCCTCGTGGACGGCGATCCCGAGCCTCCGCCAGCATCGGCCGAGCTCATGAAGCTCGTTGGCGTCGTCGATCGCCTCGATGTCGGTGACGTCCTGGCCCGGGACTACCGGAGCTTCGATCCCCTCCGTAAAGGCGATGTGATTGGAACTCGCGCCGACGGGACCAAGGTCTTGGCTGAGCAAGATGGGTTTATCGTCTTTCCGAACCCGGACGCGGAGGTGTTCGCTGAGTGGTTCTATTTCGCGGTGGAGAGTGACCGCGAGCTTTAGAGCGAGTCGCTGAGGCGTTCGTTCGAAAGGATGATATGTGATGACGAAGAGCAACGTCGGGGGGTTTGAGCCGGTCACGAATGTCGACGACGCAGAATGGCAAGACAGCGGGGCTGACGCTCCGTGGAAGAGTCGCTGGAAGGTCTTGACGCCGCACATGCGTCGGGGTGGAGGCAAGCTTGGGGTGGTGCTCAACCGTCTCGCGCCCCAGAGCGTGGGGTGTCCCTTTCACTGGCACGCCATGGAAGATGAGGTCTTCTACATCCTGTCGGGGCGGGGCCTGCTTCGCTACGGCAACACGACCCAGGACATTGGCCCCGGCGACTGCATCTCTTGCCCCGCGGGTCGCCAGGTTGCCCACCAGATCGGCAACGATGGAGACGAAGACCTCGTCTATCTCGCGATGGGGCCCTATGAGCCTCACGAGGTCTGCGGCTACCCTGATACCGGCAAGGTCATGGTCCGGCATACCCAGACGGTAGGTCGCCTCGAGCGCCGGGATTACATCGAGGGTGAGCCCGAGCCCCCCAAGATCTTCTCTCCGCAGTTGGACTAGCGCTCACGAGGTTTCATGAGCTCAACCAAGAGATTACCGATCACCGCGGTCTGCGGTTTTCTCGGCTCCGGGAAGACCACCCTGCTCCGGCGTTGGCGCGTCGACGAGTCCCTCCGTGACGCTGCCCTCATCGTTCATGACCTGAGCGAGCTCGGTGTCGACGTCGAGCTTCTCTCGAACGATACCTCCAAACCGGAGGCAGGTCGCCTGGTCGACCGCGTCGCGGCTCTCCATGGCCGCCATGCCCGCGAGGAGCTCCACGCCTCGGTCGGTCGAGCGCTGGCGGAGATCTCCGCTCTCGAACCAGCTCCGCCGCACGTCCTCTGCGAGAGCACGGGAGCCGCCCGGCCGTGGCCGTTGATCGCGGCCCTGACCCAGGATGATCGCTTCCATCTGCGCCATTTCATCGTGACCGTCGACGCCCTAAACCTCCATCGCGACTTCGCCGACGGCGAGGTCTTGATCGGTGAAGCGCCAGCCTCCGAGGACCCTGCTCTTCGATACGCGGCCGAGATTTTGGCGGAGCAGCTGGTGTTCGCCAACGTGATCATCGTGACGAAGACCGACACCGTGCCCAGAGCCGTCGTGGATGGCCAGGTTCGAGCACTGAGGAAGTTGAGGCCTCAAGCGACGGTTGGACTCTCCGCGCATGCCGGGCTCTTGCTGGGGCAGCTCGAGGCCACCCCCGCCCCCGAGCTGAGAGACCTCGAGAGGCGCGCGGATGAGTTCGGACTCGCCCGAAATACCCCGACCGCCGATGAGGTCGAGGCCCTCGTTCTTCGGGACCCGCGACCGTTTCATCCTCAGCGCCTGTACGACGTGTGCCAGAGCGAACTCGGCACCGGGGTGTACCGCACCAAGGGCTTCTTGTGGCTGGCTACGCGCCCTGCCGACGTCCTCCTCTGGCAGCAATCCGGCAGCCAGATCGCCCTCGAGATCACCGGGCTGTGGATGGCCGAAGCCGTCCATAACCATCACGGCAAACTCCTCGCCATGGAGGTGGAGCTTCTCGAGAAGCGACTGCGTGCGGCGCACCCCATTTTCGGGGACCGTAACAACGAGCTCACCCTCATCGGTTTGCCCGACGCGTGCCGACGTTTCGCCGCCGCCTTGAAAACGGCCTTGTGCACGGAAGACGAGGTCGCGGCCTGGCAGCGGGGGGAGACCTTCCCCGATCCCTGGCCTCAGAGTCTCCGCACCCTGAGCTGAGGGGGGGAGATCGCTTCGAGTAGTCCCGTCGATCCGTCGGGGCACGAGCATCGGCCCCAGCCGTGTTGTCTGCTCGATCAAAGGACCATGCTGGGGGCCGCCGGCTCCTCCAGAGATGTTGAAGCCGAGCGAAGCAAGAGGTCAGACCACGGCGTGTTCGAGGATCTCCCGGCTTACGTCCAAGGTGATGGCTTTGTTCTCGCCGAGCGCCTTCATGCCGTGCTTCTCGAGCTGCACCACGATGGTATCCACAGCCTCGGCCTTGTCACCCCCGTGCTCGGTGAGCTGGGTGGCGACATCGAGGCTCTGGAAGAAGGCCTCGATGGCGTCGACGGTGCGCTCGGCCAGGTCTGCGCCGTCCTCCAGACCAAAGACGTTCTTTCCCATTTGCTCGAGCTTGGGTCTCTTGCTGGCGAGTTGGTTGCGCAGCAGGGAAGGTTGCACGATGGCTAGAGAGCGGGCGTGGTCGACACCGTAGAGGGCGGTCAGCTCGTGTCCGATCATGTGCGTGGCCCAGTCTTGCGGCACCCCGGAGCCAAGCATGCCGTTGAGGGCTTGGTTGGCCGTGTACATCAGGTTCTCTCGCCAGGCGTCGCTGTCTCTCTGATCGTACTCCCGCCCGAGCTTCAGAAGGTTCCTCAGGAGGGCTTCGGCGTAGCCGTCTTGCACGAGCGCCCCGTGGGGGATGGTGAGGTATTGCTCACAGATGTGGACCCACGCATCGACAATGCCGTTGGCAAGCTGTCGCTCGGGGAGGGTCTTCATGACGTCCGGATCGAGCACCGCGAACTTGGGCTGGACGGCAGGGTTCATGAAGGACAACTTGTCCTTGGTAGCGCCCTTGGTCACCACCGCGGCCGAGTTCGACTCGGACCCGGTGGCGGGGATGGTCAGCACGCAGCCCAGGTCTACGGCGGCCTTGAATCGATGGGCGCCGGTCATGATGTCCCAACCGTCCCCGTCGTAGAGCGCGGCGGCGGCGATGTACTTGGAGCCATCGATGACGGAACCGCCGCCCACCGCGAGGATGTAGTCGACGCCCTGTTTTTTTACGACCTCCACGGCCTTGTCGAGGGTCTCTTGGGTCGGGTTGGGCTCGATCCCTGAGAACTCCACCCACTCATGGTCCTTGAGGGCTTCGACGACCTGATCGTACACGCCGTTCTTCTTGATGGAGCCATAGCCGTACGTGACCAGCACCTTGCGTCCGGCCGGAATGCTCTTGGCAATGCGGGCAATCTGGCCTCGACCGAAGTGGATTATCGTGGGGTTCATGTATGAGAACTTCATCGCTGACGTGTGCTTCCTCGGGGCGAGGATGTGCACGGTGCTCAGTTTCCCGGCAACCGTTGGATGCTCGCGAGCCAACAAACCCGGCGGAATCCTCCCCTGAACCCGGATGCCTCAAGATGGAGACGACGTCCGGAGAAGCCCTCGCGATCGTTCCGTCACGCCGACTCGGCTATGCAGAGGGGGCGATGCGGGCCGTCACTCTCGCTGTCTTCCTGACCTTGGGCTCCGCCGCTCTCGCCCAGGCCCACCCCCACGACAACCAGGTCGACCCCCACGTGCACGACGGATCCGACAACCGTGAGGAGGAGGTTCTCTCAGGGTCGGAGGGGCGGGACCCGCGCAAGGCTGCCGGGCGAGACACCAGGAACGAGACGCACCGCGACGGCGCTCTTTGGGGTCGCCTGAAGAGCTACGTCCTCGGCGGGGTTCTGCTCCTCAGCTTGGCCACGAGATGGCTCTTCCGTAGGTAGGTGGGAGGACGCAGTCTTTCCTGCATTTCTGGGAAGGGTTGCGCTCGCGCCCTGACGAGAAGATAGCCGATCCGCGCCCGGGCTGGACTCGGGAAAAGTATGGATGGTGCCCTGTCCGGTTCAGCGTTGTGCAAGGTCGGTTACCAAGACCGGTCCCAAAGGAAGAGGATCATCATGAAAGCCAAGTTCACAACGCTCGTTGCCATGGCTCTCGCCAGGTTCCGGTTCCTTGAGACCTACGGGCGGGGGGCGGCTCGAGGACGCCGGCGGGCCCTCGTCTGCCTCCTCGTAGCCTCCCGCGCGTCTCAACGGCGCATCGCCCGCATGACGGCACCGAGCTTGGCAGGATCGTGAGCCTGTCCTAACTCCGTCCGGTGCGCGCTCTCTCTCCCCTCCTGCTCTTGAGCCTCTGCGCCTGTGCCGCTTCGGGCCTGACCGCCTTCCGATCCCACGCCTGGAAAGGCGCCCTCGATGCAGACCACCCCCTGGTGGGGGTGGTGTGGGACGTCAAGGCGGGCGTCGCCCTCGACGGGCCGGAGCTCGATGCCCGGCTCGGGGCCGCGCGTTTCGTCATGCTCGGCGAAAAGCACGACAACCCCGATCACCATACCCTTCAGGGAGCTTTGGTGCGGCGTATCGTGCTCCAAGGACGCAAACCCGTCCTCGTGTTCGAGATGATCGCCGAAGACCGCCAGGACGAGATCGCGGCCGCGAGTGTCGCTTCGGGTTGGGACCCCGCGGCGGTCGCCGAGGCGAGCCAGTGGGCGGACTCGGGATGGCCCCCTTTCGCCGAATACCGACCGATCTTCGAAGCGGCAAGCGAGGCCGGCCTTTCTCTCGTGGCGGCGGGGCTGCCGCGCCGCGAGGCTATGGCCCTCGCTCGGGGAACCAAGGAGCTCGAAGCCGACGTCCAGGCCCGGCACGCCCTTGGGAGCCCTCTGCCCGAGCCCCTCTCGTCCTCGCTCAACCAGGACCTCGTAGCCTCTCACTGCGGCTACCTCACCGAGGAGACGGTCGCGCCGATGGCCCGCGTGCAGCGGGCACGAGACGCCCGCATGGCCGACGCTATGCTCGCGGCCGAGGGCCCCGCGGTGCTCATCGCGGGCGGAGAGCACGCTCGACCGGATCGAGGCGTACCGTGGTACATCCGAAGACACTCTCCGGAAGTGACTTTGGCGGTACGCTTCATCGAGGTCGACGCCGAGAAGCCCAAGCCCACGGACTATGCCGAACGCAACTCAGGAGGCTTCGATATCTTCGTGTTCACCCCTCGCCTCCGCGACATCGACTACTGCGCCGAACTAAAGGCGAAGGGTTTCTGAGCGATCTATCGGAGCTATATCTTTCTACAAAGGCGCAACCCTTCTGACGCTCCGCAGGGAGCTGGGTGGCCCCTGCGACTTTCGTCGCAGCAACTGCGAAGCTGGAGCCCGCCCCTCGAAGGGAGGCCGGCGGGTAGGCAAGGCTCCTTGACCGGGTTGTGGTCGTCCCCAGCCGAGCTGGTACGCCTCGCCCGCGCTCAGCCGCCCGAGACTGAGCACGGACATGAGGCCCTCACTCGAGGGACTCAGCGTAGGGGTTTCTGGGTGTGGGCGGGGGCCAGGACCACGGCGTTGGCTACGAGCAGAGTAAGCCCGTGAAGGTAGGCTCGCTTCGTGGGGCTCTGGGTAAAGCCAATG